>JBAUZG010000124.1:0-18058 GCA_049585195.1 Bryobacteraceae bacterium | reverse complement strand
GGTCAAAGCAGCCCGAATCCGGCTGTCGGCGCAGTAGTCGTCAAAGAAGGGAAAGTTGTCGGCCGCGGCTTTCACACCTGGGCCGGTCTGAAGCACGCCGAGATCATTGCGCTCGATGAGGCGCAGGATCAGGCGCGCGGCGCAATTATGTATGTGACGCTCGAACCCTGCGCCCATACCGGACGCACAGGGCCTTGCGCCGGCGCAATCATCCAGGCGGGGATCGGGAAAGTAGTCTGCGCAATGCGCGATCCTAATCCGCTTGTATCGGGCAAAGGAATTCAGAAACTGATCGAAGCGGGAATCGAAGTAGTTCTCGACGGCGTCCACTCAGGAGAAGCGGAAAAGCTGAACGAGCCATTCGTTCACTTCATGAGAACCGGACTGCCGCTGGTCACGGTAAAATCCGCCGTCACGCTCGACGGCAAAATTGCCGCTCCCATGAATAACGAAGGCTGGATTACCAGCGAAACAGCGCGCGCTCATGTGCAGCAGCTTCGTCATGCATCCGATGCCATACTCACTGGCATTGGTACGGTCTTAAACGACGATTGTTTGTTGACGGACCGCTCTGGTCTGGGACGGAGCCGCCCGCTGCTTCGTATCGTGCTTGATTCACAACTGCGAATCCCGCTCGCCTCGAAGATGGTGCGCGGCGCGCAAGACGATCTGCTGGTAGTGGGCACCTCCGCCGCGGCCACCGACCGCCGGCGCATGTTGGAAGACCGAGGCGTGAAGGTTTTGATCGCCGATGGACTGCGCGGCCGGACCGATCTTCGAGCGGTCGTCCAGTATTTGGCCGACGACCGGTACGAGTCTGTCATGGTCGAAGCGGGCAGCAAGGTGAACTGGGCGTTCCTCGACAGCGGCGTGGCCGACAAAATTTTTTTCTACTACGCGCCGAAGATTCTCGGTGGACTCGAAAGCCTGCCCGTAGCGGGCGGAAGCGGACGGCCGCGCCGGGCGGACGCTATTTTGCTCGAGCGGCTTTCTCTGCATCAAATCAGCAAGGATGAGTTCGCTGTGGAAGCCTACGTTGCAAAATCTTGAACATGTTTACCGGAATCGTTCAGCAATTGGGACATGTTTCGGCGCTCAACCGGCACGCAGCAGGCGCGCGCCTTACCATCGAATGCGGCGGCCTGCTGGCCGATGCGGGGATCGGCGCGAGCATTGCCGTGAATGGCGCATGCTTAACTGCTGTGGAAATTACCAACACGGGCTTTTCCGCCGATCTCGCTCCGGAAACGTTAAAGCGCACTAACCTCGGCGCTCTTCGCCCGGCTTCAATCGTGAACCTCGAGCGCCCGCTCGCTGCGAATGGCCGGCTTGAAGGGCACTTTGTGCTGGGCCATGTGGATGGAACCGCGGAACTTGTATCGCTAAACGAATTGGGGGACGCCAACTGGTGGCTGACGCTGCGCATTCCACCCGATCTTGACCGCTACGTGGTGAGCAAGGGATCTCTGGCTGTGGATGGAATCAGCCTAACGGTGGCGGCTATCGAAGATTCAGTGGCCGCCTTCACCATCATTCCTCACACCTACCAACACACGACCCTTTGCAAATACAAGCCAGGAACGTGGCTGAATCTCGAAGTCGACATCCTCGCCAAGCATTTAGAAAAACTCGTACGAATGGATGCGGACTAGCTCTTCAGCTCTTCGCGAATCTCCGCGGCCGCTTTTCGCGCTTCCTGCACAGCTCCGATCGGAAAACTGATGGCTCCCACTTTGGGGTGACCGCCTCCGCCATAGCGCTCGCAAATAGTGGCCAGGTTATGTCGCAGCGGGTGGCGCACCCACGGATTCGAGCCTACCGACACTTTCGTCCTGAAACTCGATGTGGACACTGAAACCGTGTAGGCGGAATCGGGAAACAAATAGTAAGGGATAAATTTGTTGTAGCCCTCGATTCCGTCGTCGACGAGGTCAAAATAAATGACGCCGTTCCCGGCTGAACTCGCTTTCCGGATAATGTCGATGTTCCGTAGGTGCTCGGCGTGCAGCCGCCGGTATTCAGCTTGAATATCTGCGTCCGCTACAATGCAGGGTAGCGGCTCGTGCTGCATTTTGCGAATAATTTTTTCGACAATGGCGTGGCCCTTCACTCCCTCGATGACAAGCGTCAGCTTCATGGCCGGTTCATTCATCTCAACCGCCGATTTCGCGTCCTCGTACAGCGCGCCATCCACAATGTCGGTCCATTTCACCAGATCTTCAAGGTCGTCTGCCGTGTAACCGAAGCGTGACTCGGCAACGTGGGCGATAAATTTGGTGCAGGACCGAAAACTTGGGTCAAACATCTTTCGGCCGCTAGTATCGCGGCGAAAATGCTCCGCATCGGCGGCGCTCAAGAACGCGCTTTGGTGATGGTCGAACCACCATGTCAGGTTCGGGTGTGTTGAATATTTGAAGTCGACGATGACATTGACGTCGCCGTCAAACCAGCCGTCTTCAAAGAGCTGATCGGCGCGATGTGCCAGGCCCGTATACATGAACTCCGAGCGTGGGTAGAATTTGCTTTCGAGAAAGCGAGTTACATATGCTGCTGATGCTGCTCCATCGAAGCAATGGTCATGATGGAAGACCCGGACTCGCATTCGGTTTAGTTTTGGCTCCGAAAACCTTTTAGCTTGCAACAGCCGAATTGGAAAATCAAGAACAATAAGTGAAGGTAGATGTGAGGCCGAAGTTGTATGATTCAGGATTTTCCGGAATGCGGCGCGTAATGCTTGCTCCGTCACCTTCCGTAAGTTGTTGCAAGCACGAAAATTAAAGTGGCGCGCAGATTTTCAACGCCCGCGGTGGAACACGTGAAAATTGCGTGAATTGCGCCGCTCGGCCGAGAAAAGTTATCGTGGAAGGTTAGCCACGACGAAACTCATGTTGAAAACCAAGGAAGAACGCCCGACGGACCTGAACCCACAGGAAACGTCGGAATGGCTGGAAGCGCTCGAGCAAGTTGTAGAGGAAGAAGGTCCCGACCGAGCATCTTATCTTCTGCAAAAGCTGCAGGACCGCGCTGTACGCCTCGGTGTCGATGCACTAGGAAAAGTTACAACTCCCTATCTAAACACCATACCGGTTCAGGAGCAGGTGCCGTATCCGGGCGATCGCGCGCTCGAGCGCAAAATCAAGAGCGTGATCCGGTGGAACGCTGCGGCGATGGTGGTGCGCGCTAACAAGCACGACGCGAACATCGGCGGCCACATCTCGACCTTCGCATCCCTTGCGACACTGTCGGAAGTTGGTTTTAATCATTTCTTCCGCGCCCGCATCGGCGATCAGCCCGGCGATCTTTTATATCTTCAGGGCCACGCCTCGCCCGGATTCTATTCGCGCGCTTTTGTCGAGGGCCGTCTCAGCGAAGAGCATCTCAAGAATTTCCGCCACGAGTTGCGTGAGCATCCCGGCCTTTCTTCTTACCCGCACCCGTGGCTGATGCCGGACTTCTGGCAGTTCCCGACAGTCTCAATGGGTATAGGGCCGATCAATTCGATCTATCACGCCAGGTTTGTCCGCTATCTCGAGAATCGCGAAATCATTCCGCCAACGGATCGAAAGGTCTGGGCTTTCGTGGGCGATGGCGAGACCGATGAGCCAGAAACGCTGGGCGCTATCACGGTGGCCTCGCGCGAGCGGCTTGACAATCTGATTTTCGTCGTGAACTGCAATTTGCAGCGACTCGACGGGCCAGTGCGCGGCAACGGCAGCATCATTCAGGAACTGGAAGGTTTATTTCGCGGCGCCGGCTGGAACGTCATAAAACTTGTCTGGGGCTCGGACTGGGACGAGCTGTTTGAACGCGACACGAGCGGGCTCCTTCTCAAACGGATGGAAGAATGCGTAGACGGCGAATACCAGAATTACAAGGCTCGCGGCGGCGCGTATGTCCGCAAGGAATTCTTCGGAAAATATCCTGAGCTACTGAAGCTGGTAGAGCACAAATCGGACGACGAGCTGGCGCGCATGGCGCGCGGCGGGCACGATCCCGTGAAGGTGTATAACGCGTATAAACGCGCTGTCGAGCATCGCGGCCAGCCAACTGTCATCCTCGCCCATACCGTGAAAGGCTATGGTCTCGGCGAGGCAGGCGAGGGCAAGAACATCACCCATCAGCAGAAAAAGTTGAACGAGGAGGAGCTGGCCTATCTCGCCCGTCGCTTCGATTTGAATCTGCCTTCCGAGGTAGTTCACGACATCCGGTTCGTATCTTTGCCCGAGGACAGTCCCGAGATGAAATACCTGCGGGCGCGTAGGGAAGAGCTCGGAGGCTACATGCCTGCCCGAGCGCCGAAGAAAATCGAGATCAAGTCTCCGCCCCTCGAAACCTTTCACGAATCGCTGCAGGGTTCGCGAGGACGAGAAGCATCCACCACCGCCGCCTTCGTGGCCATTCTGAAAGCCCTATTGAAAACGCCCGAGCTCAGCAAATACATCGTTCCGATTATTCCCGACGAAGCCCGCACATTCGGAATGGAGTCGATGTTCCGAGAGCGAGGCATCTACGCGCCGCACGGCCAACTTTATAAACCGGTCGACGCCGATGTGCTCATGTACTACAAGGAAGCGCAGAACGGTCAAATCCTCGAAGAAGGGATTACCGAGGCGGGTTCAATGGCGTCCTTTACTGCCGCGGGCACGGCCTACGCCAATCTCGGCGTCCCGATGATTCCGTTTTTCATTTACTATTCGATGTTCGGTTTCCAGCGGATTGGCGACCTGATCTGGGCATTCGCCGACTCCCGCGGCAAAGGTTTCATGCTCGGCGGCACCGCAGGCCGCACCACTCTCCTCGGCGAGGGCCTGCAGCATCAGGACGGCCACAGCCTTGTATTGGCCAGCACGGTTCCGACGTTAGCTAGCTACGATCCGGCTTATGCCTATGAGATAGCGGTCATCGTTCAGGATGGAATCCGCCGCATGTATGAACTCGGCGAAAGCCGCTTCTACTACTTAACGGTTTGCAACGAGAATTATGTGCATCCGCCCATGCCGCAAGCCGAAATTCACGAGGGAATTCTGCGTGGCCTCTATCCTTTCAAACGTTCTGAGAACGGTCCCGCGCAGGTTACCCTCTTCGGCAGCGGTCCGATCTTCAACGAAGCGCTGAAGGCGCAGAAGATTCTTGCCGATCACTACGGCGTTGCCGCCGATGTCTGGAGCGTCACCAGCTACAACGAACTTCGCAGGAACGCTCTCGAAGTGGAACGCTGGAACCGTCTCCATCCCGCCGAGCAGCCGAAAAAACCGTACCTGCTCGAAGCCTTGGGCGCAATTGACATGCCCATTATCGCGGCTACCGATTACATGAAAATGGTGCCCGATCAGATTGCGCCCTGGCTGCCCGGACGCCTCACATCGCTTGGTACCGATGGCTTCGGGCGCTCCGAAAATCGCGAACATCTCAGGCGCTTTTTCGAAGTCGACGCGCCGTCGATAGCGGCCGCGGCCTTGGCTTCGCTTGTGCGGTGGGGCCGCTTCGATGCCCAGCGCGCACAACAGGCGATCCACGAACTCGGCCTCGATCCCGAGTCGGCGGATCCCTCCAGACGCTGATACTAAGCGACGGCGCGGTTCAGCCTCGCAATCATCGGGAACTTTTTTCGCTATCTCTACTTCTAAATCCTCAGGACTGACACGAGCCGGCTAGTTCTTCACGTCCGCACCGTTTCTAAAACGGAAGGAGCCCTTTATGCAAACGCGTATTTCGCGCAGGGCGTGGCTCGTCTCCGCCCTTGCCTTGCTTGCGGTGGCAGCCCCGGTGAACCTCTGTTACGCAGCCGAACTGCCAGTTAAACGAATTGTGCTCTATAAACACGGAGTCGGTTTCTTCGAGCGCGAAGGCATCGTGCCGGCGGGCGAAGAAGCTCGTCTTAATTTCCAAACCGCCGACATGAATGATGTCCTGAAATCTCTCACCGTCACCGATGCGGCCGGAAATCGAATCTCCGCGATTCGCTACGATTCGAACGAGACGCTGGATCAGCGGATCGCCCGCTATCCATTCAGTCCCGGCAATGCACAGCCATTTAATAATTTTCTGGACGGCCTCAAGGGCGCTCACGTCGAACTGAAGGTCGCAGACCACTTAACTAGAGGAGCCATTCTCGGAGCCTGCAGCCTCGCGCCGCCGAGCGATGCCGAGATGCGGCCAGCCGTCGAACAGATTTCCCTGCTGCTCGACTCGGGAGAGCTAGCCACTTACGATCTGGCAGCCGTTACCTCGATCCGGCTTCTCGATGCCCATCTCGAAGAGCAATTGAGGCAGTATCTGCAAACATTGGGTCAGAGCAAGGCGCGCGAACAGCGGCGCATCTTCATCGATTTCGCCGAGCCGGGCGCGCACAACTTGCACGTTGCCTACATCAGTCCCACTGCCATATGGAAGTCATCCTATCGTCTTACACTCGAACAGCCGAACTCAATACTCGAAGGATGGGCCATTGTCGATAACACGACCGATGAAGACTGGAACAATGTGAATCTCTCGGTAGTCTCAGGACGTCCTATCTCTTTCGTTAGCCTTCTCGATACTCCGCGCTTTGGTCAGCGCGCCGTAGCCGAGCTTCCCGCCGATCGCGCGGCCGGACCCGTTGTATACGGAGGCAGCGTGGACCGCCTGGTACAACCACCTAGGCAGGTAGCCGCCCTAGGTGAGGGCAGTGGTGGCGGCATGGGCGGAGGAACCTATCAAGCACAGAGCGGCGGCGTCATCGGGGGTGTGCTCAGCGGCGTCGGCAGCGGTTCCGGCAACGGGTATGGTCCGGCACTCGCCCAATCCGTGCGAGTCGAGCCTAGCTCGGTCCAAGGCGCTACTGGAGCCACGTTGGGCGAGCTATTCGAATACCATTTCGCATCGCCGGTCACCGTCAAGAAGAATGAATCCGCAATGCTGCCCTTTCTTCAAAATCAGATTTCCGCTCGCAAACTTCTCATCTACACCAATAATGACGGAGAACATCCAGTCAACGCAGCCGAAATTACCAACGACACAGCAAAAACTCTCGACGGAGGCCCAATCACAGTCTATGAAGGCGGAGCCTATGCCGGAGAGGCTTTATTCGAAACTCTGAAAGCCGGCGACAAACGTCTGATCGGTTACGCGGTCGATTACGGAACGCGCATCACTTCGTCTTTCAACAGCGCATCGCGCCGCGTTCGCGAAGTCCATGTCGCGAACGGATTCCTCTCCATCCGCTATTCCGACCACAGTATTCGAACCTATACGATCGCGAACGTCGATGCAAAGCCAAAAACCTTGATTTTGCAGCAGGACGGAGTTAATCAGTACACCGTCCTCTCACCCAAGCCCATCGAGGGAACTGCCACAGCCTACCGTTTCGAAGCGGATCTGCGGCCGAACAGTTCACGGGAACTGAAAATCGAGCTCGAACAAGTCACGCAAACCTCCGAAGAGATCGCTTCTTCGACGCCCGATTTCCTAATGACCCTTATTGCCAACAAGGATTTGAGCCCATCGGACCGAAGCCAGTTGAACAGCGTGGTCGATCTCGAGCGCCAGATCGCCGATACCAGCGCCCAACTCGAGGCCACAAAGTCTCAGATCGCCGATCTCAGCGAGGACCAAACACGCCTGAGGCAGAACATAGACAGCTTAAATCGGGTAAAAGGGCAAGAAGAACAAGTGCGGACCTATTCGGAAGGACTATCCAAGAATGAAACGCAATTGGCAAGCTTACGCGATCGGGAGCGCAGTCTCTCGTTGCGAAAATCGACCCTCGATACCCGACTTCGAACCGCCATCAGCGAGCTTCAGTTCTGAAATTCGTTCGCTTATGCCTCAATTCGCCTTTTTCAAAATTTGCGCTCCGGGCGGTAGCTCGAATGTCTTGGCCGGCAGTTTTACATTCATCTCGACGTGCGTGCCGAAGATTTCGAAAATCACTTCGCCGTTGCGTTCGCGATGCGTCACATAGGGCCACTCGAGACCGCTTACTTCGCGATACTTCGAATAGTCGGTTACTTCCACTGCTCTCTGCTGGCCGATCGGGTCCCACTCGTTGCGCTCCTGTCGAATAGGCAGCTTCGTATTGAAGTCGAAGTACACCCGTGTCGTCTGATCTTCCGGGGTAGTGATATCGACAATATTCACTTGCACGTTCGACACCACATCGGACCGGACAAAATCGTAACTCATTTTCGGGTTGCTGAACCGTTCCCGCAGAAGATAGAAAATATTCGCCGAGGTGGTTGCGACGTACCGCTTCCAACGGTCGTCCGCCAGCGGCCGCGCTCCGCGAAATGTAATCTCGAATCCTTGATCTGGCAGTAATAGCACCGAGTAATCCTGCTTCTTCCCGAAAGCCTGGCGCTCCTGCACAGCCAGTCCTTTCTCGGGAAGTTTGTCCAGATATTCGGTGTAAATCGTCGCGTTGTCCCGGCCGGTTATCTGCGCCCGATAAAACGAATAGGCTACGCCCGATTCGACAACGTTCTCGAGTGACGAGAACCTTGGGCCACCCAGCGCCGTAATGGCATCCAACACAACCTGCTTGCCCTTATCGTCACTCTGCGCCGTAAGGAGCGCCGGCAGCAGTGCTAAGAACAGAACAGAACGAATCACGGCCGCTTGCCGAGCTCCTCCGCATTCAGATTCGTGTTGATCTTGATTTCCGACGCAACCGCGGTCTGAACCGGCTTTCCATCTTTAATCACTTCCGATTTGAACGGAAGCTTGATTCCGCCGACATCCCGCCAGTCTGAAAAATTCTCGACCACCGCCCCTCCCTCTTCCGCGTAGCTGAGGCTCTTTATTAATCCGCTGGCTGGATCTATTGCGAACGTTACTGGATTGCCGTCTGCCGTTTTAATCTGCACTTTGCCATCGCCTGTGAGAACGGCATTGCTTTCATTCGCAAGCTGGGGCAGCAGCGAAGTAAGCTGCCTTGAAACCTGGCTCCGGATCTGCTGCTGGGCGTCCGCAGGCAGCTCCTGCGTGCCTCTTGGTGTGTTCACCCATCCCGAGTTCCCGTCCACAAACAGTGTGATCGTGACCGGTCCTCTTTGCTGCTCTTCGCGAAACGTGCCAGGTAGAATTCCTTCCGATTTAACCTTCATCGCCATCTCGCCCTGCGGCGTGTGCATCTGCGCGTCTTCCACCGCCGTCACATCATGAATCGACTTCAACTTCTCTGCGCCTCCCAGGAACTCGACCGCCTTTGAAATGAGCTCGCGGCCGCCAGCCAGCGTTTGCGCGTTTGCCGTGACCGTCGCTTCATGCGGAGCAGGAATGCTCACGTCCAGCGGTTTCACCGGAAGATTCAGCGCCGTTAGCGGCTCGCCGAAGTTCTTCTCGTTCCCCACCGCAATGATCGAAAGCTTCGAAGGTTGAAAATGTTCCTTCGCCACTCGAACCACATCCTCTTTTGTCACCAGCGAAATCGCCTTCTCGTACTGCGTCAGGAAATCGGGGGGGTAGTTGAAGTAATCGTACGTGATTAGCCGGTTCAGAGTGCTCTGCGGCCGTTCGAACGCAAATACGAGGCTGTTGAGTACTGTGTCCTTTGCAACCTTCAGCTCATCGTCGGTAATTTCGGACGTGCGGATTCCATCCAAGACCTTGAAGATCTCCTTGAGAGTTTCGGTTGTAGTCTGCGCCTTCGTGCTAACGCTGATGTTAAACACGCCCGGATGGTCGTAGTTAACGCCCCAGTCCGCGCCCACCTCATAGGCATAGCCCAAGCGAGTGCGTATCTCCCGGAACAGACGGCCAGAAAATCCGCCGCCTAGCACGTCCGCCGCCACTTCAAGCGCGGCGAAATCCTTATCGCGCAGCTCGCCGCCTAGATGGCCCATTTGAATAAACGTCTGCGTCACATCGCTCTTTGAAACCAGAAATATGCCTGGGTCGGGCTTGGCGTCCACCTTAGGAAACGGAGGAACTTTCGGTTCTTCGGCCTTCCATGCTCCAAACAGCGTTTCGATCCGCTGCTTCATCGCCGCGCTGTCAAAGTCGCCATAGACTGACAGAATCAGATTGGCTGGAAAATAGTAGCGCTTATAAAACGCGATTACATCGTCGCGCGTCACCGCGTTAATGGTGTCGTATTCTTCCTCATCGCCATAGGGCGTGTGAGGCCCATAGACAATCCGGTACAGCTCCCGCTGCGCGATGGCAGATGCATCGTCGTTTCGCCGCGAAATCGAGCTCTTTATTTGGGTCTTTGCCAGATTCAGTTTGTCTTCCCGAAACGCCGGATCGGTCAGCACATCGTAAAACAGACCGAGAACCGTGTCTGTATTGTCTTTGAGACATGAAAAGCCCGCCGATCCAGTCGATTCGAGGATGCTGCTTTCAATCGAAGCCGCCATGTTCTCGAGCTTCTCGTCCAGCGCCTCTCCTGTGAGCGTCCTCGTGCCTCCGCTTCGAAGCACCATGCCTGTCATCTCGGCCAGCCCCAGCTTGCCCTTCGGATCGAACAGGTTCCCCGTTCGAACCAGGACACGCCCGTCCACCAGCGGCAGCTCGTGGTCTTCGAGCAGATAAACTTTCAAACCGTTGCTGAGCGTGAAGATCTCAGGCTTCGGAATGTGGACCTTGCCCAGTGGAGGAAATTTTAGATTCTTCCATGACGGAAGGGGACCAACTTCTCTTACGACAATCGGGTCCTTGCGCTGCGGCGCTGCCGGCGTTTCCGAAGCGCTAGCGGCCGCCTGTGCCAGGCATGTCCGGCTCGATACCATCGCTAGCGCGGCTGCAAACACAGCAAAACAGATTGCGCGCCGCATCAGTTCTTCGCTCCTTCAGATTGGGTTTTCACCGGTCCGCCCGCATTCGCCGGCTGCACAAGCCGGCCAATCGTGCGAGTCTCGGGCACAAGGTATTTTTTAGCAACGCGCTGTATATTATCCGCGTTTATCCGGTCGTACTCGTTCAGTTGTGTAAACAGCTTCCGCCAATCGCCAAACGACGCGTAAAAGAAATTAAGCTGCGCAGCGAGGCCCGAGTTGCTATCCAATTGGCGGATCAAGTCGGCGCGGAGCTTCGTCCTTACGCGCTTCAGCGTCGTATCGTCAACTTTTTCGCTTTTCAGCCGGTCCACCACTACATACAGCTCCTTCTCGCAGTCCTCGAGCGATTTGTTCATGTTTGGGACGATGTAAAGCATGAATAGATTCGGATACTTGCCGGAAGGATATGACGCTACCGCCCCGGCCGCGAGCGCCAGTTTCTTATCCTGCACCAGGTCTTTGTATATCGTTCCGGTGCGGCCACCCGAGAGAACCTCGTTGATCATGTCAAACACCTGGTCATCATCCGAGAGTTCATTCGGCCGTTTATAACCGACAATTTCAAGCGGTTGCGATTCCGAATTGACGTCCACAATGCGTTCACCCTGCTGCTGTGGCTCAACCGTTTCGACTAAAGGAGGATTTCCACCCTTTGGAATGATGCCGAAGTATTTTTCGGCAAATGCCCGTGCCTGTTTCGGGTAGACGTCGCCAACGATCGCCACGTCGATATTCGAAGGCACGTAGTATTTCTTGTAAAAATTGACTGCGTCGTCCAACCGGAGATTCTCGATGTCGCTCGCCCATCCGGCGGGAGGATGATGATACGGATGAGCCTCAAACGCAGTCGCGAGAAACGATTCCTGCAGCAGGCCCTGCGGCTCCGATTCGATTCTCATCCGCCGTTCTTCTCTCACCACGTCGCGTTCCTTGTAAAACTCGCGAAACACAGGGTCGTAGAAGCGCTCCGATTCGAGCAGAAACCATAGCTCAATCCGGTTCGATGGAAATTTGTAAAAGTATTGAGTCGCGTCGTAACCCGTCTCCGCGTTCAATCCGGTGCCGCCGTTCGTCTCGATAATCTCCGGATATTGATTAGGAATCACGTACTTATCCGCCGCGGCGATATCGGTCTTCACGCGATCCCAGAGCGTCTTCATTCGGTTCGGATCGGCATGTAGCCCCTTATTTCGCTCCTGGTCGTAGGCGTCGTAATCCAGCTCGAGCTTCTCCATGGCCTGCTTCTCGGCAGGCCAGTCCTTCGTGCCGATCTGCGCGGTGCCCTTAAACGCCATGTGCTCGAACATGTGCGCCAGACCGGTTTGGCCGCTCGGATCGTCCACCGCGCCAACGTTGACATAGGTGTGAAACGCCACCACTGGCGCCTCGTGCCGTTCCACAATAATGAAATGCATGCCGTTCGCCAAAGTAAATTCAGTCACCTTTTTCTCGAACTGCTCGAGCGACTGGCAGAAAATGGAAACGGCGAAAATCGTCGCCAGGACCGTGGCGCGGGTGAATTGCTGCATAAATGTTACCGGATGCGTGCATTTCGATTTTAGCGAAGGCTTTCACCCGCACGATAATGAATCAAGAAGTCTGAATGCATTTCGATCATCCTGAGTTGCCCGCCTGGTTTGATAAGGCACTTTCGGAGGCGGACGCGGTCGTCGTCACCCCGGCCCCCCTTCTAGCCTCGGCCATCCAACGCCAATACGCGGAGCGCCAGCTCGCTCGCGGGCAACGAATGTGGTCTCAACCCTCAATTCTGAGCCTGAACGCGTGGCTTCAACATATCTGGCGCGAGGCTCGCGCGCGGCGCGGCGAAGACCTGCCGGTTCTTCTCTCTTCCACCCAGGAGCAGCTTTTGTGGGAGGAAGCGATTTCGCGCTCCGGCGCTCAAGTTCTCGATATTTCCGCCACTGCCCGCTCAGCCATGAGCGCGGCCCGGTTTGTGGCGGAGTGGCGGCTTCCGCTCGAAGATCGGTCCTGGGAGAGCGCGGAAGATACTGCGCAATTTCGCGCCTGGTCGGTCGAGGTGAACGAACGCTGCCTCCGCGCGCAATGGGCGCCTTCAACGGCCCTGATTGGACAAGCGCTCGAAAGGCTAAAGCAGTTTCCGATTCCCGAGCGCTTGATCTTTGCCGGTTTCGATCGATTGCCGCCGAGCCTCAAGTCCCTCGTTCACGGGCTCGAATCCGTCGGCGTAAAAGTGGGGCGCGCAAATCTCACGCGCGAACCGGTTCCGCTCCTAGCTGTTGCGTGCCCCGACCTTCGCGAGGAATTTGATTGCGCCGCACGCTGGGCCCGTGCGCGCCTCCAGGAAAATCCGCGCGCGTCCATCGCAATATTCGTTCAGAATCTCAGAGACCAATGTCTTTCGGTTGCGAAAATCCTGCGCGACGTGCTGCAGCCTGCGGCCGTGCTTCAGCCGCTTTCTCGCGATCCGGCCCCCAATCCTCAGCCCTTTCACATACATTGCGGCGCGCCGCTTCTCAATCATCCGATTATCGGAACAGCGTTCTCCATTCTCGATTTCGCGCGTCCACTCATTCCTGTTCCTAGTGTCAGCGCCGTCCTCAGCTCTCCCTTTCTTCCCGGCGCAAGGCTGGAGCAAACGGCGCGTGCGCTTGCCGATGCGGGCCTGCGCCGTATTCGCGAGCTCGAATTGCCCTTACGGGCAGTCGAGAACGCCACCTCGAAGTGCCCGGAACTTCACAAGCGGTGGATTCTCATTCGTGCCGCGCTAAAACGAAAGCCATCCGGTGAGGCCGAACCTGCGGAGTGGTCCCGCTTGTGGCGTGAGCTTCTGAAAGCGGCTGGATGGCCCGGTGAGACGGCTCTCTCCCCATCCGAGACCGAAGCCGTCGACGAATGGCGCGATCTGCTGTCCTCCTTCGAGTCGCTGGGCTTCACCGGAACACGTTTCTCGTCCGCGCAAGCTCTTGCCCGCCTCCGCGCTCTTGAGGCCTCCGATGGCCCGTCAGGCGGCGATCTCCTTTCGCCTATTCAGGTGCTTTCAGCTCATGACGCAGTGGGTCTCACATTCGATCATGCGTGGCTAACGGGAGCATCCGAACTTGAATGGCCTCCACCCTCATTCGCTCCCGCTTACATTCCGCTTGACCTTCTGCGTAGCGAAGGTGTTCCTATCGCGACCGCCGCCGGCCGCCGCGCCGAAGCGAGCCGACTTACCAGATGCGTTCAATCGTCCGCAGCATCCGTCATCGCAAGCTATAGTTCCAGCGATGCCACCGGCGCGAAGCTCTCTGCTCTTTTTCAAAACGTCGAGGAGGTTACGCCAGACCGCCTTTTCTTGTGGAATGGAAAAACCGTTCTCGGCCAGCTTCAATCTCACAAACTCGAAGAAATCGAAGATACCGATGGCCCACCGCTTCAGCCAGGCACAATTGTCACCGGTGGAACAAGTTTGCTGAAGTCGCAATCGGCGTGCCCTTTCCAGGCATTTGCACGCTGGCGCTTGAACGCCGATTCGCTCGAGGAAGGCGCCTTCTCTTACGACGCGCGGCAACGCGGTGAGTTCCTTCACCAGGCTCTCGCGGCTGTCTGGCGCGAGATTAAGACGTCGCAACGCCTCCGCGTGTCAAGCCCTTCTGAAATCCAGGCGTTGGTCTCAACCGCTGTCGAACGAGCCCTTTCGTTCGACCGGGCCGAAACCGGGTTTCGCGCCCAGCTTCGTAATGCCGAGAGAGAGAGGCTCGTTTCGCTCATCGTCAACTGGCTGGATCTCGAAAAGCAAAGGCCCGGCGACTTTGAGATCCACGACCTCGAAGCCGCTTCCGACTTTCAACTCTCGCGCCTGTTGCTGCATCTTCGCGCCGATCGCATCGACCGGCTCGACAACGGGGGACTCGTCGTTATCGATTACAAATCCGGCAAGGTGAACCGGGACAATCTTGACTCTGATCGTCCGCGCGAACCGCAGCTACTGGTGTATGCAGCTATGCTAGCTATGCTAGGCGGCCAAGTAGAAGGGCTTTATTTCGCCTCGCTGCGCCGCGAGGCGCAACAAGCCGCCGGCTACGGGCGCAAGCAGTACCTTAACGAGAGAACGAAGGCGGACAACTGGACCGCACAATTAAGCGATTGGCAGACAACCATTCAAAATCTGGCCGAAGCGTTCGAGAGCGGCCAGGCGGCGCGGGCGCCGCTCGCGAACGCGTGCGATTACTGCGAAATCAAGCCGGTTTGCCGCATTGAAGAAGATCGGCGGCGCCGTTTCGCCGAGGAGGGCAAGTGACGACTGCGCGCAAGCCGTCGGATGCTGATGCCCGCCGGCGTGCCCTCGATCCAACCAAATCGTTTCTGGTGGAAGCGCCCGCAGGCTCCGGCAAAACAGAGCTTCTCATTCAGCGCTACCTTCGCTTGCTCTCGCTCGTTGCGCAGCCCGAATCGATTATCGCTCTCACATTTACGCGTAAAGCAGCCGCAGAAATGAAAGAACGCGTTCTGTCGGCGCTGCGTGCAGCTATCGCGGGCGAGCCAGTCAAGAACGAGTATGCGCGCCTCACGCGGCAGCTTGCAGAAGACGCTCTCGCGCGCGATGACGACCAGGGCTGGAATATCGTCGAAGATCCAGGCCGCATGCAGATCTCGACCATCGACTCGTTTTGCTCGCTCTTGATCCGCCAGATGCCGCTCCTCGCAGGCCTTGGCAGCGCTCCCGCGGTTCTCGAGTTTGCCGACGAGCTTTACCATCTAGCCGCCCGCCGCTCCATCATTGCCCTTGCCGAACATAGAGATTTTCAACCGGTTTTCTATGACATCTCAATCCATTTCGACGGCGATCTCGCGCGCCTCCAAAACCTGATTGCTTCGTTACTGAAGAAACGCGACCAGTGGATTCGAAAGCTCGCGCACTTACGTGGAGACGAGTTGCGAAGCGATATCTGCCAACTGCTCGGCGAAGAAATCCTCCGCGGGATAAAAGCCGCACACGATATCTGGCCGCCCTCAATTCCAGACCGTCCCCCACTCTCAGTGGATGCGCTCGAGAAATGGAGATTTAAGGCGGAAAGCCTCCTACACGCCGGTAAGAAGACGCCGCGTAGGACGATTCGGCATTACGAGACCCTGGCCGCTAATCCCGAATTCTGCAAAGCCCTTCACCGCTGCCGGCGCCTTGTTCCCGCTTGTCTCAGTGACGACCAATGGCGCTTCATTTCAAATTTCACGATCGTTCTCGGCATCGCGCTGGAACAACTCGAAGCCGTATTTTGCGAACGCGCAGAAGTGGATTTCACTCGTATTTCGCAGGCTGCCGTCGAGGCGCTGGGCCCTCCCGATCGTCCCACCGAACTCGCCTACAGACTCGACTTTCGAATCGAGCACATTCTCGTCGACGAGTTTCAAGACACATCGCTCGGCCAGTACGAGCTGCTCGAGCGCCTCACGGGGCAATGGTCGCTCGAGGACGGCCGCACGCTATTTCTGGTCGGCGATCCGATGCAATCGATTTACCGGTTCCGAGATGCCGAAGTTGGCCTCTTTATTCGCGCCGCCGAACAGGGCTTCGGTTCCATCCCGCTCGAAACCCTGCGGCTTCAGAACAACTTCCGTTCCACGCGATCGATCGTGAATTGGATTGTCGGCGAATTCCGGACGATTGCGCCCGAGGAGGACGATGCGGCCATCGGCGCAGTCAGGCTTCGCGAGACACAACCCGCGCGTAGTCATTCCGGCGTCAGCCCGCGCATTTATCGCTTTATCGACGACGATGGCTCCGCTGAGGCCGCGAAGGTCGCCGAGATCGCCGCGCACTCGATTGCCAAAGGCCGCTCCACGGCGATCCTGGTGCGAACGCGCAAGCATCTTGCGGCGATTCTACCCGCGCTGAGGGATGCAGATGTACCGTATGAAGCCGTCGATCTGGACGCGCTTACCGCCGAGCAACACATCCTCGATTTGCTCTCGCTTACGCGCGCCATTCATCAGGTTGCCGATCGTACCGCGTGGATTGCGTGCCTTCGCGCTCCCTTCTGCGGCCTGACGTTAGCGGATCTGGCCACGCTGCTTGAAGGGGAGCGCGAACGTACAGTCCTTCAACTCTTGCTCGACGAACAGCATGTTGCCAAACTCTCTCCCGATGCACGCGCGCGCATTTATCGCTTCCGCGATGTCCTTTCAGGTGCCACCGCCAATTTCGGACGATCGCCCTTGCGTCCCTTGATCGAAGCAGCCTGGGTCGCGCTTGGCGGCCCTGCGGCGCTCGATGGCGATAATCAGCGCGAGGACGCCGCCAGTTTCTTATCTCTGCTTGAATCGAGCGACGAAGGCGGTCGCATTCGCGATTTCGCGCTCTTGAACGAGCGGCTGGATTATCTTTTCGCGCGCCCTTCGAGCAGCTCCGGCAGCCGCGTCCAGGTGATGACGATTCACAAGGCAAAGGGGCTCGAATTCGATACCGTCATCCTTCCTCAACTGCACGGCCAGGGCGGCACTCCCGACCGTGATCTGCTTGTCTGGTCGACCAGATTCGACGCCGATGGAACTGAGCGCTTTTTAGTGGCAGGCCTCACACTCAGGGGGACAGAAGACTCGCCAGATTCGCGTTACTACAACTTTGTGCTGAAGCAGGCCGAGGAACGCGACAAGGCCGAAGAAGCGCGCCTTTTTTATGTCGCGGCCACACGAGCTAGAGAAGAGCTGCTCTTATTGGGCAATGCGAAAAGGACAAAAAATGGGACGTCCGTCTGTGCTCCGGGCGGCTTTCTGAAACTGCTTTGGCCGAAAGAGAAGGAACTGTTCGAGGCCGAACTCGAGCGCCGTCTGGCTCGACAGCCGGCCCAGCAAACTCTTACGCTCACAGCGCCAAATGTAACCGTGCTTCGGCGTCTTCCCGCTTCGTGGCGGCTGCCAGCTTCGCAGCCGGCCGTCCCGTGGAGGCCGGCTTACGATGCCGATACGCCATCTGAGCGCGAGCCCACTTATGAATGGGTAAGTGAAACGGGCCGTCACGTCGGCAATATTGTTCACGACCTGCTTCGCCGAGTGGCCGAAGAAGGCCTCGAGAGCTGGACCAGCGAAAAAGTGGCTGGACTCGGCGCTTTCGCCAGAGGAGAACTCGAACGTGCCGGCGTACCGAGTTCAGAACGAGCCGCCGCTGCTGATCGTGTGCTAACGTCCTTACGCAATACGCTCGAAAGCGAGCGCGGCCGCTGGATTCTCTCTCCCCACACTGGCGCACAATGCGAGTGGGCGCTAGGCGGATTGCTCGACCGGCAGCTCATCACCGCGCGCATCGACCGGATGTTTATCGACGCCTCGGGTACGCGCTGGAT
>JBAUZG010000123.1:0-5119 GCA_049585195.1 Bryobacteraceae bacterium | reverse complement strand
GCATAGAGGCCGTCAAACTTCTCGGGGAAGATCACCACATTTCGGTAATCAGCCTGCGTTATGAGGGAGATTTTTTCCACTCGATCGAAGTCCTTCGTTTTGGCGAGGACGATGCGCACTCCATCTCGCGAGTAGGCGCTGTAGGTGATGACGTACTCCCCCTCGAGTGGAGTCACGCGAGGGTCTTCGACACCGAACTCCTCATAGGCGGCAAAAGTTCCATCTCGCGCCGGTGTCAGAAACGGCTGTGCAGCAGCTGTGAAGTGGAATCCGTCGGGGCTTCGAGCCAATCCAATGATGGATCGTCCCGTGCGGAGATGGGAGCGGAAAAGCATGATGTATTGATCCTGATGCTTAACCACCGCCGCATTGTGAACGGTTTCGACGGCATACGGGATCTGGGCTTTGGTGAGGATGGGATTCTGACTGTATCGTCTGACAATGTCTGGCGTCATGATCGCTTCTTTGCTTCCAGTTCAAAAATGGTGGAGTAAACTCGTTCGTACGCCTCGACCATCGTCTCGATCGAGAAACATTGCTGGACTCGTCTGCGACAGGCGACGCGGTCGATTTCGCGAACCCGTTCCAAGGCCCGCACCGCTTCACCGGCGTTGTTGACCAGAAATCCGGTTTGTCCTTCTTTGATGACCTCGCGACACGAGCCGAGATCCATGGCGATGACCGGAACGCCTGCGGCATTGGCTTCTACCAGGACAAGGCCAAAGCGTTCCGGGATGGTGTTGAGGTGCAGCAGCGCCCGGGCCCGCGCGAACAATTCGTTCTTGCCGTGGACGTCCACTGGTCCGATATAACGGATCTGCTTATTGTCAATATGAGGTTGCACCTGCCTGCGGAAGTACTCTGCATCCTGGACAATGCCAGCGATGAGCAGGGGCAGCCCGCTCATGAGCGCAACCTCGATCGCTAAATGCACGCCCTTGTCCGGGTGAATTCGCCCGAGAAAGATCAGGTCATCACCGCCAGATTCCCGGAGCGGATACAACACGAGGTCGATGCCGTTGTACACTGTCGCCAGATAGTTGAGTCCCGGCGCGCGATCGGAATCGCTGATGGAAACAAAATAGCCGTCCCGGTACTTCTCATAGACCGGCATGATCCGGGGAGACGAGAATCCGTGGATGGTGGTGAGGACCGGCGTCCTGACGAGCCGCGTGTAAGTCAGCGCCATGAAGTCGTAGTGACTGTGGATCAGATCGAACTCAGAAGCGTGTTCGAACGCTTCGGAGATGTGAAGGTATTCCGCTACTTTGGGATCGACGGAGGAATCTTCTTCATAGCCCCGGTCGACCACGGCATGCAGGCGAGCACGGGTCCGAGAATCCCCGCTGGCGAACAAAGTCACGTCCCAACCGCGGGCGACAAGTCCCTCGGTGATGTTACTGGCTACCGTCTCCCAAGCGCCGTATTGCCGGGGAGGGGTTCGCCACGCGACCGGCGCGAGGACGGCTAGTCTCTTAGTCATGCCGATTGACGATATTCACTACTGCATCGCAGCCAGAACCTCATCGAGTGGGACGGTCGCGAAACCCGTGGCGTGATCGGCCAGGCCGTAGGGAATGATCAGTTCTCCGTTGTGGAGCAGAGCGCCGCAAGTGTAAACGACGTTGGGCACGTATCCTTCCCGTTCGTTCTGATTCGGCTTGAGTAAGGGTTCGCGAAGACGGCCGATGACTTTGCTGGGATCATCGCGATCCAACAAAAACGCGCCAATGCAATACTTTCGCATCGGGCCGACGCCGTGGCTGAGCACCAGCCAGCCTGCTTTGGTCTCAATGGGGGACCCGCAATTACCGAGCTGGACCAGCTCCCAAGGGAAAGTAGGTTTAACGAGAACTTTGCGTTCACGCCAAAAGTACACGTCGTTGGAGAACATGAGGTAGATGTTCTCGTTGTCCTGGCGGGAGAGCATCGCATAAAGGCCGTTGATTTTCCGGGGAAAGATGGCCATCCCTTTGTTTTCCGCGGCCGGACCATTCAGGGTAATGAACCGGAAGCGGAGGAAGTCACACGTCTCCACTAACTCTGGAACGATTACTTTGCCATCATAGGCCGTGAAGGTCGCATAGTAGACGGGACTGCCATCATCGTTGTGGAAGCAGACGAACCGGGCGTCTTCGATGCCGTTGCGTTGCGAGGGAGTGGCGGGGAAAAGGACGCGTTCGGACAACTGCTGCTCCGGCTGGAACTGAACTTCGTAGTTTGACCGGGCTAGCATCCAAATGCCCCGTGCCGCACTTGGATCCTCTTGCGCCACTCCATCCGGTCGACGGGACTGCTCCACTTCAGCTTCGAGACTACCCCGAAGCTCTTCCAGTGTGAAGGACTCTGCGAGTTTCTTCATGACACGGCGCGTGAACCCGCTGGTCAGTCCCAGTTCCAAGAGTTTCCGTTCGAACGACGGCTTCTCATACAAGGGGTTTGGGATTTGACGCGGCTCGGTGAGAAAGCCCGCGGGGGTTAATACCTCTATCCGCTGGTCGGGATGGACAATACCGGTTCGAAAAGTAATGGAGGAAATGTGTCCCTCCCCCGTGGCGCGCAAGCTGAGAATAAACCGCAGAGCGCCGGCTGGCAGACCAGTCTGGTCAGGGTGAGGAATGATGGAGGGATTGAAGAGCGCAGCGGATTCTAAGGAGTATTCGGCTAGGAAATAGGAGCCGATCAACAGCCGTCTTTGTTCAGACGGTTCTTCATCCGTCAACAGCAGGTCGCGTACTTGTTCAAAGCGTTCCAGGAAGAGTTGGCGGATCTGCTGGTGCCGCTGAGAGAATTCAGCGGAGACTTCATCCAGAAGGGACGCGATCTGATCTTCAGGGAGCGACATGATCCTGCCTATGATCCCGCCGACCCGTTGGGCATTCCCTGGATGGAAGGGCCTCAGAAGAACGCGTGATTGGTCGGGCTTGAGGATCGTGGCGGTTCGTTTGAGGTGAATTGACATGTATGGTTGTTCAAGGGGAATGAGACGGGACGGATGGCGATTACTCTTCGACGGCGATAGGCTCCTTAAAACTTGTCAACATATTTTGCGCCAACCGCATCTCCGCCAATGAAAGCAAGAAGGCTAGAGTTGACTCCGCTCCCTGGTTCCCATTGACCCGATCTACGTGCAACCCATCGCGGCAGCCGCCTGTCTCGGGAGCGTAGAGTTCCAGTCCGAGATCGTTCCAGCCGATGAACCAATCAAAGGCGCGTTGCGCGTGTTCGTACCACCGGAAGTCCGATGTGGCGCGATAGGCTTCAAGACAAGCCGAGACCGTTGCTTGCGCCTCGATGGGCTGCTGGTCGAAATTGGCGCGCGTACCACCGCGGCGGTAGAACCCATTGCTACCGATGGGCCGAAAGTGATCCTTCTCGGACATCTGCAATTCCGTCAACCAGCGTAGGGCCTGCAGTCCGCGCTCAAGCACCGCGTGTTGTCCGGTTGCCTCTCCGCTCAAAATCAAGGCGTGCGCGAGCTTCGCGTTGTCGTACGACAGTTCCTCTTCAAACCATTTCCAGTCCGGCTGCGCAGTCGCTTCGAAGAGCTCCATGAGCCGGCAAGTAAGCGTCTCTCGGGTTTGATTGACCAAGCTGTCGCCGCTCAACCGGCGCAGATATTCATGGATGCCGATCAGGCCGAACGCCCACGCCCGCGGCGAAGTGAACCCCGTCAACGCGGGCAATGCCAGCGCGAACAGCTGTCCAGCCATCATCTGGAAGCTCCGAAAGGGCGAACTCCCCACTGCTACGCCCAGTGCCCAGAGCGCCCTCCCGTGACAGTCCTCCGATCCCTGTTCGTCCAGCCAGCGCCGGTCAAAGCTCAAGTGGTTGTGGAAGCGTTTCGTTTTGAGATCGAACGCATGATGGAGGAAGGCTGCAGAGGTGGTGGCCAGTGTCCGCACGCACTCCGGATCCTCGCCTAAATCACCGAGGAGTACAGCGAGGATGAAGGCCCGTGCATTGTCATCGGTGCAGTAGCCCTCGGAAAAATTTGGGACGCTGAAAACGGCATGTTGAAAGACGCCGGTCGAATCGGTCATCCGGGAGAGATGACTCAACTTCAACTCCGGCAGTTCCCGCGGCTTTTGGTCGAGCGTCTTCGTGGCAAGAGATTTTCTAGACAGCGCCGCCCCTTCAAGCCTCGATAACTCGAACGAACGCATATATAGCTGTGCGACGTTGCTCCAAACCATTTCGCGGCCTATCCGGTAGGCGTTCTTGCGAATGGCATGCCGGCGAGTGTCGTCGCGCAGCAACCCGATCACCTCGCGCGCTATGGCCGGCGTGTCGCCGAATGGCACCAACACACCGCGGTCCTCCGCCAGCAATTCCGCTGCGTGCCAGTACGGCGTGGAAACCACTGCTTTGCCAGCGCCAAACGCGTAGGCTAACGTGCCTGACGTGATCTGCGCTTCGTTAAGGTACGGCGTGATGTAAAGGTCCGCCGCGCCTATGAATTCCTTCAGATTCTCAAGGTCCACGAACTGGTTGTAGAAGATGACGTTCTTATCGACTTTGTTCTTCTTAGCAAGAATTTCAAGACTGAACCGGTAAGCTTCACCGTGCTCCCGCAATTCGTTAGGATGGGTGGCGCCGAGGACAATATAAACAACTTCGGGAAACTCCGCCAGAATTTGCGGCAGAGCATTGAGCGCATATTCGATGCCCTTGTTCGGCGAAAGCAGGCCGAACGTGAGCAGCACCACCCTTCCTTCCACTCCGAACTGGTCCTTGAAATAAGTCGGATCGACGAAACCTACGTCTGGAATACCATGCGGGATGAGATCGATCTTGGCCGGCGGCGCCTGGTAAATCTCCTGCAGCATCTGTCGTCCGCGCTCGGCCATGACCACCAGCCGGGTGGAGAGCGAGACTAACTCCTGCATTACCCGCCGTTGTTCTGCTCTGGGCTCACGCAAAATAGTGTGAAGCGTTGTGACCACAGGCATTCTCAATTCGCGCAGGAATGCCAGGATGTGACCGCCCACAGGCCCGCCGAAAATCCCGAACTCATGCTGCAGGCAGACGATGTCCACGTTGCTGATGTTAAGGAAGTCCGCGGCACGCAGATAGGACGACAGGTCCTGCTCCTCAATCTCGAAGCGAACCACTTCCG
>JBAUZG010000122.1:0-35291 GCA_049585195.1 Bryobacteraceae bacterium | reverse complement strand
AATGATAATGTCCTAATCGTGCCAAATAGAAATGTCCTATTGACAAGGGCACGCTGGGGAGTTGGAAACGGACCAACTCGTAATGACCCAGAAGGAGCGCGACCGGCTGGTTGCGCTGAAGAAAGCCAAGAAGAAACTGATCACGCAAAAACAGGCGGCCGCCGAGATCGGGGTGAGCGAGCGGCAGGTGCGGCGCATGCTGCGGAGCTTGAAGGAGCGTGGCGACAAAGCGGTGATTCACGCCGCGCGAGGCCGGGCGTCGAACCGAAAAATCGCTGGCAAGACGCGGGAGAAAGCCATCCAGATCCTGAGCCAGGACGTGTACCAAGGCTTTGGGCCGACGTTGGCGGCCGAGTATTTGGCGAAGAAACACAAGCTGGAGGTAAGCCGCGAAACGCTGCGCGGCTGGATGGTGGCAGCCAAGCTATGGCGAGCCAAAGCGCGGCGTGTGGAGAAAGCACATACCTGGCGTGCGCGGCGCAGCCGCTTGGGAGAACTGGTGCAATGGGACACCAGCGAGCACGACTGGCTGGAAGGCCGCGGAGAGAAGTTATATCTGATCAGCATGATCGACGATGCGACCAGTCAGATGCTAGCGCGCTTTGTGGAGCACGACTCCACCGAAGAGAACCTGCGGCTGGTGGAGAGCTACCTGGAGAAGAACGGAAGACCGGTAAGCTTTTACACCGACAAGGCAAGTCTGTTTGCGAATCTGCCCAAAAGCCAACGTGGCGAGACGGCCGGGAAGGACGCGCTTTTCTTGCCGCCGACTCAGATCGGACGAGCGCTGAAGGAGCTGGACATCGAATGGATTGCAGCGCATTCTCCCCAAGCCAAAGGACGTGTCGAGCGCGGATTTGGCACGGCCCAAGATCGCCTGGTGAAGGGCTTACGTGTGGCCGGAGCCACAACCTTGCAGCAAGCCAATCACTATCTGGAAAAAGAATTCTTACCGTGGTGGAATCAGACGCTCACGGTTATACCGGTCTCGGCCGACGATGCGCATCGACCGTTGGGCAAAGAGCATTCGCTCGCGGCCAGTTTGAGCCATGTCGAGACCCGGCAGGTGGCCAACGATTACACCATCCGCTTCGACAACCGGACGTATCAAATCCAGCAGGCCGACATCCGTGCCGGCCTACGCGGCGGCACGGTGCGCGTGGAGCAGCGTCTGGATGGCACGCTGGCGGTTCGCTTCCGCCAGCACTACCTCACTGTCGCCGAATGTCAGCCTCGCCCCAAAGCAGCCCCTTTGCCGGAACGCAAACCACGCGCCCGCAAAATCGTGCGCCGCAAGAGCGGCTGGATGAAGAACTTTCATCTGGGCAAGAACGACCCCAACCCCAAAACCTTCATTCGGTAGGCTGGGCCAAATCGGCCCAGCCGTCTTCGCGCTTACTCTATCCGAAGACCACTGCTCAGAAGCTTCACCAAAACAGATTCATCTTAAAAAACCAAAACCCCCAGAACGGGCCACCTTGGACCCGGTTTGACTGGGGGTTTGGCACCGTCTGTTTCGGAGCCAGCCCCGTCGCAGCGGTCTTCGGATCTGCTCCGGGGAACGCGACTTCCCCAAAACATCGCACTCACACTAACACGAACTTCTCATCTGCCCTCTCAAAACCGGACATTTCTACTTTGCACGGAATAGGACATTTCTATTTTGCGTTGACACGTCCTTCGGATCTGCTAGAGTGTGGCTGACGTTCGCACGGAGCAGATCGCGATAGCGACGCCGCAACCTATGAATCGTGACTTTGACAGAGCTTTCCGTTGTTTTAAGTTCTGCAGCCAGGTTCGCGTATGAGGGTGGATCCGGACCTCCAGGAAGGAAAGCTCGTAGATGATGGAACAATCTTCCCTTGCCCTCGCGAGCAAGCGAATCCTGCAATTGGTCGCACGCTTGCGACACAAGTGTAAGCGCCCACTGGCGATCGAAAACCCTTTCAGGCGTCTCTTTATACTGCAAGTCCCGCGCAAACCGTTCTTCCGCACCGGTAAGGTCGATGGGCACTGTAACAACACCGCCGCCTCGCTTCTTGGCGTTCCGGCGGTCGGCTTGATCGGCGAGAAAATTCTTCAGGGCGGTTATCAGAAAGGAACGGAATCGACCGACAGCAGGATTAGCAGACGCGAACACTGTTCCCTTTAGAAGGTATAAAAAGAAGTCCTGCGTGAGATCCTGTGCTTCGTCCGCCGACGAACTGCGCGCACGCACGAACGAATAGACCGGATACCAATAAACACGGCAGAGTTCGGCCAGAGCGCGTTCCGCCTGGGAGCGAGTATCGCTAGCCGACGATAGGATTAGGGACCAATGGGTCGTTGGAAACGACCGTGCGCCGGACATCGTGGTTATCTAACAGCGGCGGAATCGATCATCTCAGTCTAATTTAGTCTAATCGCGATCCATCGCGCATGAACCGTACAACGGTTTCAGTGCGCAATGCGAGATTTCCGGCATTTGGGCGTTGGGCCCAACCCAGCGGCGGTCCCTCACGAAATTTCTTCAAGACTAGTAACTCCTGCAGGCCAATTCCTTATTAGGTATCAGGGATCAATTCCTAGCCCAAACAAACCGGGAGGAACAAGGAGTATGAAAATCGAGCTGACTAAAGCCGATCAAAGTAAGACCATTAGCACGATCTGTTCAAAAGGTTTTCCACTGATTCTCGCGGCTCTTCTGCTCGCGTCAGGCAGTCCGGCGATGGCCAGTTGGCTCGACAGCGCTGTGGCCGAGAAGAGTTGTCCAGCGATGCCGGTCAATGTGCCGGGAGATGTCTTACTGGACAGCGCCGGCTTACTCAAACAAATCACCATCAGCGGAGACACGCTGCAGATTGAGGGGACGGACAATCCAGACCACATCGTGATCAGCGCGGCCGGAGCCTCCGGCTTGGTCCGCGTTCAGTGGAACGGCGAGCACTTAGGACGCTTCGGTCCGATCTCCCGAATCGTAGTGAAGGGGAACGGTGGCGATGACGTTCTGATCGTGAAATCGGATGTGCATCTGCCGGTAGTGCTTGACGGCGGGCCCGGCGACGATTGCATCCAGAGCGGATCGGGGGGCGGCCAGTTATTGGGGGGAGACGGCGACGATGTCCTCATCGCCGGCACAGGCCGGCCGGCGCTAAACGGTGGATCGGGTAGCAACCGCATTGTCGTTCCGCAACCTATGGGAACCCTTCAGTATGCGCCCTTCGCCGACAGCGGAATACTGAACCTGCTAGGCAGTATCTACGACCTCCAGCCCTTGAGCTCGGGTTCTAGCAATTCCTCCAATGGAACGCCGAGCCCGATCATCCTCGGGCCGGCAGACCTGGCGGACCAGCGGCTCCTGTCGCTGTTGCAGCAGGCGCACACGGCCGGCCAGGCCGTTGTCATGACGAATGCCACGCAGACCGATTCCGAGAACCTGCGCCTTATGCTCGGTCATCCAAACGCCGCAAACGCCGCTACGGGGAGCACAGGGGCGGCGGCAGGCGCAACTACTCCTTTGACTTTTTTCCGGACAGCGCAGCGATCGGGACCGAAAGCGTACGATTACAGCGTCGGTCTCTTTAACAACCTTTCAAGCCCCTTGGACGAACGGATGATTGAGTCTCTCAGCCAGGTATTCTCCGCAACGGCGATCATTCCTCAGGCTCCCGGCGACAGCCCAACGAACGACTTACAAAATCTCGCCAACTCTTATAGGTCCACCAACATTAACACGGATGACAGTGGAAATTCGGTTCGCGTCACGAACATGGTCTGGGCTGTGCGCTCTTTCCAGGACCAGGCGGATTATTACTATGTCCAACAAGAGGCTGACTACTACCAAATTAAAGGCTGTCCCGACTTATGCCTACCTATAGTTTCGACTTCGACGAATACGCTATTGCCCTCGAACTTTGTGACACCAGCGTTCTACCAGCCAAGTCCCGCGTCAACTCAGTGCCAGACTACAACCACGAGCGGCACGAGCTGGAGTATTGGAGGGAGTACCGGTTGGAACCAACTACAGGGTCTCAACGCCGGTCTCACCGGCGGCGTTAGCGTTTCCAATTCTGAGACCATTACCTGCCCAGCGACCATGATACTGAATCAGAACAATCCAGCTACCGGCGTAACAAAGTGGGAGTATGAAACTCAACAGTATGGAGGCCTGCAGACTTATTACAATCAGTGGATTTGGGTGGTGCCGTTCTCGTTCTACTCAACAGGGCAAACCCAGATTGCGTTCAGTTCGGAGGCAGACGAAAGCGTGCCCGACTATTGGTCTGGCGTTGCCACACCTCTGTCTTCGTTCGTCCCTTTGCCCTTCGGCGATACCTTCTCGCTGGAGAAGCCAGAGGTATCGAGCGTGAGCCCGGGTTGCGTGGACGCGGGCAATACATTCACGATCACCGGCAGCGCTCTGTATCCCTCACTCGTAACCAGCGTTCTGATCGGCGGCACGCCCTTGTCCTCGACCCAGTACACGCCAGTTAGCGACACCTCGCTCAAAGTCGTCGCGCCGAATCAATCGGGCGAGTACCTGCCGGTGGTCGTCCAGACGGGGGAAGGCGTATCCAATGCCAACGTCACGATCGAGATTTCCACGATCAATCTTTGCCCGTAGGGCGGTCCGCCTGATTGGGCAAGCAGCATGAATGGATGTGGCGAATCGGAGAGCTCAAGGTGAACGGGTGGTGCCCCTATGCATGTGTCATTAGAACTCCTGCCCTATGGCTCGGCGCTCCTCGGCGCTGGCTTAGCCTGCGGGCTCATCAACACGCTTGCTTCTTCAGGATCGGCGATTTTGCTCCCCGTGCTGATGATGTTGGGGCTATCGCCGCTGGCCGCGAACGCCACAAACCGGCTGCCCGTACTATTCGGCTCTCTAATGGCGCTGCATACGTTCCAGAGAAAGCACGAAGTGAATTGGCGTGTTGGAATAAGGATCGCAGTTCCGGCTACGGTGGGCAGCGTAGCCGGGGTTTTGGCGGCCAAAATGCTCCCTCGCCGTGACATGGCGCTGGTCATCACCGCAGCCGTTCTCGTGGCGCTGCTCCTCTTGTTTACCAAGCTTCGGCAAATACTCCAGCAACCCTCGGGCCGGGCGGCTCGCATCACCGTAACGGGAGTGGGGGCGTTGCTGACGGTGGGTTTTTGGTTAGGCTTCATTGTGCTCGATGGCGCCACTTACCTTCTGCTGGTCCTGATTCTGATGTTCCGCTTCGACCTCGTGCGTGCAAATGCGCTGAAAGTCTTAATGCTGGTAACTACTACCCTGGTTCCCATCGCGATGTTTGCCAGTGCTGGCAGCATTCGCTGGACCGACGGGCTTCTGATGTCCGCCGGCAGCATCGCGGGTGGTTACCTCGGCGCCCGGCTCACTATGCACGAGCGCGCAAAATTCTGGGTATTCCGCATCCTCGTCGCGGTCCTTTTGTTGGAAGTTATCCATCTTGGAGTTCAATATGGTGGACCATACATTTGGAACCGGCATGGGACTTGATCGCAAGCTGGCTCTATGATCGTGGGCAAAAGGCGGACACTGAACCGGCTCTGGACCGACTACTCGCGAGCGTCGCGGAAACTAGTTAGTTAGGCTGACGAGTAGTGGCCGAATCTCTCATGAATCGAAGAACGTTTCTAGCTGCTGGCGCAGGGCTGACAGCATTGAACGCAGCCTCAAGTGACCCGCCTCATTTGGGTATTGCGCCACCTGTACTGCCGGGCACTGCCCCGCTCTCAGAGACGGGCGATCTCGCTGCCCGCATGGTTGAGAGCATAAACAACTACGCACTGCGCATCACGGCAGAATCCATCAGCAGCCGCTCTAGGCTCTGGAAAAGAAATTACGACTCGGTTGAAGAGTATCAACATTCAGTTGCCGAGAATCGTGAACACTTGAGGAAGATCATTGGCGCAGTCGATCCGCGGGTTCCTATCGCCGCTCTCGAACTCGATACAACCACTTCAACCTCACCTGTAATCGCCTCCAGCAAGCGGTACAAGGTGTACGCAGTGCGCTGGCGTGTTTTTGAAGATGTCACTGCAGAGGGACTATTGTTGGAACCAGCAGAGCAGGCCGTGGCTCGCGTTGTGGCTATTCCGGACGCGGATCTGACGCCTGAAATGCTGGCGGGAGTCGAAATCGGGTTCGACCCGAATTCGCAGTTTGCAAGAAGGTTAGCGGAGAACCGTTGTCAAGTTCTCATCCCCGTTGTGATTAACCGCGGCGACACCTGGTCGGGCATCCCAGAAATTCGCATGACCAATCAGTCCCATCGCGAATGGATCTATCGGATGGCATTTGAAGCCGGCCGGCACATCATCGGTTATGAAGTGCAGAAGGTACTGAGTGCGGTCGACTGGTTCACGTATGAGAATAGAACTGCTCCGCTTCCGATTGCCGTTATGGGTTACGGAGAGGGTGGTCTGCTAGCTCTTTATAGTGCCGCTACCGATGTCCGAATTCAGAGTGCCATAGTCAGTGGATACTTCGACTCCAGGCAGGAGCTATGGAAAGAGCCAATCTACCGCGACCTATGGGGAGTTCTTTCGGAGTTCGGCGACGCGGAACTGGCTAGCCTGATTGCGCCGCGTGCGCTTGTTGTCGAGGCCTGTCGTGGACCTGAAATCAACGGTCCGCCTCCAGAAACTCCAGAACGTAAAGGCGCAGCGCCAAACGGCCGGCTCACCACCCCCGCACTTGCTTCCGTGCGCGAAGAAGCGGAGCGGGCGCGAGCATATTACAAACCGCTCCATGTAGGCGGCGATCTCCGGTTAATCGTAAGCGGCGATGGCAAAGGAGCACCCGGCTCTGAAGAAACTCTCAGAGCTCTATTTCGCACCTGCAAAATAGAAATCAGCCTGGTGCCGTCCGAATCCGCGCCGCAGAAGTTGCGACATGACCTCGACGCTTCCGAACGAATGCACCGCCAATTAAATGAATTAGTGGCACACACCCAGACAGTTCTGCGACGGTCGCCAACGCGACGGTCGCAATTCTGGTCGCGCGCGGACGCTTCCTCTCCCGACCGGTGGCGGCAGAGCACCACTTTCTACCGCGATTACGTTTGGAAAGAAGTTATCGGCCAATTACCCTCGCCAACAATAGCTCCTAACCCCCGTACGCGTCTTATATATGATGAGCCTAAATTTTGCGGATACGAGGTGATTCTCGACGTCTGGCCAAGCGTATTCGCCTACGGCATTTTACTTGTGCCGAAAAACGTGCGGCCCGGCGAGCGCAGGCCGGTTGTGGTTTGCCAACATGGCCTTGAAGGACGGGCTCAGGATGTCGCCGATCCGAAGATCGATTCGCATTTTTATCATCATTTCGCTGCTCGTCTCGCCGATGAAGGCTTTGTGACCTACGCACCGCAAAACCCTTATATAGGGCATGACCGTTTCAGAATCATTCAGCGGAAAGGTCATCCCGTTAAGCTATCCCTGTTCTCATTCATTCTCGGCCAGCACCAAAGGACGGTCGAATGGTTAGCTACTTTGCCATTTGTCGATCGGCAGCGGATCGGCTTTTACGGGCTCTCTTATGGGGGCAAAACCGCCGTTCGTGTGCCGCCCCTGCTCGACGGCTATGCCTTATCGATCTGCTCGGGAGATTTCAACGAATGGGTTTGGAAGACCACCAGCGTGGACTCGTCCTACAGCTATATGCTGACGCCTGAATACGACATGCTCGAATTCGATTTCGCGAATACCGTAAATTACTCCGATCTGGCCGATTTAATGGCGCCCCGACCCTTTATGGTCGAACGCGGGCATATGGACCCAGTTGCCCCGGATGAATGGGTCGCTTACGAATATGCAAAGGTGCGCCGGTTTTACGATGTCAACATGAACATGCCCGATGCCACTGCGATTGAGTTTTTCACGGGCCCCCACACCATCCACGGTGAGGGAACCTTCGAATTCCTGAGCCATCATTTACGCTGGCCGCCAGCTCGCGGTATGCGGGCACAAGCTCAGTGAATGCGAGATCAAATGAGTCCAATTTGATTCGTGGACGGCTTTGAAACAGCAAAGTCTGTGGGGATCAAGTTCGATCACGCCCTTCAATCTGGAATGCCCAGGCCAACTCGCACGGGCGCTTTGTCGGATCTTGAAGGGTGGACGGCAGATTGATAACGAGCCCACGATTGCCATCTTCGCGCCACTCGAGCGGCTGAGCAAAACCCAACATACGAACCTGAGATCCTGATTTTGGGCGAACCGTGCTGATTGCCAGTTCTTGTCCTGGCCAATTCAACGCGAACACGTAGATAAAGCGGTTATCTTTTGTGCGGCTGAAACGAACGTTGTCGCCCTCACGCCAGAGCGCATCAGCACGCGGGCGCGTTCCATAAATTGCGCTACCATTTACCTCCAGCCAGCGGCCGCCTTCTTTGAGTTGAGAAACAGCTTCGGGATGGAACTTACCGCGGCCATCGGGACCGACACCGATCTGAAAATTTCCACCTTTCGCCACCGTATCCACCACGTTCTTGACGATCCAGGCGGCACCTTTGTAGTTCTCCGCATGCGGATCATACGAAAACGATGAACCAAGCGGGTAGATGACCATCCAAGGAATATCGGTATTCTCCTTACTGCCCGGAACGAAGCCTTCCGGCGTGTAGTAGTCGCCATAATTGCCGATTCCGCGCGCGCGCAACATGACGTCAGGCTGCACCCGTCGCAGATCGATGATTGTCTGTCGCAACTGTGGCCAGACTGCCGGGCCGAGCCACATGTCGAGCGAAAGCATGTCGATGCGGCCGTAGTTGGAAAGGAGTTCCAGTAGCTGCGCACGGTGACGCGCCATCATGCGCCGCACCTCGGCTGGAGTGGGATCGGGCGCCATGCTTCGGATTTCGCCCTTGCGTTCGTTCTTCTCTGGCGGAACGCCTGTCAGCCGCTGTTCGGACGGCACCCGCAGCGGGTGATAGCAGTATGGGCGGAAATCGGCGTCGTACCAGTCAGGATGCGAGAAGTACAAGGCGATTTTCAGATTGCGGCGATGGCCAGCCTCGCAAAGTTCTTTCACGATATCCCGGCCAAACGGTGTTTCCATGATGCTATAGGCCAGATCGCACGATTCTACTTTCGGTCCCCCGGGCGCCCTCCAATTCGTGCGGGAAAGCACGCGCGTTTTGGTATCAAACATCGAAAATCCTTCGTGGTGCTTTGTGGTGAAGGCGAACATTTGGCAGCCTGCCGCAGAGAACAGATTTGTCCATTCATCCGCATCGAAGGCGGCAGGATTCCACGATTGGTAGAGCTCGTTGTATCTCGCGCGTTCGTCGAACGACATCGATAGATATGGCCAGGACTCATGTGCTTGCCCGGTAATCGAGTAGATACCCCAATGCACGCGCACACCAACCTTCATGTCCCGAAATGCTTCATAGGGTTGCGGGGACGCCCAACGATATTCGGGTACGGGGACCTCCTCGACGTAAGACTTTACTTGCCGGTAATGACTGTCTGTTTTGGGCAACCGGTGCGTTGCAGCAGTATCTGACTCAAGAAGGCTCACGGCCGAAAGGCCAGCTAAAGTTGATTTCAGAAAATGCCGCCGATGCATGGTCGAGTCAAGACTACAATACTGCCATATCAGATAAGAACCGATCGTTTGTTTCGATTCGTCTGTAAAGCACCGGCTCAGGCAGATAGGTCAACGTGACGCACATGCTGATCAATGGTGCGCATCTGGTCATCTATTCGATGAATGCGTGAGGCTGACCGTAGATTCATTTAGGGATGTTTTGGGCTTTAGGTCTATTGATGCCGGTCATGGCTGGCTTATTTTTGAGCTCCCCAGCGCGGAAGCAGCCGTCCACCCCGCATCTGAGAACGATCGCCATCTGATGTGTCCGGATTTAAGGAAAGAAATGGAAGCTCTAGGCGCAAAGGGAATCCAATGCGGAGAGGCGATAGAAGCTCCGTGGGGCCTCATCACGAACATGAGCCTGCCCGGCCGGGGGAAGATCGCCCTGTATGAACCGAAGCATCCCAGGCCGTGAGCTCGCGGGAGAATGGAAGTCCTGACCAGAACCGTTTTCATAGCGCCGTGAGCGCTGTCGCGCGATAAGTCCTCAAATGACGGGCTAACCGTCAATTGAACCATCAGCATCCTCCTCTTCTTTCCAATCGCCAGTTTACCGACCATACACCAGGAACCCAGTAGTCACTCGGGCGTGAGAGCGGACTGCGAGTGACTGGCACACGGACGCATCCCGCGTCAATTTGGGACTTGCGATCAGGAGGATTCACCCTTTGAAGTGGTATTTTCCTTGTGTGGACGAAGCGCACCGGCTACGCGAAATCATTCTTGATTCGCTCGATCAGGAACAGGATGCCAACGGCCTCGCCCGCCACGCTTATCGAAGCCGGACGCAGTTCTATCGCGTATTCCGGGCAATGGTCGAGGAGACGCCGGTCGCTATGCGGCGGCGGCTGCTCCTGGAGAGAGCGGCATGGCAACTGTCGCGCACCCAACTCTCGGTGACAGACATCAGTCTCAACGCGGGTTACGGATCGCTCGAAGCGTTCACCAGAGCGTTCCGAAAGGCCTTCGGCGTTTCACCGAGCCTCTACCGCCGTATCGGGGCGATGCACACTCACCTTCACAGCAGTAACGGAATTCATCACCATTCCGGCAGGAATGACGCGAACGGAGTTAGTCCATCTATGGATCTCTTTGATATCTTCTCTGGCCAGGAATCCTGGCACACGCGACGTCTTCTTAATCTAGCGAACACGCTGAACGATGAACAGTTGGATCGCCCTTTGAAAAACCAGGTAAAGGTCTTTCCATGGGATGGCCCGGACCAGAGTCTACGCCAGGTTTTGGACCGCATGGTGCTAACGAAGGAAGTCTGGGCTGCGGCGCTTACCGGCAGCAGCATGCCCCTGATGGAAGATGCCCCCCCGAAGCATCGAACTCCTTCGGCCATGCTCGCGCGCATGGAGAAAGCGGATGCAGCGTTCCAGAGTGTACTTACAGATGTACGCAATCGAAGTGCCTGGGAAGACACGTTTGTCGATGCGCTGTGCGAGCCCCCGGAGACCTTTACCTTTGGTGGTACGTTCGCGCATGTGATTACTTTCAATTTCTACCGGCGGATGCTCGCCATAGACGCGCTGCGCCGCCTCGGAGTAAAGGTGGAAGGGTTTGGCTGCCCTGAGGAGTACGTCGCGAGCCTCGCGCATGCGTGAGACACGAAAGTAGCAGGGATTTACTCGCGCGTATACAGGCTCTGAGCGTGTGACGGGCAATACGGAAGCAACTGTCGCGCCAGCATCAGGCGGACAGCGCAAAGAGGACTAAAATATTACGGTCAAGGTTTCCGCCGGCGAAGTGCTTGATATGAGCGATCGAAGGAAAGCGCTGCATGATTTGATTGAAGAGGCTCGGGAGGAGGATCTCCCTTTGCTTGGCGAACTGGTTGCCCGATTTCAACGTCCGCTCGACTTCCCCTTGGAACCGGTAAACACTGCTTCGCCACAGACTGGGCCGGCACGAAGGCGGCAGGAGCTGATTCTGGAAGCACACCTGCACGCCAGGTCGACTCATTTAGAACGGCAGCACACCGCCAACACGGCGAAACGCCTGGGCATTGACCCGGTACGGATCGAGTTTGCCGCAGGCGGCGGTTCGATCGGAAACGGTGACTCAGTGAAGATGACCCGTCATTGGTCCGAAGGGTCTGCTTTCTGCCGTCTAAACACGTTTCAAGTGGAAAATCAGGAGATCATCACCTTTGATAAAGCTAAAATTTCGGACTCCGGGTCGGAGGTAATTTACAAGCTGCGCGTGCTTACAGCTGATGCTGAGTCAGAGACAGGCTTGAATGTACCTCTTTGAGCAAAACCGCTGGTGTCGGGCAGGGCCGTGTCCAGGGCCGTGTCCTGTGGCGACCTTTCAGGCAGCCTGCGGTGCCGGCGCCGCGACTCCCATATCCTCCCATCATGACTGACCAAAGAAAGGCGCTGCATGATCAGGTCGAGCAAGCTCGCGAAGAGGACATCGATTGCCTTGTCGGCTTCATAAGCCGCTTCCTGCATCCATTGGAATCGCCTGCATCACAGCGCATAGTCTTTGAGCCAGTGCCGCTTGGGTCCAAAGCAGCAGCCGAGATCGAGGAACAGAGGCAACATGCGCTGGCTCGACTCAAGGCGAGGCAATCGGAGATGATTACACGCTCCATTGGCGATACAGTGACACGTCTGGGAATCGATCTCAATGAGATCGGGGAAGGTCCCTGCAGCTGGTCCGCTTCCGGCGGGAAATCAGCAAACTTTACCTGCAGCTGGTTCGAGGGACGAGTTTTCAACCGGTTAAGTATGTTCCACCTGAAAGAACAACAGGTTGTTACCTTCGAACGATGTCACATCTCAGAAACGCAACCAGAACTGATCTACAAGGTTCGTGTATTGACGCCAATCGCTGACTTAGAAAAAGAACTAACCGTTCCCATTTGAACGTAAGGCAAAGCAACTGCAGGTTGACGGTTGATCCTGGATGCGAAGCAATGAACTGAAAAACAAGTTTATCGCGAGTGAGGGGCCGCCCATGCGACGGGCGTGAGCTGGTGAGCAAGGCGGACTGAGAGGTTTGCAAGTCCCGGCAAAACCGATCCCAGATATTCCCGAAGCGGGAGTTTCAACCGACGACAGCTTTCGATGATGGATAAGAATCGCGGCTACCCTCGGCCCCACCTGCTCGCAAAAGAAGAGCATTTTTTCTTGATTAGTTTCAGAAGCGATCGGCGGCAAGGCGATCTTTATAGTCGACACAGTCGCGGGCTGAAGCACAGCGGCAAATCAAACCGCTCCGATTCCAATTTCAAGTTGAGCTTTGGCAGATGCCCCGGCGTCGAGGAAAGGAACAGCACTTCGCTGAGCAAGATTCTCGAGTGGTTCAATAGGACAGTTGAAGGGCTCGATTGCTAAATTGTAGGTCCGCCCGTAGAACGGGTAACCCCAAGCGCCGCCATATACCTGCCAGCACGACACATAAGGAAAGGCGGTTCCATCCCATTTCATGCGAATTTCAATCTGACGGTATGGATTACGAAGCGTGCACCGCGGCTGAGCAAATTTGTTAAACAAAAGGACGTCTTCGCATCTTGCGCTTTTCGGCAGTACCAGGTCGACGCGGCCGGGCGCCCCGGAAACAGTTTCAAGTTCAGGATACTTGCCTGGCCGATTCAAGGCGAATCGGCGCTGCAATCCCCGCGAATATTCCGGCTCCACTACGTCACACGGCGGCATGATTAATTGACAGCCTTCTTCAAGGAACGGCGGTCCAAATACGCAGTGATGCCCCCATTGATACGGCAGGCGCTGCTCTCCGAGATTGGTCATCTGTTCTTCGAGATTGAGAACAGAAGAACCGGAGGCAAGAGACATCCGCCGGCTGAGCCGGAATGGCGTTCGCAGCGTCTCCACCAAAAACTCAGCCTCAATACGTGCTTCGGAGTCCTCAATCACGCGAAAATCCCAAGGAAGTAACGCCACTTCTCCGTGCTGGCCAAGTTGCGCATTCTCGTAGGATGTAGCAGGCCCGGCATTGGGCGCCACTTCCTGCCAAACGCCAGGATAGTAGTCGAGGAAATTTCCTTGCGCGCGGCTTACGGTTGGGATCTCTTCGCCCGGGGGCAAATATGGTTGTGGAGCGTGCCACAAGACGTCAAGATCCTGAGGTTTATATCGAAACTCGATAATATCCGCTCCCTTGCTCGCAAGTACGCCAATCCGCAAGAGTTGGTTTTCCATCACGATCAGGCGGTGTCCGCGCCACAAAAACTCATCGATGCGGCAGCCGTGCCACCGGCGTGAGTAGAACGGCATCATAGGTGGGCTAGAACGCTGTCCAAGACGCCGGACGTCGAACTCTCTTCAATGTCAGCAGCATCATGAACCGACTAGACATAGACACGCCCATCAGGAAGCATGTAGATTCCCTTTTTCAGCGCCTCGAACAGGAATCGATTTAGCATAGCAGCGTCATCATCCCATCGAATGTTCCGTCATAGGCAACTGCGCCTCTGAACATCAAAGGGATGCCATGTCGATCAATACATCACCCATCCGCCATCAACATTAAGAGTTTGTCCCGTCATACCGTCGCTCAAATCGCACGACAAGAAACAGCACACCCGCGCGATATCTATCGGAAGAATGCGCCGTTTAATGCTCTGGTGGTCAACCATGATACGTACTTGCTCTTCCGTTGCAACAGCTTTTTCGGCTTCAACCAGTACTGCACCTGGAGTGATGCAATTTACATGAATACCTTGCGGCCCGATCTCACGCGCAAGAGCGCGAGTAAGACCAATCACACCGCCCTTGGAAGCAATATAGTGCGCCAGGTTCTCTACGCCAAGGTGAAAAGTAACCGAAGAGATGTTCACAATCTTGCCCGAGCCTTGCCGCATCATGCGTGGCAGAACGGCTTGGGAGGAGTGGAACATACTTTTGAGATTGATATCCTGCATTTCATCCCATTGCGCGCTGGTCATGCCCAGAAATCGCTGCCGAGGATATATTCCAGCGTTGTTGATTAGGATGTCCAGGCGATCAAACTCACGAACCGCCATCTCCGATGCTGTTTCGAAGACCTGTCGGTCTCGCACATCGCCGGTAATAGCTGTAGCGAATTGCCCAGCGGCGCGGATCGATTCCGCCAAAGTCTCGTTTTTCTCACCATCACAGTCGATCAGGTACAGTCTCGCACCTTGATCGGCAAAAAATCGTGCGACTTGCTCACCAATCCCATTAGCTGACCCGGTGATGACGGCCACTTTGCCAGCAAGAAGCATTGACGAATTCTCTTTGGACCACGTTGTTTTCGTACTCCCTCCCTGAGCTAGTCGGAACAGCATACGTCACTTTAGAAAATCGGCAGCGTGGGCTACTTCGAGGCGATCATTCTTTGGCCGAGGGGACGCTGCTTGCTTGCAACTTCTTCCTCCACTCGGCCGCTTTCGCCGGGTTGCCCCAGTCCTCGTAGAACTGAACAATCCAGTCGCGTGCGCGTTCGAGGTGATACCAGTCTGGCACTGCCATCCGATCTTTCCGCGCCGCCATTCCTGCATAGCCTTCAAGCAGGAGCGGTTCGGCTTCGGCATATTTTTTCTGTCCCGCGAGGCTGGCACCCAGCAGGCTCTCGGCGCGGAACCGCTGCCAGTCATCTGGCTGCTTCTTTCGATTGAACTCTAGGGCCTCGCGCGCGAAGGGCTCGGCCTCGGCGAACTTCGCCTGCAACTGGTAGGCGAGTGCCAGGTCCGCTGCTGACGCCATCGCGAGCCGGTGTTCCGAGCCCAACGCGTGCCGCCGACCCGCCAAGGCTTGGGCGGCATAACTCTCCGCCAGGGCGTATTTGCCTTCCCATTGATACATGGAGGCGACAGCCGAAACGGTACCAAGAAAGTCCGGATGCTCGGGTCCCAGCACGCGGCGCTCGGTCTCCAGGTTCTGGCCGTAAAGGGCCTCGGCCTGCGCGTACTCGCCCTGCGCAGCGTAGGTGCCAGCCAGGTTGTCTACGGAAAGCACCGTGTAGCGATGCGTGGAACCTAAGACGCGGCGCTGGATCTCAAGAGTCTGCCTCTCGAGCGTCTCGGCCTGCGCGAACTTGCCCAGCGAGCAGTATACATTAGCCAGAGTCATCATAGACATCAGAGTTTCGGGATGCTCTGGACCGAGCACACGGCGCTGGATCTCCAGCGTCTGGCTAAACAGAGCTTCGGCCTGCGCATACTTGCCTTGTACATAGTAGACAATTGCCAGATCCATCATGGACATCAGTGTGTTCGGATGCTCAAAACCCAGTACGCGGCGCCGGATATCCAGGTCGAGGCTGTAAAGCGCCTCGGCCTGCGTGTACTTTCCTTGCTGTTCGTAGACGCTTGCCAAATTGTCCCTGGACCTCACAGTGTCGGGATGCTCTGGACCCAACACCCGGCCCTTGATCTCCAGGGTCTGGCTAAACAGTGCTTCGGCTTGCGTGAGCTTGCCCTGCTCAAGGTAGTCGACTGCCAGATTGTTCATTGACTTCAGCGTATCGGGATGATGCGGACCTAACACACGGCGCTCGATCTCGAGGGTCTGGCCGTGGAGCGCCTCAGCCCGTGGGTACTTGGCCTGTGCCAAGTAGACGGTCGCGAGATAGTTCATGGACCTGAGGGTGTCGGGATGCTCGACACCGAGCACGCGGCGCTGGATCTCTAGGACGTGGCCTAGAAGCGTTTCAGCCTCCGGGTATTTGCCTTGAAGATAGAGTGTACGTGCGATGCGGTCCATGGTTCTGAGGGCTTCCGGATTCCTTTCTCCCAGCACTCGGCGCTGCACGTCCAGCGCTCGCTCCAATTGCTTCCGGGCCTCTGCGTATAGCCCTAGGTCCGCGTATGTTTGTCCAATGGTGCCCCGAATGGCAGCCTCCACCTGCGGCTGCCAGTCGAACCTTCCTGTGATCTTTTCCGCCGCGCGATCTAAAGCCGTTCGCACCTTCAGATCCGGATCAGGCTTGGTGTTCCGTCGCGACTGGTTGGCCGCGCTCGCTTGCGCTAAAAGATCGTTTTCAAGAAAATCGCTGATCGCCCGCGAAGTCGCCGCAGCCGCATTTGCTCGCGCCGCTTCTCGCGTGCTAACGATGATTCCTGCGACAAGTACAATGAAGACCGAAGCAACTCCCACTACCAGCGCCTTGTGCCGGCGTGCGAACTTCGTCAGTTGATACGTGGTGCTCGCCGGACGCGCCATGATCGGCTCATCGTGGAGATAGCGGCGGATATCATCAGTTCCAGCCGCTCGCGAACGCTCAACTGATGGCCATCGGCATATTCGAGCAGCGGCTGACCATGGATGAATTCCATGGCGAAATACGGTTGCGGCCCGAATCCGTTATCCGCGGTGCCTGCTTCATAGATTTGGGCAATGCCGGGATGTTGCAACCGCCCAAGCGCCAGAGTTTCTTGCTCGAAGCGCCGGATCAACTTGAGGTCCGGCAAACCGGACTTAATAACCTTGAGTGCTACCCTCCGCCGGGGTTGCTCCTGTTCAGCTTCATATACAACGCCCATGCCGCCTTCACCGAGGAGACGCAGGATCCGATAACGGCCGATGGCAGAAGGCAATACGGATGCGATTTCTGAATCAGCTGCCAGGGATTCGCTCGGCGCCGGTGCATTGGCATCCGTATCTCCTGCAATGTGATCCCAGAGCTTGGACATCTTTGGTCGAGCAGCAGGATTCGAGAGATTCGCCTCGGCGCAAGCGAGTAGGGATTCGACCTCGCCTAACAGTAGGGAATCGCCGCCACAAGCCTGCTGGATCCATGAAGACCGCTCGGCAGGTTCCCGTTCGAGGGCTGCGTGGTAAAGCGACTCGATCGCTGCCCACCGCTCAGGCTCCATTTCCTTCCTCGCGATTCATTTGCCGAATCAGCCACGATTTGGCCAGACTCCAGTCTCGCTGTACGCTTTGCGGTGATATATGAAGAACAGCCGCGATCTCATCGGCTGTAAGCCCTCCGAAATAACGCATCTCGACGACCTGTGCCTTACGTGAGTCGAACACGGCCAATTGCTCCAGTGCCTCATCCAGTCGCACTACCATGGGGTCGGGTTTCGCCGCAAGGAGCAGGGCGTCATTGAAGGCTGCGCGGCGAACTGCTCCCACCCGTTTGGCGCAGTCTCTCCCTCGGGCGTGATCCACCAGAATGCGGCGCATGACCCGGGCGCCTACCGCAAAGAAGTGAGCTCGATCCTGCCATTGAATTCGCCTTATGTCGACCAGCCGAAGGTATGCTTCGTGTACCAGCGCTGTGGCCTGAATCGTTTGACCCGGACGCTCCCCACTCAAGCATCGGCGTGCGATATCGCGCAACTCGGGATATACAATCTCGACAATTCTCGCCAGCGCGCCCTCATCACCGCCGCTCCAGGCGCGAAGAAGGCCCGTTACTTCACAGGATGCCGGTAAAGGCATACGCTTCCCTCCCGCAAGAGCCGCAATATTTTAGCGTAAACGAATTGAGGCATAAGTACACCCTCCTCTCCCCATCTGTGCGCCTAACAGTTACCTCTCCAAAACTCTGGCCGCGCCGATGAAAAGAAATCACTACTGCGTTAGCATTTCCGCGGGCGTTTCTCGCCTTTACACGCGTGGAGGGATGTTACCGATATGCCGCCGGCTACCACGATGCTTAATCACGGCGTTATGGAAGGTAAGGGCGCTTACAACAGGCACGCCAGAATTCAAGCCGGCGGTATCGCTTTGGCGCTGCCGCTGTTGGAAAAGGCTGTTAAGAGTATCGAACTCGACCGAGGCGATCAGCCTTTCGTCCTTGCCGATTATGGATCGTCGCAAGGCAAGAACTCCCTCGCTCCGATGCGGGTTGCTATCGAAAACCTGCGTCAACGCCTGGGCCGGAATCGCCCTATTTTCGTCTTTCACATCGACCAACCTTCAAACGACTTCAACACGCTCTTCGAAGTATTGGACGCGGACCCAGACAGATACACACTCAACGATCCAAACGTATTTCCGTGTGCAATCGGAAGGTCATTCTACAAGAACGTGCTCCCCCGGCAGTCGGTTCATCTGGGTTGGTCTTCCTATGCGGCGGGTTGGCTGAGCCGGATTCCAACGCGAGTTCCGGGTCATTTCTTGCCGCTTCGCAGTACCGGCCCAGAACGCGCCGCGTTCCAGCGTCAAGCTGCGCAGGACTGGGAAGCTTTCCTTTCTTTGCGTGCCGGCGAATTGCGGCTTGGTGGCCGTCTCGTGATCGTGCTGCCCGCCTTCAATGATGACGGACTATCGGGACTCGAAGATTTGATGAACCATGCGAACGATGTACTCGCGGAAATGGTCGATGAGGGAACAATCCGGGCGGAAGAACGCGAGCGAATGGCGCTGGGAACTTTTCTGCGGCGAAGGAGCGATCTTCTCGCGCCCTTCCAGTCCAACGGACACTTCCAGGGCCTGACCGTGGAAGGCTGCGAGTTGATTTCGCTTCCCGACCCGGCATGGGCTGATTACCAACGCGACGGAAACCAAGAAGCGCTGGCCACCAAACGGGCCCTTTTCTTCCGCTCAACTTTTGTCACCTCACTCGCGCTCGGGCTTGCCGACTGTCAGAATGCCGAACGGTGTCAGGTCTTCGCCGATGACTTCGAGAACTTACTGAAGCGGCATCTCGCAAAGCACACGTCGCCCCTCCACTCCTTTGTGCAAATCTTCATTGTTTCCACTACCGCATGTTTGTAGATCTAGGAACGGCACAAAGGTGGTGATGGGCACCAAGTGAAGCATCATGGCCTCGATGAATCATAGACACCGCACAGTTTTTTATGGCTGGTGGGTCGTCCTGACAGCCGCAGTGGGGCTCTTCTGGGGCGCGCCCATCACGGTTTTTTCTTTCAGCGTCTTCCTCAAGCCGCTCATGCGGGATTTCCACACTGGTCGTGCCGCTGTTTCACTGGCTTACACGCTGCATCTTATCGTAGGCGCGATCAGCGCGCCGCTGATGGGATGGCTGATTGATCGCTACCGGGCTCGCAGGGTGATTTTGCCGGCTGCCACGGTGTTTGGGTTGATTTTGTTCTCGATCAACCTATATTCGGTCAGCCTCCGGGAATTCTACTTTCTTTATGCAGTATTAGGGTTATTCGTGCATGGCATCGGTCCTATACCCTATGGCAGCGTAATCTCTCATTGGTTTGACAAGCGCAGGGGACTTGCGCTCGGTCTGATGATGCTCGGAATCGGTTCTGGAGCGATGATCATGCCCCCCGTCGCGCAACAGCTTATTACCATGTCTGGCTGGCGCTCGGCCTACGCAATTCTTGGCTCGGCGGTTCTGCTGATTTCCGTGCCGGTGGTGGCAGCGTTTCTCAAAGAGGAGCCGGAGGACCTGGGGCTCTTGCCCGACGGGGCGCGATTTCGAGACTCGAGAGCCGCTGCCCGCGCTGATGCGTTGGGTGTGACGATGTATGGCGCCTGGCACAGTCCAATTTTTTGGCTTATGCTGTGCGCGTTTTTCCTCGTGGCCGCAAGCGTGCAAGGCTGTCTCATTCACATGGCAGCCATGCTCACCGACCGAGGGATCACTGCCCGATCAGCAGCCCTGGGAAGTTCGTTGATGGGCGCTGCGGTGCTACTTGGTCGAGTAGGTACGGGCTACTTGCTTGACCGGTTCTTTGCTCCTCGCGTGGCGGCTCTCCTTTTTGGCGGAGCAACCCTTGGAATTAGTCTGCTTTGGTTGGGCGGCGCGACGGGAATGGTATTGACCGGCGCATTCCTCGTCGGGCTCGGCCTGGGAGCAGAAGTCGACATCATCGCCTACTTAATCGGCCGCTACTTCGGTCTTCGCTCTTTTGGGACACTCTACAGCTTTGCCTTCGGGGCTTTCCTTCTGGCAGGCGCATTGGGTCCTTTTGCGATGGGCGCGGGCTTCGATCTGACGGGCTCCTATCGCGCGCCTCTTGCTGGGCTGTTTACGTCGACTCTTCTTGCGACGGTGCTGATGACCCGTCTGGGACCGTACCCATATGGCGTACGCGAGTCAGACGAGAACGGCAGGATTTTCATGCGCCCGGCTGAGGAGATCCCATGAGCGGACCGAAGCCGGCTTGAAAGGAAAAATATGGCAACCAGTTCAATAAACGCAAATCAACGAATTGGCCCTCGCTCAGCGCTCCATATTGGCGTAGGTGTCCGGCAATAGTGTCGTTACTGCGCGGACGTTTCTGTCCGGTGGCGCTGTTACCCAACTATCCAATACCACGGGAGCCGCCAGTGATGAGGGCAATCTTACCTTCGAGTTTGCTGGATATTATTTTCTCCGTTGTTGCTCATTCGAAGGGTCCTTGGAGCGATCCTTGTCAGGCGTGGTCGACTCGGCTGTCTTGGACTCCTCGCGGATCTCCATGCGATTGATTAGATCGCTCTCGAAGGAGTAGACATGGTTGACGAAGCGATCGAGGAGAACATTATCTGACAAATCGCGCACCACTTGATGGACGCGTACCAACACCGTTCCGCTCTGGTCTTGTTCGATATCAACTGGCTCAACATGGGGGTTCACGATGCTCCACTGGCGGGTCCAGTAGGCGCGAACTTGATCGTGCCCAATTACCCGACCGCCTTCCATGCCGTTTGGCCAGTCGACATCGGGAGTCATCAGGGCGAGAACGGCATCGATGTCGCGGCGATTGAATGCCGAGTATGCCGCTGTTATTAGTTCGTTTCTAGATTTGTGCATTGCTTTACCTCACCAAGCCATCGAGCTGCGCACCTGCGGTTTGCCGCTAAACAATTCTGTGACTCCAGCCTGAGAGCGGCCAAACCATAAAAAAATGATAGCGAACGCCAGCACGATCGACAAAGAGGTTCTAGAAGCGATCGGCCAGGTGCCGGCCGGACAGGAATAGTTCCATTTGCCTCGTAGCCGAACACGGCGCCGGTGACGGGGCCACACCGAACTAGGCGCCTGATCGTAATCATTTGATATAACCATGCCATGGCTCTATCTGCTCGAAATCAACTTACTGGCACGGTGGGTGAGGTCCGATTAGGTGACGTGATGGCGCACGTAGTGGTGAAGGTTGGCAATTACACACTCGAGAGCTTGATCTCAAGAGCGAGCGCCGAGGAGATGAAGCTTCAGAAAGGTGATGCCGTTCAGGTTGTCATCAAGTCCACCGAGGTAATGATCCGCAAAGACTAGCGGTTGCAGTTCGCTCTACCAAAGCAATTTCAACCCAAATTGAATTTGGCGCGACGTGGTGGAGGTGCTTGTGATGAGGCCAGCGGTGGGAGAAACGCCGGTTGGGGTGAACACAACAGCATTGGGTGCATTGAAGTTTGCCCGGTTTAGCAGGTTGAAAAACTCGGCGCGGAACTGCAAGTTCATTCTTTCGTGAATGGGCGTGTCTTTTAATAGCGAAAAGTCCCAGGTGCCGAGCCCCGGGCCAATGAGCGCATCTCTACCCAAATTTCCGTAGAAGCCACTATTGTTCGGTGGCGCCAGGAACGCTGCGGGATTGAACCACTGGTTTACTTTGCCCAGGATTACGGGACCGCTAAAGAAGGGGTTCACAAATGGGCGCACCGGATTCCGGCTATCGCCGTTGTTCGAAGGGTTATAACTCAGCTGGGGCGTAAAGGGAAAGCCGCTTTGAATCGTGACGATAGAGTTGACTGTCCACCCGCTCAAAAGCGCGTTTCCAAATCCACCGCCATTAGCGAGCCATTGGCGTCCGTGTCCAAATGGTAAAGCGTAGACGGCGCTGATCACTCCCACATTCCTGACGTCAAAATTGGCTAGCCCCTTGTCCGCGCGCAGATTGAAGGGATTCGACGCAAGCGCTGGTTCGTTTCCCGACGTAGTGGCATTCAGAGAATCTCCATCATCGATCGTCTTCGACCAGGTATAAACTCCGCGTAGCGAAAGGCCGTTGTTGAATCGATGGTTTATATCCGCTTGCAGAGCGTTATAGGTGCTAGCGCCCTCCGAAAAGTACGTCCATGTATTTGCGATAGTCGGATTGGCTCGCGTCGAACTAGGAACGTAATAGGTTCCGGCTGGAATCGGCGTGTTTGCCAGGCCCGTTGGGAAGTTGCTTGGATAATTAGCTGGGCATGGGGAAGCTGGACAGACCACCGGAAATGGCTCATTTGCATCGATGCCAATCAATTCGTGGTATCCGTGCGACCCCACATATCCGATTGTCAGGGCAGTATTCGTTGTCAATTGTTGCTGAAGGCGTAAAGACCAGGAGATTAAGGTAGGAGTGTACAAGTCGGGCTGAACTCCTCCAGGAACGAGGCGCGCGGCTGCCGGAACCGGCGCCGTGCGAGAAAGCGGAAGCTCGGAAACGGCAGCATTCGGAAGGTTATAGGTTGGGTTGAAGGGAGCGTTTTGATCGGTCCGATAACCAAGAGCGTCCTGCAAATCGTTATACATGCCGAAACCAGCACGGACAACGGTTTTGTTCAACGGACTCCAGGCGAGGCCAACGCGAGGTTGTGGCAGAAACGTTCCTCTGTTCACTGTATATACGGAGCTTCCGATGTTCGGTTGACTAGAGATAATACCGTTCGGGTAGGTGTAGTTTGCGGCCCGGCCATGAGCTTCGTTCCAGCCTGAGGTAGATTCCTCGCGATACCCTAAAGAGAGTGTCAGGTTCGGGCTCAACCGCATAACATCTTCGGCGTACCAGGCCCCAAAGACAGCTCGCCAACCGAGCGGTGTCGGAGAAGGATCGTACAGAAGGCCGCTAGCGACTCCTTGGAGAAATGTTTCGAGACTTGTGAATGTCGCCTGGCCGTACTGACTCAATGCCAGCGTTTCATTGGACTGGAACCGCTGAACCCAGACGCCAAAACTTAATTGATGCTTGCCTGTTGTCCACGAAACACGGTCCTCATATGTGAAGATGTTTCTCGCAACCCGCAAATTGCTTCCGTTGTTACTTCCGGCGAGGCTAACTTGAGCCGCCGGATTGGATGCGGCGCTGCCTCCGACGACAATTGCCCCCACGGGGCTTCCTTGTAGAAAACCGGGAAGGGATGCAGCAGGCGTGCCTGGCGTCGGCTCGCCGGTAAAGAAGTAACTGGCTCTCGAGTAACCCACACGCGCCGTGTTGAGCAGCGAGGGGGAGAAGACATGCGTCTCTTCGATGCTCGCGACCTGTTCGCGCAGACTCTCCACGTCCGTGCTGTAGGAGTTCGTGCTGGTCGGAGTGAAATCTGCACTATCGTCTACCGTGTAAACCGAATTTAGAGAATCGTTGCTTGAGAAATTATGGTCTAGCCGCAGCGTGCCAAAATCGTCGCGAATAGTTTGGAGCGGGTTGTTGAATGCTTCCGAGATTCCACCGAAATCAAGAGCACCCGGCGTCGGCGCCGGCCATGCGTTGATCAAGGGGGAAACACCAACGAAAACCAGGCCAGAGGAAGGACACGCGTGGACCGTCGGACTCACCAGCTTACAAGGAAGAAAGCCGTTGCGTGCATTCGTGTCGGGAACAAGATCCACACCTGTTTGGTGCAAATGCTGGCGCAGTTCTTCGAAATTTCCAAAGATAAACGTTTTGTCCTTCTTGATCGGCGCACCGAGAGATCCCCCAAACTGGTTGCGCTGAAAGCCGGGCGCCGAATTGCCGTCGAAGAAATTCCGCGCATCAAGATCATTGTTTCGTAAGAACTCGTATAGGGATCCGTGAAGCTGATTCGTCCCCGATTCTGTGACGATTAATACTTGGGCGCCTGGATGTTTGCCATATTGCGCGCTATACGAATCGCGGAGGACGTTAAACTCTCGAACTGCATCGACGCCGAGCAACTGCTGGCTGGTGCCACCTGGCTGCATGTTGTTTTCCGCAGCCCCAGTGAATTCGACTCCATTGAGCAAATACAGGTTTTGCTGAGGTCTGTTTCCCGTGACAACAAAGTTGTTGCCGTTGGTCGAATTCGAAACGCCGACACCACCGACTTTTTGCGATGTGAAATTCACCACTCCCGGGTTTAAGGTAAGCAGCTCGTCATAGCTTCTGCCATTAAGCGGAAGATCTTTTACCTGACGTTCGCCAACCAGTCCAGAGATGTCCGCAGCAGTGACGTTCACTAGCGGAGCGTCCTCGTTCACGGTGATCTGCTGGCTCGACTGTCCCAGCCGCAAAGTCAAATCCACCCTCGCGTCTTCGCCAACAACCAGATTGATTCCCGTTCGAATCTCATCGGCGAATCCGGCCTGACTAGCTCGAAGCTCATAGCGTCCGACCGGCAGTGCTGCCATCTGATATAGGCCCTCACTATTGGTGGTGCTCTTGCGAATGGCTCCCGTGTCTTCGTTCTTAGCTGTTATGCTGGCGCCCGAGACCACCGCCCCTGATGGGTCGGTAACGGTTCCCGAGAGGATGGCGGAAACTTGACCCCACAGTGATTGCCCTGAAAAGAGCAGCAACAAGGTGAGGGCTACGAGGAGGAATCTGTCTCCCCGCCTCCTGCGGCTTAGAACGTGAAACGTGGCGAAAGTTGTCATTGTCGTTCTTGAAGTACTTTGTAAAGTATACGCGACAGCATACAACTTGAATTCACAAGAAGGCCAACGCCATTTCGTGGCGAAGAAGACCCTTCGGGCAAGCCCCCTGGCAATTTAGTGATTGGTCACGGATTGCTAGGCGATTCGAAAACTTCGGCCCTGCTACCGCGCGTATCTTCGATCCGGATGCGCATGGGCGACTGAGCGCATGCGTGCTCAGTCCGCGCTCGGAGACGTGAGAAATCAGCGCGGATTGCTTTCGCTTGGGGATTTGAGGAAACAGTGCAAATATTTCTCACTCACCCATGCTGGAACAATTTGGCAATTCGCGAAACGCTTGGCGTTTTGCCGTGCGATTTCTTCCGCTTTCTCAAGACGGAAATCTAGGATTTTCTGGACCCCGAGCCGGTCAACTAGAAGATGCATGGTGGCAGGCTCTTTAGCCGAAAACAAAGCTTCCAATTGAGCCTGCGTCTTTCCAAGCGTGGCTATGCCATTAGCGGACACCAGCACGTCGCCCCAATGAACGCCAGCTTTTGCCGCTGGCCCGTTTTCGATCCCGCCGACAGTTACCTGAGCAGGATCTCGCAGAATGAATATTTCGAAACCACCATAGAATACCTCAGGATTACGTGGATAATGGCTCGGAAACACACGGCCGACGATGCGGTGGCCCTGAAAATTCAATATCCGATCTATTTCGGCCTGCGTCATATCAGGCGGAACGATTAATCCAGAGACGATTCTTTCTCCAGCATTGGCGAAAATCGTGGACCTCTTTTCTCGGCCGAGAACCGCTTCAAACTCTTTGCCGTTACGTGCCAGCCTCAAATTGACTGGCTCGGGCCGATCCGATCGAAGTAGCCTAACGGCTAGATTCAAGGTTCTTACGGGCGTTCCGTCCACCATCAAAACTTGATCGCCGGCATGAATTCTCGCACGTTCTGCCGGTGAGCTGGCAACTACGCCGGCTACAAAAATTGGACATCCAGTAGAACTGATCAGGGTCATACCGGTCGAGTAGGGGTCCGCCATCGCCTGAGAGTAAATTCCTATTCCGAAGGCTGTCGCAAGTACGACTAGCCGCAAGGCCTTTATCGCAAAAACGCAGCTGCCGCATTGGAATGAAAGTCCGGTATACACATGCCCATTACAAAACAGAACGATGTTGCTTTGCCCAGGCCTGTCCAAAACGGTTCGCCGTAGACAGCCTTCTTTGGTGCGCCAAATCTCGCGTCTGTAGAATGTGAGGGTGCCCTCGCATTTACGGCTGGTAGTTCGGCGGACGCCACGCCAGGAACGCGGCGAGCGCCGAGTGGCCGCCTTACTCCACTCCGCTGCCGACGTAATCGGAGAAGCGGGATACGAGACCGCCACGATGAGCGCGATCGCACAACGCGCGGGGGCTTCAATCGGCTCGCTTTATCAATTCTTTCCGAACAAGGAATCGCTCGCCGAAGCGCTGCGAGCGGAATACGGCCGCAAACTGACCCAGTCTTGGGAGCCGTTGAAACGGGAGGCGCAAAACCTGAACCTTGGCGACCTGATAGACCGGCTAATCGACGTTATGGTGGGTTTTTTTGAAGATCATCCGGCTTTCCTGAAACTGCTCGATGTGCCAGAGAGCGCGGGAAGGTCTGCCGCCCGGGCGCGCTTTCGCGAGCAATTGGCCGAGCTATTTGCCGCGCGCAAAACGCGCATGCCCAGCCAACAGGCGCGGCGTTTGGCTATCGTCACACAACAAATCATGCGGGCGCTGAGGGTCGCATATGCCGAGGCGAACTCCCGAGAAAGACCGCATCTCGTGCGCGAATTCAAAACAGTCCTCTATTGCTATCTCCGTTCGCGCTTAGAAATGCCAGATCGATCCCCAAGAGGTCGTAACCAATGAACCGCAAGGAGTAGCGGAGCCACTAGAGCATGTCGAACTTTTTCATTCGCCGGCCTATCGTAGCCATCGTGATCGCTATTCTCATGGTTCTGGTCGGCACGATTTCCGCGTTGCGCCTGCCGGTAGCGCAGTTTCCAAACATTGTGCCGCCCGAAATTCGCGTGACTGCAACCTACCCCGGAGCAAACTCACAGACCTTGGAGCAGTCGGTTGCCACGCCGCTTGAAGAGCAGATCAGCGGTGTCGACAACATGAGCTACATGTATTCTGTCAATTCGAATAGCGGCCAGACTCAGATTCTGGTCGATTTCGATGTCAAGACCGATCCGAATATCGACCAGGTGCTTACGCAACTTCGTGTCGCGCAGGCGCAATCGCAATTGCCAACCGAGGTAAACACAGCCGGAATAACCGTGCTGAAGTCGCTCTCCTCGCCCTTAATGCTGATTGCTCTGTATTCGCCGCACGGAAGCTACGACAGCGTGTTTCTTGCGAATTATGGCTACATAAACCTGGTCGACCAGCTCACGCGCGTGCCCGGCATTGCACAAGTGCAGGTGTTCGGCGCAGGTCAATACACGATGCGATGCTGGGTCGATCCGGCACGGCTGGCGGGGATGAACGTTACAGTTCCGCAGATCGTTTCCGCGTTACAAGCGCAAAACACAGTCAATCCCGCTGGGCAGATTGGCGGCGAGCCGGCGCTCGACGGAACGCAGTTCACTTATACCGTGCAGACGCAAGGCCGCCTCACAACGCCTGACGAATTCGAAAATGTCATCCTCCGCTCAAATCCCGATGGTTCCACGCTGCGGCTGAAAGACGTGGCGCGCCTGGAGCTCGGAGCGCAGACTTACAACCTCACGGGCCGGTACAACGGCAGACCCGCCGCGGTGCTTGCGGTTTATCAGCTTCCGGGCACGAACGCAGTCGACGCAGCAAACGCCGTGCGCGCGGAAATAGCGAAGCTTGCAGCCCGTTTTCCGCGAGATCTTGGCTATCAGGTAAGCCTCGACACAACTAAAGCGGTGACCGCGGGGCTCCGCGAGACTCTGTACACGCTAGTCGAAGCGCTGGGGCTTGTGGTGCTGGTTGTATTTATCTTCCTTCAGGGATGGCGCGCGACCCTGATCCCGCTTTTGGCGATTCCAGTTTCACTGGTCGGAACGTTTGTGGTATTCCCCCTTCTTGGCTTTTCGATTAATACGCTCTCGCTATTCGGCCTGGTACTCGCCATAGGCCTGGTTGTTGACGACGCAATTGTGGTAGTCGAGGCCTGTGAGCGCCACATTGAAGAGGGCATGAATCCGCGCGACTCCGCTATCGCTGCGATGAAAGAAGTTTCAGGGCCGGTGATTGCGACCGCACTGATTCTGGCCGCCGTCTTTGTCCCCACCGTATTCATTCCAGGCATTACCGGCCGGCTGTATCAACAATTCGCAGTGACAATTGCGATCTCGGTTTTGTTTTCCGCATTCAACGCGCTGTCACTGAGTCCGGCGCTCGCAGCCATGCTGTTACGGCCCAGAAAGGAATCGCGTGGCCTGCTGAGCCGGGCATTCGGCGCATTCAATCGCAGCTTCGATCGCGTCCGGGAACACTATGTCCACTTTTCCAGCCGCCTGATTCACAAAGCTGCTTTCTCCCTGCTGTTTCTTGCAGCTGTCGCGGGTGTCGCAGTTTTCATTGCGGTGCGGCTGCCGACTTCCTTCATTCCTGAAGAAGATCAAGGCTATATATTCGTCGCGATGCAGTTGCCGAACGCTGCTTCGTTGCAGCGAACCTCTGCCGCTGCCAGGCAGGTGGAGGACATCATTCTGCATACTCCCGGTATCGCCGGCATTACGTCGGTCATCGGTTTCAGCTTGCTCAGCCGGGTCCAGGACACCTATAGCGCGTTCTTCTTTGTCACGGAGAAACCGTGGGAGGAACGTAAAAAACCTGAGGAACAGTACGACGCTATACAAAGGCACATCACGTCCCGGCTTCGCCAGATAAAGGACGGCGCCGCGTTCTCTTTTGCACCGCCGGCAATTCCGGGCGTCGGCACGTCGGGCGGCGTCACGTTCATTCTGGAGGATCGCTCTGGCAGCGGCGCCCAGTTCCTGACCGAAAACGTTGACAAATTCGTGGCCACTGCGAGGAGCCGTAAAGAGCTGGCCGGCCTCTCGACAACCTACCTGCCCCGCGCGCCGCAGAGATTTGCCAACGTAGACCGCGCCAAGGTGGAACGCCAGGGCGTCAGTATTTCGGAGGTGTATCAAACCCTGCAAGCGTTTCTTGGGGGCTACCTGGTGAACTATTTCAATCGCTTCGGCCGCCAATGGCAGGTCTATGTCGAGGCTGAGCGGAATTATCGCGCGAGCGATAAAGATATCGGGCAGTTCTATGTTTCGAACAATCGAGGCGAGATGGTCCCTCTAAGCTCAGTGGTCGATGTGAAACCGATCACCGGTCCGGAATTTGCTCTCCACTACGACGAGTACGAGTCTGCGCAGATTAACGCCTCCGCGGCTCCAGGATACAGCTCTGGACAGGCGATGCACGCCCTTGAAGAGGTCTTTGCTCAAACCATGCCGGCCCAGATGGGTTATGACTACGCGGGGATGTCGTATCAGGAGCGCCAAGCTGCACAGGGAGTGCCGCCATCCGCTGTCTTCGGCTTATCGCTTATTTTTGTGTTCCTCATTCTCGCCGCGCAATACGAGAGCTGGTCGCTGCCTTTCAGCGTGCTGCTGGGAACTCCGATTGCACTGTTTGGCGCGTATCTCTTTCTGATGTTCCGCCACTTTGATAACGATGTGTACGCGCAAATTGGCGTGGTGATGCTGATCGGCCTCGCCGCGAAGAACGCGATCCTAATCGTAGAATTCGCCAAGCGCGAGTACGAGGAGCGCGGCAAGAATATCGAAGAAGCAGCGCTTACGGGAGCACGCATCCGGTTGCGTCCGATTCTCATGACGGCCTTCGCATTTGTGTTTGGCTGCACGCCTTTATGGACCGCAACAGGTTCCGGCGCCGTTTCCCGCCAAATCATAGGAACGGCGGTCATCGGTGGCATGCTTGCAGCGACGCTCATCGAGATCTTCATTATTCCCGTCTCGTTCGATATTGTTGAAAGACTTTTTGCCCACCGTGGCGCCACTTCATCGTAAGAACCTTCGGTATTCAGGCCGAACTTGATCGTGGCTTGCGCTATCTGAGGTTGCAGGTGAATAATGCCGCGGCGTGGCGCAACCGTCACAGCTTCAGTTCGGTCTGTAACATCGGCTGCCGACAAGCGGCATCAACCTCGTCTTCAATCCTCAAGTCGTTTTAGAAAACAGACCAACCGTTCTACCTCTTGGAAACCCAATTGTTTATGAACCTTGATGCTCAAGTGATTACTCGCCTGTGTATCAGAGCCAAGCTCATTGCAGCCTCGCGACACTGCCCAAGCCTCAGCCACTTTCAGCAGCGCTTTCGCAAGTCCAAGCCGTCGCTGCTCTGGAAGAATAAACAAGCCTTCGACGAACGCCACAGGTGAGCATTTGGCTCCTTCAGCAAATTCGCGTAGATGAACTTCAATAAACCCAACGACCCCTTGGCCGTCTACAGACACAACGAAAGCAGCCGAACGGTCTGGATTCGCGAGGATGTTCGCCATCTCACGGTCACAATCATCCCGGCAATCTGGCCAAAGCAGGATTCGCAAAGAACGATAATCAGCTAGGAGAGCGTCCCCATAGTCTATCTGTCTGACTGCAAAGGCCGGCTGCACCGAAAGATTCTCGCCCTCAGCCTGTGGAGAACGCTCGCAAGTTATTGGTGCGGATGGGGAGACTTGAACTCCCACGCCCATTACAGGCGCTGGAACCTAAATGCAGTGACAGGCGCCTTTCGGCCATAGTGCCGACGAAAATTCAAACACTTAGCGGAGGTGTAGTACGCCACAAACCGCTACTCCCCGCTCAAATTTGCGAGTGAATTTGCGAATGACTTCCCATCGGGGAACTCCTGACATACGTCGGTGGCTGGCGCCGGCACTCCCTTTATGAGCGCAAAACCGTGGCAACCAGACGCAGCAGCGCCGCCGCGGAGCGGCCGCACCGAACGGCCCATTATGCCGTCGTCCGCGATGCCAATGTACGTGACGAGCGCTTCCACTTCGGCCGGACGCTCGGAACGGCTCTCATCAGCCTGCTGACCGCGCTGATCGGCACGGGTGTCGTCTCGATGATCAACCTTTACGCGCACGTCGGCGCGATCGCGGATTCGGTGGCGCGAACGCAGGTTCAGCTCGACAAGCAGATCGAGCATGCCGTCGACCGGGAAGAATACCTTCGCCGCGATCGCGAGATTCAGCATGCGCTTGAGCGGATGGCTACGAAGGACGAGCTGCGCGACGTGAACGATACGCTGCGCTCGATTCAGGAGTCGATCTCGCAGCGATGCCGGTAGCATCGTTTTGAGAGAACAGCTAGCTGCTCGGCACTGTAATAGAGGACGCGCTGTTCGCGTTTATTCCAACGCCAACGATTGCGTCAACCTCCTCGTCGCCGCGTGCCTTCACCAGGCGCACGCGGTTTTTTTCCGCATCCAGTTTGTAATATTCAAAGAGTTCTTGCCGACTGATTGGGATCTTGCCCCCAGTTGTTGGCCTACGATGTTGGAGTTTCGCTGGTGGCGTCTTCGATGAAGCCACAGCTGCCGCATGCAATGCCCAGTCCGGATTCGAAGTCAAGATCCTCGACAATCTGAATTCGAAGTGAGTTGCAGCGAGAACACCGATCCGATGTCGGCCGTTCGAATCGCAAGATGGCAGCGCCGTAGGCGTTGAGAACCGCGTAGGTCGCGTCGACTGCAAGCGTGCCGTCGTAGCGGACCGCATTCGCGGCATGTGTCAACCACGAAACCAGCTGCCAAGTCGAACGCGCGATCGCCTTCAAGTACCCGCGTACCTCAGCCGCTCTGGAACCTGGAGAGATCGCATCGGCGATGATCTCCGACCAGTGGATGAAATCGCCTGCCTTCGGCGCCTCCTGGTCGGCGGGCACCATGCTCGGGTTCGCGATTGACCGCAGGAAGGCTAATAGGCATTCACGGCATCGCATCGCTACGGCCTGTATCTCCTCCGACTCGATACTTGCGTCGAGCGCCTCGGCCGCCTGCTCCCAGCGGCGAAACGCGGTCGCCAGCCGATCGCCAACCATCTCGTCCTTGGCTCCCTTCCGAAGCGACTGAACCCTGGCCATGAGGCCAATGTGAAACGACAGGGTGTAATCCAGGCTGGGAAACAGTTCCTGCGAATAGAGGTTGGTAGGGCTTGTTATAACCCAGTACCGTCCTTTGTCGGTTCGGATGTTCCAGCAACCGTAATTCGCCCCGAAAACGCTCTCCGTCTTTACCTTCTCCAGGTAGGTGACGTGCTCTTTATCCTTGCTGCACTGCCGCTCCACGTATTTCGCGATCCGATCGGCTTCGTGCTCGTTGCCGGCGTCGAACTTAAACCGATTTAGGGCTTCGTCGCTGACTGGGGGCGGGATCGTGCATTCGTCGCTGGCGCAAGTCGTTATCGGCATGACGCGCTTGGATTTGCTTTGCTTTCGTTGCGACGAATCCCAATGCAGTCGATCAAGATGTTGCGTACATCCCTGACGCCGACCTATGGGGAAACTCTACGAGATGTTGCAGTGCGCGGAACCTTCTTTTTCGTAGCCATCGATCCCGCAGGATAACAGACGTCCTTCCGCCGCGGGGCGGCCGGCGAGCTCAGAAAACAAGCCCGCCCTCAGCCCGCTAAATGGCCGCGTACCGAGTATCCGGTCACTTGAACTGGTAACCGCACAATAGCGTAATCCGCCGCAGCACGCGCCACTGAACTGGGGCATTGAAGTACGCGGGGCCGTATAGCCGTCGATGGGCTGGCGAGAGCGCAGGCAAATAGTAATCTCAGACTGATGAATGACCTGTTGTATTACGAACCGCTTGCAGACCTGTTTGAGACTGATGCGACGTACCGAAGCTCTTCCACACAGGTCAGGTTCGGGTATCTCACTTTTGCTGCATCGTTCCACTGGAACCTCCTGAAGCTGCTTGGTAACGTTTCGCCGCACTACAGCCTCGCGCCTTCAGCAGAAAAGGGTTCGCTCGTGCAATTGCCCTACCTCAACAGCTCTCTCAAACTCCATGTGAAAGCCAGTGGCGTTTCTTCTGACGATTGGCTTGAGCATGCTTCTGCGACCTTGCTTGCCGAGGTCCATTCGGATTGTATGGCCTCTCTCCTGTGCGCCAAGAGTGCCGATGTTGCTGTGACGCTACTGAGCAACGTCGGGCACACGGTCGTCATACGAGTTGTTCTCAACGCGCTTCGTCTCGCTCATCGAAAAACGGTCAGCCCCGCCGTGCTGGAGGAGGCAATATCGACTCTCTGCTTGCTTAGTCATCGGCGCTATGAAGGTCGCATCCCAGAACTTGCCGTTTGCCTCGGCAATTCCAGGCGTGGGCCCAAGCGAAAGACACCTGCTGTGCATTTTGGCCGCGAGTTTCTCAGCTCCAAGAAATCCGCGGTTCTATTTAAAGGTGGCACACTGTTACTACGCTGCCTCGGCAATGGGCGGGTCGTCGAGGTCATAGATCTCGACTCTGGATCAGCCGACGCAATCTCCGACCGCGTACTCGGACCGCTCGATCAAGTGTCGACCTTGAATTATGCCTACAGTCACGGGGCTGTAACCGCCATCCTGACAAGACAAGGCGAAGTTCTCGTCGCTATGGGTGCGCGCATATGTTTCTCATGGGACCCCTCTGGTTGGCGCGTGTATCCCGCTATGCGTCTCGCAGATCAGCTATTCGCACAGCTGACACGCGCCCGCGGTCGCAAAGGTAAACGATTTCACAGGCATCTTGCCCAGCACATGACCACAATTGCATTGACGCTTCGCGAGGATCGGCTTGGAGGCTTACTTGTCGTGTCCTCATCAGAGGACATGATCGCCCGTCTGATTCGCAACAGTCACGCGAGCGCCTCGCCAGTTGAGGCTTTATACTCCCGCTTGTTCGTAGGCCGCCGGCTGTGCTATCTCTCTCCAAGATTGGTCCGCAACGCTGCCGCACTCGACGGCGCAGTCGTAATCGATGCGAAGGGCATTGTTAGAGGAATCGGTTGCATTTTCCAGACCGGTCGAACGCGAACAGCCGCAGAAGGCGCACGGACTCGCGCCGCCCTGTTCGCGTCTGGGGATGGCGTAGCCCTGAAAATTAGTCAGGATGGCGAAATGTCCTTGTTCAGCGATGGTAAGAGCCTGGCCAACATCTTCTCGCCAGTCTGGTAGCGCCCCGTAATCGATCTAAAGGATGCAAATAGGACGGCGATCAAGAGGTGGGCCTAATAAACGCCTCAGCATCCGAGAATACGGGGCAATCTTGTTGCAACAGGCAAGAGCAGCCATGGTCCCTCGCTATGCTTACGCCGCGATCGCGAGATCCAGTGTGCGCTGGAGCGCATGGCGACGAAGGACGAGCTGCGGGAGGTAAACGAAACCCAGCGGTCCATCCAGGAGTCGATCTCGCCGCGGCACCGCTAGTTCGTTTGAGAACGGCTAGACTGCGCGACACAGATATAGATGGCAGCGAGATGCTGTTGAAAGAACTACGCCCGCTTACATGTTCATATATTCCATGAAGTCCTCGGGCTCATAGAACTCGTGCAAATCGGTACCCTCGACGATCGAGAAATGCGGTTCGATCTCGGCTGCGTGTATCTCATCGATGTTGTGTAGCTGAAGTCCGCACGCGCCGCAGACGAAAGTGCTTGCCAGGAACGTTTTCTCAACTACCAACTCACCATCTCTATACATCGGATCCGATTCACGTTCAAGACGACCCGACAACCGACCGCTCGAGGCGCAGGCAGGACATTTGACCCATGCAAGCTCGCCAAACAAAGACTTCGCTGCAATCTCCTGGTCACGTCGTAAGGCGTTCTGTGTTTCTTCGTCTTTCGATGAGAACACGGCCGAGTGGCTGCGAATCTTTTCTGCAGTCTCGCGTCGCCTGTCGGCGTTTTTCGCCTGGATTAGTTCCGCGGCTGTATTGCTCTCGCCCTGGTCGAAGAAGGATTCAAGGCTCTTGTCGAGGTGATCATTCAAAATCTGACACACTTCGTAGAACTGAGGTAGCCAGTTTGTCTCCCGCATGGCTTCAAAGGGGGTTTCGCACGTGTGACATTCTTCATTCCGCTTCATCAGCAGGAAGTCGCAGAAGTCTCGTTGAGGCTTTTGGAATTTCGCAAGGATTTTTTCCAGGCGAGCGGTAACGGCTTGTATCGGAATAGAACGCGGCTCGCCCTTAACTTTGTAGCCAAATGCATACAACAAGTGTTGACCCTCATTC
>JBAUZG010000121.1:0-1673 GCA_049585195.1 Bryobacteraceae bacterium | reverse complement strand
TGTCGTCACGCGTGAGGCCTTCGGATTGTCCCTGAAAGACACGTGAGATCAGCGCGTAGCTCCACGCATCGTGGTCCAGAAAATAGGCGGCCAGGCCGACGGGGGAATCCGCAATTCCGTACAACGTTTGTGGTCGCAACCCCATCTGGTAGCCGTAGGCGACGCCTTTGCTGTAGACGAATTGCAGCCGCTCGAAAGCGAGCTTTTCCTCAGGTGAGAGACCGTCTGGCATTGGCGCACCGGTAGATGCCGCCTTGTCAATTTCGGCCGGAACCGCGCCGGGCATGTTGACGTGAATGCCGAGCAGTTCGGGAGGCGCCTGCACACCCATTTGTTCGGTGATGATCGCACCCCAATCGCCGCCTTGCGCCACAAATTTCGTGTATCCGAGTCGCTTCATCAGCATGGTCCAAGCTCGTGCAATGTGGGCGGGGTCCCACCCGGTCGTCGTCGGCTTTCCGGAAAAACCATAGCCGGGCATCGACGGGATCACGACATCGAACGCGTCGGATGCACTTCCGCCGTGAGCGGTGGGATTGGTCAGCGGATCGATGATCTTCATCTGCTCGGTGATCGAGCCGGGCCACCCGTGCGTCACGATCAGCGGCAGAGCATTTTCATGCTTGGAACGGACGTGGATGAAGTGAATGTCGAGTCCGTCGATCTCGGTGATGAACTGCGGCAGGGCGTTTAGTTTTGCCTCGATTTTGCGCCAGTCATACTCGGAGGCCCAATACCGCGCCAGCGCTTGCATCGTGGCGAGCTGCACGCCTTGGGTTGCATCTGAAACCGTCTCTCGCTCAGGAAACTTGGTTGCGTTGATGCGCCGGCGCAATTCAGCGAGTTCGGTTTCCGGAACATTCACGTGAAATGGACGAATTGCGGTGTTATCAGGTGCTTGCTTGCTGCCTCGTTCTGCAACAGCGGTTTGGGTCATACGGTCTTACTCCTTTAATGGTGTTTTCAACTAATGGTGTTTTCAACCTTCGATCAAAACCTACGACTGCATGCAATGCGCCAGCCCGGCTTCTAGCGTTATGCGATTGACGCCAAAGCGTTTGCGGGTTTTCGGTGTCTGAGGTGTCGACGATTTGTCGAAGTTTGGGCTCGACGCGGCGGTCGGGCCGGAAAGTGACGTTTGGCCGTCACCGGATCGCGTAACGATTTGCCGAATGGAACGGGACCCGCACCAGTCCTACGAAGGATCTCTCAGCTTAGGCGGCCGGGAACGCAGAGACATGATTCGAAATAGCGCCCGCTGTAATAGAGACGAAGTTGGGGGGCGCTAGAAATGCGAGGTGCCTTAGAATTATCAGCCGTACTTCTGTACCCGCGCAGAGCCGGCTATAGACCTCAAGAGTCCACACGGTTTAGCAATAGCGGCAAACACGATTGCTTCGATGCATGGAACGAGCTTCGAAAACGTCGGCGTTGCGCAGATGACGGCAAAACGCCGGGGTCCCAAAGGCTCTCGGCTGATGTCACTCGTCGTTGTCGACGAAATCTGCTTTAGAGGATACCAGGGAACGCATCCGCCATCACCTCGCCTCTCCGGGCAGAAGATCGCGAGGGCCGAAAAGGGATTCGCGGTAGGCTTGGCAGAATTGCTCGATATCATCGAGAACTGTCGCGAAGCGCCCGCCCCCGCCCGGCGGGATCTTGTCGAAAATCGG
>JBAUZG010000120.1:0-2376 GCA_049585195.1 Bryobacteraceae bacterium | reverse complement strand
TATCCGGATGTCAATCTGAAATCGAGATAGGGTGGATACGCGAACCACGGGTCCTTCGGGCCTAGTCGACTTACATACGCATACCAACGCCTCCGACGGCACTTTCACCCCGGAAGAACTAGCGAGCGCAGCCCAGGTGATCGGGCTTGAGGCTTTGTCGATAACCGATCACGAAACATTCGGCGGTTTTGAGGCGGCCGAGCCCTATGCCAAACAGATCGGACTGGACTTGCTGCGAGGCATCGAACTGAACACTTATGCGCGAGTGCCGGGCAGCAACTCGCGGCGAAATCTGCACTTGCTGGCCTATTTCCCGTTTGGCGAGCCCTTCAAGCCATTTGTGGCGTGGTTGACGGCCCAACAGGATTCGAGAAGAGAGCGCAATCAAAAGCTGATCACGTCTCTCCAGGACATAGGCGTGCCGATTACGCTCGAAGAGGTGGAACGGATCGGCAAGAGCGTCGCGGGGCGACCGCACATTGCCCATCTGCTAATTGAGAAGGGCGTGGCGCGGGATCACGAAGATGCGTTCCGGCGATTCCTCGGTGAAGAATCACCTGGCTATGTCGAGCGCCAGTCGGCCACAACTGAGGAAGCGATCGAGGCTGTCTGCCTGGGCGGGGGCATTCCCGTGGTCGCTCATCCGGTCCGGCTCTCTCTTGCCGGGCGCGTTGAAGAACGCGAGATGCTGAAGCGGCTGAAGCGATGCGGCTTGATTGGCCTGGAGGTGATCCATTCGGATCAGCCGCTCGATCTTCAGCAATATTACCTGGCACTCGCGCAGTCGCTCGAACTGATACCCACGGGGGGATCCGATTTTCACGGCGCCTTGAAACCCCGGGTACAGTTGGGGCGCGGCATTGACAGCAATGTACGTGTGCCGCGCGAGTACCTGGACGGTTTGCGATCGCTTAAATAAACCATTGAAAGACGGATGGAGTAAGGCATTTCACGGCTCAGGCAATCTAAAGTAACGGAGAGCGCTCCCGGTTCGTCGCTATAATTCAACTAGGCAAATCCTTTCATGCGGTCTTCTGAGCGCAACGGGCACGAGTTGTGGCGCCGCCGGGTCTGTTTTGCGCTGCTTCCTCAAAGGCTGGCGGGCCTGATGGTCTTTCTATGCGCCGGCTTTCTGCTGGCGCAATCATCATCATCATCCGCGCCGGCATCTGAAACGGCACCGCCGCCGCCGGCCGCTGCCGCATCGAAAACAACCGACGCCCATCCGCCGAACAACGGGTCCACTGCCCCGCCCATCCGCGTCAATGTGAACGAAGTGATTGTCCCGGTAACCGTCACCGATGATAAAGGACGATTTGTTTCCGATCTGGATCAGAAGGACTTTCAGGTTTACGAAGACAACAAACTGCAGCACATTGAATTTTTCACGCGGGAGCGCAACCAGCCAGTGGTGATCGGCTTTCTGATTGACCTCAGCGCCAGCAGCAGGGTGCATTGGAAGAATTATCAGGACGCCGCGATCGAGCTCGTTCAGACGCTTCTGACCGACGAAAAGAAGTTCTCCGGTTATCTGATCAGCTATAGCCAGGATGCAGAGCTTCAAGCCAATACCACAAGCGATCCGGAAAATATAATCGAAAAACTGCGAAAACTGAAGCCCGGAAGCGGCTCAGCGTTGTTCGACGCGATTTACATGTCCTGCACCAATCGGAAACTGGTCCAGGGCGAGCCGATCGATCCACGGCGCGTTGTGGTCATCATCGGAGATGGCCATGACGATGCCAGCAAGCGCACGATCGACCAGGTGATAGAACTTGCCGCAAAAAATCAGGTAACGATCTACTGTATCAGCACGGCGGCCTTTGGTTTCAATAACATTTACGACCAGAATCTGGTTCGGTTGGCGGAAGAGACGGGTGGACGCGTTTTCTACCCCCTCGAGAACGTCTACAAGGACACGTCAGGTTATTTGTCACAGCCTTCCGACGATGGCAATTACGCTCTGAAGGTCGGCACGGGCGAGTACGCGTCTGCCGTGGCCCGGGGAATGTACCACTCGGTCGCTGCTGTAGCCGGCGAGGTGACGACGCAATATATCATTCGATATGTTCCGCAAAACGATGACGGCAAGGCGTTTCGCAACCTTAAAGTAGTCGTCGATTTGGCCAATGTGAAGGTTCGGGCGCGAAAAGGCTATTACGCCTCAAGCCCGTAACCGATACGCTATAGGAATGGCAGCGACAGGCCGGGTTATCAATTTCGGTGATTACCGGGAGCGTGCTGCCGAATGGTTACCTTTGGTCGTTGCCTTGCCGGGCCAGCCGGGCCAGGTCTGTGGTGTTCTGCTTCTGGATAAGGAACGCGACGAGCTGCACCTGAAACTTCGCAGCGACTGGGCCGAAATCGCTTTGGAAG
>JBAUZG010000119.1:0-10454 GCA_049585195.1 Bryobacteraceae bacterium | reverse complement strand
TAATGATCGACCTTGTCCATCAATTCGTCGATCGTCTTTTCCCACTTTGCGTCGCCGTTCAAGGCTCCGAGCGCGCTCACCCGCACTACCGGCAGATCGTCGCCCGGAAACTGATAGCTCTTGAGCAGTTCCCGCACCTCGAGCTCGACCAGCTCGAGCAGTTCGGCGTCGTCCACCATGTCCACTTTGTTCAATGCCACCACGATGTAGGGCACTCCCACCTGACGCGCCAGCAGAATATGCTCGCGGGTTTGCGGCATTGGCCCGTCGGTGGCTGCGACGACGAGGATCGCCCCATCCATCTGCGCCGCCCCAGTGATCATGTTCTTGATGTAATCGGCGTGCCCAGGGCAATCTACGTGGGCGTAGTGCCGGTTCGCCGTCTCGTATTCCACGTGCGACACCGCGATCGTGATTCCACGCGCTTTCTCTTCCGGCGCGTTATCGATTGAATCGAAACTCCGGAACTTGTTTTTGGGATTGTGCTTGGACAGCGTCTTGGTGATAGCCGCCGTCAAGGTTGTCTTCCCGTGATCGATATGCCCGATCGTTCCTATATTTACGTGCGGCTTGCTCCGGTCAAATTTCTCTTTCGCCATGTTCGTTATGCCTTTCCCGTTCGCTCCACTGTGAACGACATATTATTTCGCTACGCCTTTACTGCGGTTAATAATCTCTTCCGCCAGATTCCGCGGCACCTCCTCGTACTGTCCGAAGTGCATGGTGAAACTGCCTCGGCCCTGCGTCTTCGACCGGATGTCGGTCGCATAGCCGAACATTTCCGACAGCGGAACCATCGCCTTGATAATGTGCGTGCTGCCCGCGATCTCCGTGCCTTCGAGGCGCCCGCGCCGCGAAATGAGATCGCCGTTCACCGGCCCCATATACTCTTCGGGCACCGTGACCTCGACCCGCATCACCGGCTCGAGCAGAACCGGCTTGGCGTGCTCACAGGCTCTCTTAAAGCAGATGGACGAGCAGATTTTGAACGCCATTTCCGACGAGTCAACATCGTGATAATCCCCGTCATAGACGGTTACCTTGATGTTGTTCATCGGATAGCCCGCGAGCACGCCCGCTTCGAGCGACTCAACCACGCCCTTCTCGACCGCGGGAATGAACTCGCGCGGAATGTTGCCGCCCTTGATTTCGTCTTCGAATTCGAAGTTCTGTTCCGGATCGGGCTCGACGCGCAGCTTCACACGCGCGTACTGGCCACTGCCGCCGGTCTGCTTCTTGTGCGTGTAATCATATTCGGCCATTTGCCGGATAGTCTCGCGATACGCCACCTGCGGCTTACCGACATTCGCGTCGACGTTGAATTCACGCTTCATGCGATCGACGATGATTTCGAGATGCAATTCACCCATGCCGGCGAGAATGGTCTGTCCGGTTTCGGCATCGGTCGACACCTGCAGAGTGGGATCTTCGTTCACGAGCTTATTGATCGCGAGGCCCATTTTCTCCTGGTCGGCCTTGGTCTTCGGCTCGATGGCGACTTGAATCACGGGAGCCGGGAAATCGATCGATTCGAGCAGCACCGGAGCTTTTTCGTCGCAGATAGTGTCGCCCGTTGAAACCAGTTTCAAACCGACCGCCGCGCAGATGTCGCCCGCGAGAATCTCGCTGATTTCCTCGCGCTTGTTGGCGTGCATTTTCACTAAGCGGCCGATGCGCTCCCGCTTGTCTTTGCTGGAATTCAGGACGGTATCGCCCGAATTCAGTTTGCCCGAGTAGACGCGCAGGAAGCAGAGCTGGCCGACGAACGGATCGGTCATGATCTTGAAGATCAGCGCCGAAAAAGGCTCGCTGTCGGAAGCCTTGCGCTCGACGGTCTCCTCCGGATTGTCGGCCGAAATGGCTTTGACAGGCGGAATATCGAGCGGCGACGGGAGGTAATCGACGACGGCATCGAGCAGATTTTGAACGCCTTTGTTTTTGAACGACGAGCCGCAGATCACCGGGAAAATTTTCTGCGCGATGGTGGCCTTGCGGATGCCGGCAGCGAGTTCCTGCTCGGTGATGGCCTTCCCTTCGACGTATTTCTCGAGCAGAGCGTCGTCCGACTCGGCCACGGCCTCGACCAGCTTCAGGCGATATTCTTTGGCCTGCTCGACGAGATCGGAGGGAATCTCGACATCGTCGAATTGCGCGCCCAGCGTCTCATCGCGCCAGATACGCGCCTTCATTTTGACGATATCGACAACGCCTTTGAACTGATCTTCCGCGCCGATGGGAATCTGAATCGGCACGGGCCGCGCATTCAAGCGGTCGACGATGGTCTGAACGGAATAAAAGAAGTTCGCGCCCGCCCGGTCCATCTTATTGATAAAGCAGATCCGTGGGACGCCATATTTGTCCGCTTGCCGCCATACGGTTTCGGATTGCGGCTGAACGCCCGCGACCGCATCAAACACCGCGCAAGCGCCATCGAGAACGCGCAGGCTGCGCTCGACCTCGGCCGTAAAATCCACGTGCCCTGGAGTATCGATGATGTTAATGGTAATGTCGCGCCACTGGCAGGTGGTCGCTGCCGAGGTAATCGTGATGCCGCGCTCCTGCTCCTGCGCCATCCAATCCATCGTGGCGGTGCCTTCATGCACCTCGCCGATCTTGTGCGTACGGCCGGTGTAATAGAGGATGCGCTCTGTCGTTGTCGTTTTACCGGCATCGATGTGAGCCATGATGCCGATGTTTCGCATTTTTTCAAGCGGAACGGTGCGGGGCATAAATCTTTAATCCACTCTCAAGCTCAAGAACCTGGTCGCTTACGCTTCCGGCTCCCTACCAGCGATAATGCGCAAAGGCCTTGTTTGCTTCGGCCATCCGGTGCACATCGTCTTTCTTCTTTACGGCTCCTCCTCGCATATTGGCGGCATCATTTAGTTCATTGGCGAGCTTTTCGGCGAAACCCTTTTCGGGCCTGCCGCGAGCGTTCCCGATGATCCAGCGGAGGGCGAGGCTAGTGCGGCGGTTCTGCGACACTTCGACCGGAACCTGGTAGTTTGCGCCGCCAACCCGGCGTGTCTTCACTTCGAGCACCGGCTTGGCGTTTTCGACCGCCTTCTTGAACAGCTTCAGCGGATCGTCGCCCGACCGGTCGCGGATTTTGTCCATCGCCTGGTAGAACAACTGCTCGGCCGTGTTCTTTTTCCCGTCCCACATCATCGAATTCACAAACTTCTCGACAAGCGTCGAGTTATAGATCGGGTCCGGCAGCACTTCGCGAGGCTCCGGCCGTCTTCTACGAGGCATGCATCTCTCTCCGTTAAGTCTTCCTTCGTTCTTGCGTCAACCGGTCGCTTACGCTTCCGGCTCAGTTCTTATTTTTTCCCTTTGGCCGGCGCCGCTGCCGCGCCGCCTTTCGGCCGCTTAGCGCCATATTTCGAGCGGCCCTGCTTGCGATTCGCCACTCCGGCGGTATCGAGCGTTCCACGCACGACGTGATAGCGAACGCCGGGAAGGTCCTTGACGCGGCCGCCGCGAATGAGCACGATCGAGTGCTCCTGCAGGTTATGCCCGACGCCTGGAATATACGTCGTCACCTCGATCCCATTGGTCAGTCGCACGCGGGCCACTTTGCGTAGAGCCGAGTTCGGCTTCTTGGGCGTAGTGGTGTACACGCGCGTGCACACGCCGCGGCGTTGCGGGCAAGCTTGCAAAGCGGGGCTCGCCGTCTTATATCGGGTCGCTTTACGGCCCTTGCGCACGAGCTGATTAAACGTCGGCACGAATTTCCTCTCTAAAAGGCAGAACGTTGATTACCGCGTTACCGAGCGCCACGCACAGCGGCGTGCGCGCGAGGAAGCGAATCCAAAAAATCCTAAAAGTTTGTAACCCCTTGAGGGCGTTTATGAGCAGGCTCGGGAGTCCCGGCTGCACAAGAGTTAAAACTAGAAGACCGGTATATTGTATGTCACCGGCCTCAACCGCGAGGGCACTTGCTTCAGATCGGGCCCATGCCGAGTGGCGTCACAACCGGGCAAGGCTGATTACCACCCCAACAGCGGGGCCGCTGGCTCTCGGTACCGCTCCCGGACGGATTAGTACGTTCGAGCACAAGAATTCAACTCGCCAAACCTTCCAAAAATACCAGAACAAAAGGCGAGGTGTCAATAGAAGGGTGCACACGCTATTGGCTGGCGGCGCACGAGAGACGCGGCGCGGCGGCGGCTCGGAGCGATAGGGTCACGGAGCCGTTTCCGACGATTTCGCGCAAGCGCTGGGCAACATCTTCCGCCGTTCCGTCAGCGGCGATGCGGTGGAGCATGGATGCCGAATAATGATCCAGGAGCGGTGCGGTGTTCAGTTCGTATTGCCGCAGTCGCTCTCGGATTACGTCAGGGTTATCGTCCGCTCGGTGTCTGAGAGCGGCTCCGTCTGTCTGGCAGATTCTGGCTTGGGTATTGCCGATGATGCTGTACGTCCGGCCGCATGCGGGGCATTCGAGGCGATTCAAGAGCCGAGCCGTTATATCCTCGGCCGAAACATCGAGCCACAGAACGCGAGGAGGCCAAAAACCCAGTTCCTTCAAGCACTGATCCAGGAATTGCGCCTGTGCGACCGTGCGGGGGTAGCCGTCCAAAACGAACCCTCGGGCGCAGTCGCGCTTCCGCAGGCGGGTACACACCGCCTCATTCACCAACTCATCGCCCACTAGCACGCCTCGATCCAGAAAGGAGCGGACCATCTGCCCCAGGCGCGTTCCGGCATCAGCCTCGCGCCGAAGCATTTCGCCCGTCGAGAGAGTTGGGACCCCCAGTGCTTCGGACAACCTAAGGGCTTGGGTTCCTTTGCCTGATCCGGGTAAACCCAGAAGAATCACCGCGGCCGTTCCCCTTCGGCGATGACGCATGAAGCCAGTGTCTCGCTGGTAGGCCAAGAGTTTCAAGCGAAGTAGTCCAATTTGGACTAGTTGTCCGCACGGCCTTACACTCCTATTAGATGCAGCGACCCAATGATTCGGCGATTCCTGACTTAATCCGCCAACTCACCACAGCGCTTGAGACGAGGCGGATCGAAGAGGGCTCGCAGCTTCTGTCCCAGGTTTGGCCAGCGCTGGCGGAAACGGAACCGGGCACGCCGGGCGCCGGCTACATTGCTGGAATTGTGGCCGAGTGGGTCGACGCCGGTTTTGAGGATGGCGGGGCGCTGAAGTCGGCTCTTTCCCGGTTCCAGCCGGACCTGCTGGTAGAGGTTCCGCTGGCGGAATATGTGCAGGTCCGCCTTGCCCAGGCGAAGTTGGCAATGCGCCAGGAAAATGCGCCGGGCGCAATGAATCATCTCGACTTTATCCTCGCGATTGGTAGCGACCTGCCCGATCAGAAAGTGGTTGCGCTGGCGAATTTCTGGAAGGCGCGCGTGTTGCGGCAGGCAGGTGAATACGACTCGGCACTTCAATTCGCGCAAAAAGCGCGGGACCTCGCCGCATCGATCGGCCTTCCGGCGCTGCGGGCGGTGATACAAACGCAGGAAAGCTGGCTGTTGTTTCAGAAGGGCGGGATCAAGGAGGCAGTTCGTGTACTGCAGGAAGCCGAAGCGGCACTACGGGACACGGACGACTTCATTACGCTCGGAAACATACAATCGGCGTACGGCCGCATCGCGCGGCGTGAGGGCCGGTACGAGCATGCGATTCGATATTTCGAGGCCTCGCTCGATCTGTTCCGGCACAGGCCTGCACTTGAGGGGCATTATGCGCGGTCGCTCGCGAACATTGCGAAGGCAAAGCGCCTACTCGCGGACGAGCTGAGACGAAGAATGGATGCCGACCTGGAGCGGCGGCAGGGCCGGGGCACGGAAACGGATCTGGACCGGAATCGAGACAAGGCCAGAGAACTCGAGCGGATGAGACAACTGCTCGAAGAAGCGCAGGCGGAGCTAGTTGAGGCGGATGAGATTTACCGGCGCTTCCCGAGTCATCATGGCTCGGGAAACGTGCAGATCGGGTTTTCGGAGATTTATCACGACCTAGGGCACCTGGACGAGGCCGACGAGGCGGCAGCGAAAGCGTTCGATCTGGGCACGGCGAAAACCGATTACCTACTGATGTGCCGTGCCCGTATCGCGCAGGCGATGATTTCGAACGCAAGGTATGAGGATCAGATAGGCGAGAAAGAGGGACCTAGCCGGTTTGCCCAGCTGGCGTACGACTGCGCGCGGGAGGCAGTGGATCTTGCAGAACATACGCAGAGCCGCCGGATACTGGCGCGAGCCTACACGTGTCAGGGCATGGTGCTGCTGAATGGGTTCTTCAACAACGCCGAACTGGCGAGATCAAGCATCGATCGCGCGGAAGAATATCTAAGCGCCGACAGGCACGGAGCGTTGTGGAACGATTTACAGAGATTGCGGGAGAAAATCCTGCGCGGAAGCCGGCTTGATCCGAACCTGCGCGCCTGGTCGGAAGGAGTGGTCGACGGCAAGAGCCTCCAACACGTAGTAGAAGAATTTGAAGCCTTCCTGGTGTCGAAAGTGTGGGAACGGGAAAACCGAAAAGTTTCGCGGGTAGCCCAGCGTTTGTCGGTTTCGCCTAAGAAGGTGCGACGGCTCCTAAGGAGGCTAGGCTTGCTCGTGGCTGTGACGGGAAGTATCTGGGGCTCGCCTTCAAAACCCAACACAAACGAGAGCGCCTTCACCACGCCCATCACAGGTTCGTATGCGCCAGCAATGCCGGCAGGTCGCGACCTGCGGCTCGCTACCTGGAATATCGACCGGGGCTATAAGTTCGATCGCATCGTCGCCGAGCTCGAGGAAAGTAAGCCCGAGCTCTGCCTGTTACAAGAAGTTGACGATGGCGACCGGCGGACTCACGACCGTAACGTCGCCCGTGATCTGGCCGAGAAACTTGGTTACAACTACGCGTTCGGCGTCGAGTTTCAGGAATTGAGCCAAAGCGTTGACGGACATCCTGCGTACCACGGCCAGGCGACTTTGAGCCGCTGGCCCATTGTGAAGACCCGCATCCTTCGGTTCCAGCATCAATCGAGTTGGTGGCAACCGCACAAATGGATTCCCGACACGGCATTCTTTCAGCGCCGTCTGGGCGGCCGAATTGCCTTGGTTACCGACATTTCAATCGGCGGCACTATAGTGGTTGTTTACAATGTGCACCTAGAAAGCAGAAGTGGAGGCGCAATACAGTCGGCTCAGCTCGACGAAGTCTTAGCCGATCTGAAGCGCTATCCAGCAGGAACGCCGGCCATAATCGGCGGCGACTTCAATTCGAAATACCACCCGTTTGAACTTCTGCACTCGCTTGAACAGCAAGGATTTCGCAGCGTGTTAGGCGAAAAGGTGGAGCGGACGCACGTCCTGGTCGGCTACCTCGACTGGATCTTCTATAGAGGTCCGTGGCGCGTCGAGCAAGGCGCTGTAGTTCGCGGCACTCATGCCTCGGACCACGATGCGATACTCGCGGAGCTGGTGCGGTAAGTCGAGCCAAGTCGCAGAGGGCCAAAGAACCAACCCATGCTATTCGACACGCCCGTGTATTTCTGCTTTCTGAGTGTGATTGTGGCCGTATATTGGCGTCTCGGCTGGAGGTCCCAAAACCGGTTTCTTCTGGCCGCGAGTTACTTTTTTTACGGCTGGTGGGATTGGCGATTCTTGGGCTTGATGATCGTTTCGACGACAGTCGATTTCTGGGCCGGACGGAAAATCGGCGAATCGGCTGAGCATTCGGCCAGAAAACGTTGGCTGATTGTGTCGTTAAGCGTCAATCTCGGTTTTCTGGGCGTGTTCAAATATCTAGGCTTCTTCGTGCAGTCATTTAAGAACGCCGCGGAAATGCTGGGTTTGCATGGCCTGCCGCTGCCGCTCATTCAATTGATTCTGCCCGCGGGCATTTCGTTTTACACGTTCCAGGAGATCGCCTATATCGTCGATGTTTATAAAGGAAAGCAAGAGCCCGCCCGATCGTTTGCCGATTATGCGCTGTTCGTGAGCCTGTTTCCGCATCTAATTGCTGGACCGATTCAGCGTCCGCATCATCTGCTCGAGCAGGTGCGGCGTCCGCGCCGTTTCGACCGAACTATGTTCTTCGACGGCATGATGTTGATCGCATTTGGCCTTTTCCGCAAGTGCGTGATTGCCGACAACTGCGCCACCCTCGCCAATGCCGCCTTTCGCGGAAGACTCGGTTACGGATTCTTACCGAGTTTCATCGCTGCGTTTGCGTTCGCGTTTCAGATTTACGGCGATTTCAGCGGGTACACCGACATAGCTCGGGGCAGCGCGAAGCTGATGGGGTTTGAATTCGTCGTGAATTTCCGGCAGCCCTACCTGGCGGCGAGCGTTCGCGATTTCTGGCGCCGCTGGCACATTTCGCTCAGCACATGGCTTCGCGATTATCTATACATTCCTTTGGGCGGCAATCGAGGAGGACGAGTACACACGCTGTTGAACCTGCTTGTGACCATGCTGTTGGGAGGCCTCTGGCATGGCGCGAATTGGACGTTCATTGTTTGGGGCGGAATTCACGGGTTCTGGCTGGCGGTGGAACGCCTCTTCACTGAAAACGCTCGTTGGCCGTTGTCACGGCCGGTGGCGAAAGCGATTTCACGCGCCGCAACTCTGGCTGTTGTGGGAATCGCGTGGATTTTCTTTCGATCGCTATCGATCGGTCAGGCACTGCATGTAATAAGTGGATTCGGACATTTAGCGTGGGACGTGAGTCTTCTTCCGGCTTTAGAATTCATGTGCGGATTGGCGATTCTGACGATTGGTATGGATCTGCGGCTGGAGTCGAGGGATGAGGAATATCTTTTTCAGAACCGGCCTGTGTATGGTTTGGCCAGCGCGACGGGTCTAATGGCTCTGACCGTTCTATTCGGCGCAACGGATACGAATGCGTTCATCTATTTCCAATTCTGACGCCGGCGCTGAAGCGGCCGTCCATCCCCGAACAGAGCGGCGGGTCAGCGGCCGGCTCATTTTCGGGACGATCACGCTCGGGCTGGTGGCGCTGGGTGCGATCGAGGCAGCAACCCGAATAGGGTTCTCACGAATTAGCGCCATCGAAAGCCGGACCGCGTTCGAGCATGCCGAGGCTCTGAGCATTCGCCACGAGTCGGCGCACACCTCCGTTCTCCTTCTTGGCAACTCCTTATTGCTTGAGGACGTCGATATGAGTGCCTTGAGAAAGTCGTTGCCTTCGCGACTCCGCGTTACGCGATTCACCATCGAAAGTACACACTTTCTGGATTGGGAATATGGATTGCGAAGGTTGTTTGCCGACGGATCGCGGCCCGATTTGGTGATGCTTCTGTTGGGGCCAACGCACGTGATCGCGACCGATATTCGCGGCGACTATTCGGCGTTCTATCTCTTTAATACGAGCGACATTATGACGCTTTCAAGCGAGCTTCACTTAAGCCGCACGCAAATCAGCAGCCTGTATTTAGCGCGTTATAGCTTGTTCTGGGCGGGGCGAAATAATCTGCGCAACTTTGTCTTAGGCAGAGCGATGCCTGCGTATGCCGGTTTTTTGCATGGCTTGGCCATCGGGGGCCCGAAGCCGGTTCCCGACAACGTTGCAACCGAACTCAGCCGTCAAAGGCTGGCCGCAGCGCGCGAGACCGCGAGAGCGTATGGCGCAAAATTTGTGTTCGCGATTCCACCGGGATTTTTTGCGAGTGCGGAGCAGGCGGTAATAGCAGGAGCCAACGAGGCAGGAGTTACTGTGCTCGATCCTGTTCCGAATGGCGCATGGCCGGCGACACTGTTTCGCGACGGCTTCCACTTGAACCGGCAAGGCGCCGCATTATTTACTCCAAAGCTAGGGGCGGCCTTGGCGACGCTTAACTAAGAGACGGGCCTTTTACATGAGCTTTGTAAACGATCTCCGTTATGCTTTGCGTCAATTGTGGAAGAGTCCGGGGTTTACGATTGCGGCTGCGCTTTCGCTCGCGCTCGGCGCGCGGCAAAGCGATGTGCTCTGGACTGTTCTTCTGTCAACGTCGGCTCCTGTAGCTAGCGGAATGTTAGCCGGTCTCGCGCTGGCCACTGGTCTCATTCGGTTGTTGACACATTGGATCGAGCAGATTCTCGCGATCCGTTCATGCTGTTTGCTGCCGCGCTAGTATTGATTCTCGCATCCGTCCTGGCCGGGTTCTTGCCTTCAAGGAAAGCTTCGCGAATAGATCCGATCGAGGCGTTGCGATACGAATAAGCGTACGATACGAATAAGCATTGGCGGCGTTAAAATCGGACCATGTTTTGGGCGGCCCTCCTCGTCATTGCGTTTTTGTTCCAGGCCGCCAAAGCGGACCTCGACTCCGTCAACACCCTGTTGCGCCGTGGCGATTATCAAAACGCGTTGCGTGCTTTAGAAGCATCTTCTCCTTCGGACAAGCAAACCGGCGAATGGCACCTGCTCGCGTCCAAAGCGTACGATGGCCTCAATCAACCTAAAGAAGCGGTCGCCGAAGCCGAAGCTGCGCTCGCGATAAATC
>JBAUZG010000118.1:0-4535 GCA_049585195.1 Bryobacteraceae bacterium | reverse complement strand
AGCTGGGTATCAGATTTTTGGTACCTTGCGTGACCCCCACCGTTTCCCTCAGCGCGGTAGATCAGAGAGATGCATTGCTAGATCGAATTTTGTCGCCCTTGCGGATTCACCTCGGAATCAATCGCTTGAAGACGGCGGCTGGTTGGGACGGACACGCGTCGGTTCCGAAAGAGCTGAGGGAGGAACTCCTGTACTTGGATCGTCGGTCGGAGGACGCCGGGATGGGAGAAAACGCAGCGGACTCCGCAAGCTGGGATCGGGTTCGTTCGTTTGGCAATTTGCGTGACCGACCGCTGATTGTGTTGACGGCTGGCAAACCTTATGATCCCGACCCCCTGCTCAGCAGGGAGGAATCGGATAGGCAGGACGAGATGTGGATCAACGTTCTACAGGCCGAGGAAGCCCGTCTTTCCACGCGAGGAAAGCAGATTGTCGTGCCTGCGAGCGGCCACATAATTCCCTATGAACGTCCGGCTTCGGTCGTGTCCGCGGTTCGAGAGGGTTTGGGCGGCCCTTCAAAAATAGTCGTCGATTGGTCTGCGGTAACAACGATGTGTTTAGTTTCCGGTTAGCTCCCAGATTGTCGGCCACTCGTACATTGGAACCGGCGACGTTCAATCGACGAGTAGCCCGCCGTTCGATCCGTACCGGCCAATGCCTGTTGAAGAGGTGGGGCAGAAACACGGCGAGAATCGCATCGTCGCGATCCATGCCAAAGGCGGTGACGGTTGTACGCCGCTTCATTTCGCACGCGATATTGCTACCGCGCAGGTCCTCCTTGATCGCGGCGCCGACATTGATGCTCGCGACGACGATCACGATTCCACTCCGGCCCAATGGCGCATCGGCAAAGCCTCAGAAGTTTGTAGGTACCTACTGGCGCGGGGAGCAACCCCGGATATCTTCCTTGCTGCTGCGCTCGGCGATGAGGTTCTCGCCGCCCGACTTATCGCGCAGAATCGCGACTGGGTTTCGCGCCGCATCGGCCGCTTGCCCGACTTTCCACCTATCGGGCATCTTGGCCGCGGGGGGACCATACTTCAGTGGACTCTTGCCTTCAATTCATACCCGCACCAGATAGCGCTGTTAAAGGGCCATGGACGCCTGTTTGATTTCCTTTTTGAAAACAGCGATGTGCAAACCCGTCTGCTCGTATGCTGTGTCCTTGCCCGGCGTCAAGAAGCCGAGGCCATCGCAAGCAAACATCCTGACGTTGTTGCCAGCCTGCCTAGCGTCGATCTCGAACTTCTGCCGCGGTACTGCTGGGAGACGAACGCAAGCTATGAAGCGGTTCGCCTGATGCTCGATCTCGGCTTTCCCATCGCGCATACAGAATCGAGCCACGGGTACTCCCCACTCCATAACGCCGCTTGGTCCGGGGACGCCGCTCTTGTCGATCTCCTCATCTCACGCGGGCACCCGGTCGATGTGGTTGACCCGCGATACAATGTCACCCCGCTAGGCTACGCGATCCACGACTGCGTCGTTGCTAAGCGTCATCCGGAAGGCGATTTCGCCCATGTCGTCGAAACGCTTCTCCAAGCCGGTAGTCCCTGGAACCGGTCCATGTATCCAACCGGCGATGCGCGGCTCGATGAAGTCTTCGACCGATTCCTCTAAATCTTGTCATTTCGGCAGTATGGTCGACTTGTCGGGGATCCGTTGAGACTGTGACGGATCGGAGCCTCTGCCAATTGACGGTTGGCGTGTAACCTAGGCACAATTTGTGGACAAAAGCCGACCAGGGCGGATCTATCGACCCCAAGACGAGTTCTGTCCAGATGGCCGACGACCCAGGACTTGAGTAACGTGTGGCTCGCGACTTCGCAAAGTGACGGTGCTGAGCGCCCCAGCTCGTCGGATGAATCCCTTTCCCAGTCGCAAGAAGTTTTGGCGGTCAGAAAGGCGGCCCTTATGCTGACATGCCTATCGATCTGCCTTAGGCCATGTGAGCGCTTTGAGGTAGCGGTAATAGAACTCCACGCCGTCATAGTAGGAATCCATGCGGAGGCGTTCGTCTTTGCCGTGGGCTCTGATGTCGTTTCGATCGATGGCAAGACCGGAGACACCATAACTAGGGATACCGGCCGCGATCGTGTAGATACTGTCCGATGCACCGGTTTCCATTTCGGGGATAACAGGCGCACTTGGCCACATATCATTAGCGATGCGTTCGAGCGGTTCGATGACGGCGGGCGGAGGCAGGACTGGGGCGAACGTCATTTTGTCGGGGGCATGATCGACGGGCTCGCCGGTTGCAACATCCATATAGCGGATAATGAGTTGCGAGTCGGCGAAGACGCGGACCAAACCCAGACGCACTTCTTCGGCCGAGTGCCCGGGCAGAATGCGGCAATTGACGGTTGCGACGGCGCTCTGCGGCAGCGCGTTTTCGGCGTGCCCGGCTTGCATCATGGTTGGAACGCAGGTAGTGTGCAAGAGAGAGTTGTACTGCGGTTGACGCGAAAGGCGCGCGACGGCAGCAGCGTCCGGAGGCGTTTGCAGCATCGCTTGCATATCGGCACGGTCCGTCTGTTCGGGTGCGCTCGCGAGTTTGGCGAAATAGGCACGCGTAACCGCGTTGAGCTCGACGGGGAAAGGCGAACGTTCGAGGCGAGCGAGGGCGTCGACGACGCGATAAATGGCGTTGTCCGGAACGGGTAACGAGCTGTGACCGCCTGGATTGGTCGCGCGGACCTGGAAAGTGGCGTAGAGCTTTTCGGTGACCTCCATCTCCACATCCACCGGCCTGCCATGATCGGTGTAGACGCCGCCCGAGTCGGGATTCAGGACGTACTCAGCATCGACCAGGTCGCGGTGATGCTTCAGTAGCCAGTCGACGCCATTGGACGTTCCGCCCTCTTCGTCGGCTGTGAGGGCAAGGATCATATCGCGATCAGGTTTATAGCGCTCACGGCGGAGACGGATAAAATCTGTCACGAGGCCGGCATCGGCGGCTTTCATATCCTGCGTGCCGCGACCGTAGAAATAACCGTTCTTTTCGAGAAGCTGGAACGGGTCTGTCGTCCAGTCCTCACGGCGCGCCTCGACCACATCGAGGTGGGCGATGATCAAGATCGGCTTGTGCGTTGGATTTGCCGCGCGATAGCGTACGATCAGGTTGCCGCGCTTGTCGTTTGGCCCCAGGATAGTCATGTCCTGTTTGGGAAACCCCGCCGCAAGCAAACGATCCTCCATGGCTTGTGCAGCCAGGGTCGTGCTGCCAACCGAATGAGTCGTGTTGATCTCGATGAGCTGCTTGAGGACGTCGTGCGCGAGCTGCCGGTCATTTGAATCGAGCGAGGCAGCTCCTGCTACCGAGCAAGCCAAGATTGCGGCGACGGTCGTGTAACGCATGGTTCAGTATTGCCCACGCGATTGCTTGAAAACAAGACGCAGTGAAGGCGCCGGATCATTTCGATATCGTCGAGAGCTTTCGCCGAGCGCCAGTGCGATCGGTGGGCTCACAGTCTGGGCAGATAGCTCCGGGAAGGATGTCGGTGCGCATTTCTATTAATTCCGCATACTAAGAACCACGCGAAATCGTGCTCTCCCGCTGTGCATTTGTTTATAGCCGGCCGCAACCTCAGTCAGTGGATATTTCTCGATCATGGGGTGTACGCCGCTCAGCGCGCTGAACTTCAGCGTGTCTTGTGAATCGCGCGCCGTGCCGGAATACCAACCGGAGATTTGTCGGCGTCCCATTATCAGCGGCATCACACTGGTGCTCAAGGGATCGTTCGGAGCCGCAGGAACGAGCAAGTCTCCATCTACTCCCAAACCGTCCACCACCGAGGAGATTGCTTTTGCGCTCGGTGCCGTCGCCAGGATGACACGCGCGCCGCCGAGTTTCTTCAATTCCGCAATTGGATCCACAGCGTCCGAATCAATGTAATGATGTGCGCCGAGTTTTATCGCGAGTGATTCTTTATCTTTCCCGCGGCCAAGCGCCACAGTTTCGAACCCCATTTTGCGCGCGTATTGCACGCCTAGATGTCCGAGTCCCCCAATGCCTTGCACCGCGACAACATCGCCGGCGCGCGCTCCGGAATTGCGCAACGCGTTGAAGACCGTAACACCCGCGCACATGAATGGTCCAGCCTCTTCCGCCGGTAACTCATCTGGAATCGCAGCGAGTGCTTCCGCCGGTGCAACCATGTATTCGGCGTAGCCGCCGTCGAAATCGATACCGGTCACTTTCCGATTCGCACACATTGCGAAGTCGCCGCGCCGGCATTGGTCGCAAACGAAATCGTGGCCACCATGCCATCCGACGCCAACGCGATCGCCCTGTTTCCAGTTTGTGACGCGATCGCCGAGGGCATCGACACGACCCGCGACTTCATGCCCCGGCACCCGCGGATATTGCAGCCCTGGCCACAGACCATCCTTCACGAGCACGTCACTGTGACAGATGCCGCACGCTTCCACTCTTACGCGGACTTGTCCGGCTCCTGGCTGCGGAATCTCGCGCTCGACCAATTCAAAATCGCCGCCCGGCTTACTGATTTGTGCAACTTTCATTGTCCCTGTCC
>JBAUZG010000117.1:0-5898 GCA_049585195.1 Bryobacteraceae bacterium | reverse complement strand
GATAATGCAGCACGTGCTGCGGACCGCCGAAAGGCGGCTTCGCGTACACCACCCAGTCTTGACGGAACAACGAGCGAAGGAAAGAGCGGAATGCAGGCTCTTCCGCAAGAGGTTGAAGAGCGCCGGGGAAGCTCAGCTCTCTTTTGCGGAAAGCTTTCTTCAGCCCGGCGGTGAACTTCCCGCGAAAGACGCGGCTGAGTACCTTTACCGGCAGGAAGAACCGATAGCGTGGGCGAACCCAGCGTTGATGATCGAGGGAAAGACCGCCTGCTGGAATCACACAATGGATATGCGGATGGTGCAGGACAGTTTGCCCCCAACTGTGAAGCACGCTCATGAAACCGATCTCAGCACCGAGGTGCTTGGGATCCGCGGCTATTTCCAGCAGCGTTGCGGCGCTAGCCCGAAACAGAAGATCGTAGACAATTCTCTTATTGGACAGAGCGAGACGAGAAAGCTGGTGCGGGAGTGTGAAGACCACGTGCACGTAGCGCACCGGCAGTAATTCCTTTTCGCGAGCAGCCAGCCACTTGTCGCGAGCATTGGTCTGACATTTTGCGCAATGGCGGTTTCGGCATGAGTTATAGGAGATGGCCTGATGGCCGCAGCGAGAACACTGATCCAGATGGCCGCCGAGCGCAGCACTGCGACAGCGCTCGATGGCTCGCAGCACACGGAGATGCTGCCAGCTCAACCAGGATCGATTCTTTTCGATGAAGCGTTTGCCCGCCACACAGATGATATCGGCCACCTCGAAAGGTGGCTGATTCATCTCTTATGCAGCTTGCGTGAGCGCTTTACTTTTTCAGGGCCGGACAGTTCCAGTTTGTCGAGCGGCGTGCCCGCCGCTTTCAGATGACGCTCGGAGAGATGCAGGTAAATGGATGTGGCTTTGAGGTCGGAGTGACCAAGCAGCAACTGCAGCGTGGGCAAGTCCGCTCCTGCTTCCAGCAAGTGCGTGGCGAATGAGTGCCGTATCAAGTGGGGGCGCACCGCTTTGGTGATACCGGCACGCTGGGCCGCCTCTCGGCAAGCCTCCCAGAGCACTTTCGGCGTAATCGGCTTATCGGCGCGCCAGCCGTTTTCTGTTCCCGGAAACAGATACGTCTTCGGCCGCATCCAGCGCCAATACTCGCGCAGGGTCTCCAGCAGTTTCGGACTGAGAGGCACATCGCGATCGCGATTCCTCTTGCCGTGGCGAATATGGACCACCATCCGTTCACTGTCAATGTCCTCTACCTTGAGGTGGCACAGTTCGGCGCGACGCACGCCGGTCGAGTAGAGCGTCATGAGCATGGCGCGATGGAACAGATTGCTGGCGGAGTCAATGAGCCGGACCGCTTCTTCCTGCGTGAGGATAATCGGCAAGCGCCGGGGCGCTCTCGGATACGGCACTTCCTCTATGGGGTAGTTTCTCCTCAGCGTCTTGCAAAAGAAGAAACGCAGTGCCGCCGTGTGATTGCCAACTGTGCGCACGCCCTGCTTTCTCTCCTCGAGCAAGAACACTTGATAGGCCCGAATCTCGTTTGGCCCGAGCTGATCCGGCGACCGATGGAAATGCTGGGCGAACTCCTCCACGGTTTTAACGTACGAAGTTACGGTAGTCTGAGAATAATTCCGACGCTGGAGCTCTTCCAGCATCATTTTTCGAAGATGGGTCACAGGGACCTCCTTTCTCTGTGACCCGACCGTATCAAGATGGACGCCCATCCGGCGGAGGCACACTGGTAGGGCCTTTTTCCGGGTGTTCTCACGATGACGCAATGGTCTAAGCAGCCGAACCGGGAGAAAGCGGATGGGGAAGAGCGCGCCTCTTTAGAAGTGCTGGTAGAAACAGTCATCGGTGCAGCCTACGAGGTCAGCAACGTTCTGGGTTCGGGATTCGTCGAGAAAGTCTACGAGCGGGCATTACTCGAAGAACTCAAGCTCCGCGATCTTCCGACCGCTATCCAGGCACCCTTCTCAGTGGTGTACAAAGGCAGGCACGTTGGGGTGTACACAGCGGATCTGGTGGTGGCAGACCGGCTGCTGGTAGAACTCAAATGTGTGGATCAGTTCACCACTGAGCACCTCGCCCAGTGCATCAATTACTTGAAAGCGTCGGGTCTCGAGCTCGCCTTACTGATTAACTTTCGGCGTCCCAAAGTCGAGTGGCGGCGCATCGTTCACAACCTCTGATTCGCGTTCACTCGCGTGTATTCGCGGCTTGTACAATCTCTTTCGATTACCAGCACGCGTAGCGTCCGCCGCGCGGGCGGCTTCGTTCTAACGGCGTACTGTTTACCGATCCGCCAGTGGTTTTGCAGGCGGGATTCAGATGATCGCCAGGCGTCGCCCTGACCTCGCGACGTTTGAGCGAAGAACAAGCTGCCCAAAGGCCACAAATTCCCAGCAAAGGCGGACACCTAGTAGGATTCGACGCGCGTCTCCTTTTCTTCCGCTCTGGACAGGAAGCTCCGGTAAGCGGTCCGATTGTCATCGTGGTTTTGCTGGACAGCCGATAGAGAGTTTTTATTCATCTTGCAAGCTCGTCTGCCTTTCAGCCTCTCTTCGTTGGGCTTGGCTTCAGGGTAATTCCCGCGCTCGGCAGCTTCGCTCCCCAGTTCCAGCCCTGCCGGGTTTCGGTTTCCCCTGCAGATTGCCGGCTGCGCCTTTTGAACGACATAAACAATCTGCCCTGGATCCTCCGAAAAACCGTTTTCCTTGCTTTGAGAGCCGCCCCCTTCGCACCGGTCGCCCCAACGAATCGGGGCACGAAAGGAAGACAAAACATGCTTTGCATAAAGAATCGCATCACCCTCATTGGTTTTCTCGGCCAAAATGCTGAGACCCGTTCCACACCGAACGGCAACGTATACACTCGCTTCTCGCTCGCGACGAGCATGAGCTGGAGAGACAAAGGCAGTGACGACTACAAAACGCGCACGGAATGGCACCGCGTGATCAGCTGGAATAAGTTAGGCGTTTGGGCCGGCGCTTTGCAGAAAGGGGCTTACGTCGAGGTCGAAGGCGAACTCCGCTACCGTGAATTCACTCCTGCGGAGTCTTATCGCAGCGTGCGCGTGGCGGAGATCTATGCAACCTCAAATTTTGGCGCTGGGCCGCTCCGATAAGCAACCCACTCCCGAAACCGAAGCTGTCGATACAGAGTCAGGCGACAAACCCGCCGACTGACCAATTCCGCCGGGCATCGATCCGGAGTCGATGCCCGGCTTCTCCATCCATAGGGGACGGTTCCCTATCACAGTGGTTGGACTGTAAGTGGTCAGCACGTGTCGGATAGTCAAAGGTTCGGTGGACTCAACGGCTTTCAAACGTCAACAGTTTCTCTATCGGCGGTGGACTGGCGAAAAGGTTCATCGCGATTTTTGGGGCTCGTGCTGAATTCATAGCACGAGCACGCAACAGCAGAGCCCGGCGCGTCTCTGTTAGTTCTCAACGAGCTGCTCCTCAGAGGGTAGTTCTACCTCATACTTATGAGCCGTAGCGCCTCTTCTTCATAGAACCGCTGCGCTTGGTCGCTCTTCACAGACTGGAGACGAACGTAGTGAGACCATGAAAGCGGGAAGAGCTGCCCTGGAACAGATTGTCCGGACAGTGTCTGGATTTTTTCGGATGCATCAAATAATTCAGACAGCGTCTGGATTATTTTCCGATGCGACAAAAAGAACTGCCGCATTTGGAAGAGGTTCGTACGGGAGAATCCCCGCCCAATTGCTTCGTGAGGTCTCTCGCTAATTGGTCCAGTAGACGTTGACCATATTCGGCCTTGTGAGATCCCTCTTGCTCGTGCTCAACGATCCGTCGCCCGATCTCCCAATAGGTCGCCGTCATCACGTGATTGACCGCCCGGCCGGCGGTCCGCCGAGCGTACTCCAGAAGCGAAACGACGCCGGCGCACAAATCATCGTACGCGGCATCCGAAAATGCACTGCTTGCCGTCTTTGGATTCTTCTTCATTGACACGAGTTCTGGGAAAGCGAGATCTCAAACTATTGTGCAATCACCGGCGGAGCTGCTCGTCCGCCGCGTATCCCGTCAACCTGTCCGAGTGGGGTTAGTGAGCTCTTACAGTTGGTCGTAGTCGGCTGGTTCGACAGCCGGAACCTTGGCCATCACCTTCAGGAATTTCTCGTAGCTACCTCTTGCTGCTCTTTCCTTCAGCCGTTCGAACTCGAGAATGCGGTCCTCAAACGCCGAGGCGAACAATTCTTCGATGGACACGTTTTCTTGGGCGGCTATGTCCGCGGCGCGGCGGTAAAGTTCCTCGGAAACGTTAATCGTGAGGTTCATTGATGGTTTCCAGCTATGGCCAACAGATCCTTTGGACTCATCACCTGTACGCCGAAGCGTTCAGCACCCCCGAAATCTCTGCGATTGAAGCTAACAATCGCAGAGCGCGCGCGGACGGCTACTTCTAGGATACGATCATCATCGGCATCCCGCAAAATGGGCCTCCAACGGAAGTAAATCTGAACCAATCTGGAGCGGCTGCAGAGGTACTCAACAAGGTCGTCTATGTCCTCCAGCGTCAGACCCATCTCCTCGCTGCCGCGTTTGAGCACTGCTTCATACTCGAAAGCCAGAGTCGGTGAAATGATGGGCCGCCAAATCCGTTGCTCGAGCGTCTGAAGCAGCCGGTAAGAGGCGCCAAGACTTGACCGGAAAGCAGAAACAAGCACATTCGTGTCCAGTGTCACTTCAAGCATGAGTCTTTGAGAGTCCAAACTGCACGTACACTACTCGATTCTCTCCTCACCCGCAGATCCGATGCTCAGCCAGTACCGCGCTGGCTCGGTTCACAACAAGATTTTTACCATCGGAGCTGATCGTTGCCGGGCACTCTGGCCAAAGCACGCGAATGATTTCTAACCACTGATCGAGCTTCTCGCGAAATCGCCTGGGCCGTGCGTATTCCGTCGAGCCGATCTGTGTTGCCAGACTGGAAGGTCCCTGGAGCGGAATCGCCTCCGGGCCCTTTGCCAGAAAGCAGCGATAGGAAAGCCACATGAACAAGTCGAGAACCGCCGGCGCGCCCGCCAGCACCTTTACGGCTTCCAGATCGGCAGGGATGGGATGAGCCGTGATCTCGCCATAGAACTCATCGCTCAGCACGATCACATTCTCAAACTGATCTGACAATGGGCACTGATCGGGGTCACGGCCGTACCAGATTTGAGCTTCCCGAAAGAAGCTGAACCGGGAACGCTGGACCACCTTGGCCCGCCCATTGAGCGTGTCAGTCCCGAAGAAGATCGTGGCGCCGAAGATCCGTTCAAAAGCAGCAACCAACCGGCGATACTCTTTGCCGCCTTTGTGCATACCGAAGGTCTCGAGCATTTCCGACGCGGTTCGGAAGCGAATAGTTTGGTTCTGCTGCCGAACGGCAAGGGTGGCAAGGTAAATCGGAACGATTCGGTCTTGACCGAATGGAAGACCGTATTTCGGATGCCCCGTGATCTGTAGAACGAAATTCCCTTTTCGCCGTTCGTAAAGCAGCTCGTCCTTCGGCGATCTCCGCACTGGAAGGCCACATAAAACGAACGGTCGTGAACTGAATCCCAAGTTCTGTTTTCCCTCTTGCCGTTTTAATCGAACGATGCTGCTGCCTTCTGCCTGGCGAAGCTTCTGCTTCGAAAGCACAAGCTCGGGAACCGTCCTTTTCAAAACGGAACCGGCTGACTTCATTCCGCCGCTCCCGGCCCCATATACAGTTCGGGCGTACTCTTTCTGCAACCTTCACCTCGCGTCAGCGCCGAGCGTTTTCGGCGCGCGTTAGGCAAAGAAATCCAAGATCTGGGTGCTAGTTTTCGGGAGGCAAAACACCGACCGGTTTTAGGAGTTCAATTAGTTCGTTAAGCCGGTCTCTCTCCCTAAATCCTGAAACTCCATGGTTCC
>JBAUZG010000116.1:0-20642 GCA_049585195.1 Bryobacteraceae bacterium | reverse complement strand
GGTTTGGATTGCGAGGGCGTAGGCGATCCGTCCGTCGTCTCTCTTGGCGTCTAGGCCCACACCCTCGTTTAGCAGGATCTTAATAATCCCGGCGCTGCGATGCCGCCACATCGCCGAATGCAGCTGTCCACCAGCCACAGGCGGCTTCCATCGAAGAGAATGTTGTCCGGCTTGAACAGGTCGTTATGACTCGGCGCCAAGTCCGGATCGAGCGACGAGTAAGCCGCCGCTATACGCGCGTATTGAGCGAGAAGTTCCTCGAGATCGTGTTCCGGCAGGACATTCGCGTGCCGGAACTTCTGGAGGAACCCGTCCAGGGCAGGCCCTCTGTTCAGCAGGAACGTGCAGGTCGTATTAAAGGGGGCTACGGGAAACGGCGACAGCGCATGCAGGGCGCGCAACGCTGCGGGTACGCGACGCAGCGCGTCCGGTGCCGGAAAGGGAACCACCTCGACAAAATCGGTGATGGAGATCCGATCTTCCGCGTCGGTGTACCGGACGCGCGGAGCCAGTCCTGCTTCGGCTGCCGCCTGCATGCAGCTGAAGTGGCGCGTCATATCGCCCGCGCGCGTGTTGATCCGCAACAGGTAGGCAGATCGTCGCACGACGATGCGGAAGGCCCGGTTGGAGCCGGGCCGCTCGGTCAGGTCCCGGATGTCGTCGAATGCGATGACACCGAAAGCCTCGTTCAGGCCGCGAGTCGCGGCCGCGATCTTCTCCTGCGGAATCATGAGGTCCTCCATTCGGCGCGCGCACAAAGCCTTCATTGAAAGGTTTACGACGCTTTGGCGAGGCATGCTTCTCCAGGGCGGGACCCCGCGGCCACGCCGTTCCGGGAAGCCCCTCCCTTCTGGAAACGATGTTTCGTGTGTCGATGCTAACCCAATTGAGAGACAATATCTAGTCCGTATCAAGTCATTTACCTCAGTAACCGAACGGCGAGTCGTTGGGTCAGCAAGGAAGAACGGTTAGCCCGTTAGCCGCCGAAGACCGACCTCGACTGCTCGGATCGGCGATTACATTGTGAGGACGGCGCGGAATCGGGCCTTACCGTCCGCAACGCGGTCGTATGCCTTCGGTGCCTCTACCAGCGGGTACGTCTCCACGATCGTTTTAACTTTTCCTTGTGCTACGAAATCAAGCGCTTCGTAAAGATACTCGGGGCCGTTTTGCTGGCTGCCAACTATTCGAATGCGCTTGGCGATGAGATCGATCAGCGAGACCGAAAGCGGCTCCGCGTCGGCGCCCATCGTGACGAGCCGGCCGTCCGGCCGCAATCCCTGTATGCTGTCCACCATCGACTTGGTCGAATTTGAGGTGCTGAGGATCACGTCTGCGCCCCCCGCTGCCGCAAGGCCCTTTCCGTCGCGGACAACTTCATCTGCGCCGAGATCGCGAATCATTTTGTCCTTGTCGGGGGAATGCGAAACTGCGATGGTCTCGAAGCCTGCGGCCTTTGCGTATTGCACTGCCAAGTGGCCAAGTCCACCGATCCCGAGCACAGCTACGCGCTCATGCGGCCTGGGATCGGCCCAGCGGAGCCCGCTATAGACCGTGTAACCCGCACAGAAGATCGGGGCTGCCTGCTCATAGGAAACTTTGTCGGGAATAAGGTAGGTCGCGTCGGCATTCATAAGCATATACTCGGCGTGTCCGCCTTGTGCCTCAACCCCTGTACCCTTCAGATAAGGACAGAACATTTTGCGGCCACGCCTGCACCATTCGCAGCGCCCGCAAGTGGATTGAATCCAAGCAGTACCCACACGGTCGCCGACCTGTCGCGTGGTGACGTCGGGAGCCACGGCAACGATCTCGCCGACAGGTTCGTGGCCGAGGATTCGGGGGAATGGTCCGGGCAAGCGTCCGAGCGTTTGATGTACATCGGTGTAGCAGATGCCGCTAGCATGCATCTTCACGAGCACCTGATTTGGTCCGGGCTGAGGTTGCGGAACGTCTTTGACCTGCCATGAACTACTCACAGCGGGAACGATGGCGGCTTGCATAACACTTCCTCCTAGTGCGATTCTATGCGAGCGCCGTTGCCATCGGTGCATGATTTTGGATGTTCGATTCGACAATCGCATACCTCAGCCGAAATTGATGGTGAGTTGGCCAATTGTCGGCAACTCGTACATTGGATTCGCGCTTCAGATATTGGAAAACAAGGCCGCCGGCGAGCATCGCCACCGCAAGCGAGGTAGCCGCGCCGAGTGCGTACGAAAGCAGCAGAAGAGAAGTTCGCAACGTGACACCTTGAATAGCGGCTTCGGTCAGAATCAGACCCAAAATGGGGCCCGCGCCGGGCGCCCAAAGCAATCCTGTTGCGATACCTAGAAGGACCGAAGAGCCGGTCCCAGAGAGTCTCGGAGCGGATCGAGTGAGTGTATTACCGAGTCGAACGAACGGCCGCGAAATCAGGTCTGCCAACCTTGGAATCAAGAGGGTTAAGCCAAGAACCGTGAACACCGCAAGCGCGGCCGCCCGCCCACATCTCTTGGGCGAGAGAATAGATTTCCGCGTTTAACTGGCTTTCCCGAAGCCCGCCCGAATCAGCCCCCTTTTCTCAATCTCGTGAAACAGTTTTTCGGCTTTCTTTGAGCCGTCTGAAGTTCGCGAATGCGTACCGATTCCACTCCAGTCATATCGCTTTACAGTGAATCACCTCTTATTCTAGAAAGCGTGCCACCATACCGACCGCGCGTGCACGGCATCGATGTGGATGCGCAAACACGTTGCCGCCATTACCACTCGCCGCTCGACATCATTGCCATCAAAATGAAATGTTGTTGTGAGTATTACGCGTGCAAAGACTGCCACACTGCGCTCGCTACTCACGAAATAAGGGTTTGGCCGCGCAGCGAGCGGCATCAAATGGCGATACTTTGTGGATGCTGCGGAACGGAACTGACGATCGCTCAATACCTTGAATGTTCAAACAAGTGTCCCAGTTGCGGCGCGAAGTTTAATCCAGGCTGTCGTAACCATTACCATTTCTACTTCGAGTGGTGAGGGCAGGGCGCTAGGTTCTGACTGGCTAGCTGACGGATTGCGCGTGACTCGACCAGCATCGGCGGACATGCGCCGACTCATCATTCCCTATACTGGACTGGCCAATCAACATGGCTTCCGTTAGCCCTTTCGACTGCTAAACCTGCATGAATCACTGATTGGTAGCACAGAAGATCCACTTTGAGAAGATTCGATGATGTGTATAGTGTTGGGCTCTCAACTATCGACAAATGGCGCCCCCGAGTCGCTTAAGGCCGGGGTCTCAGGAGCAAGGAGAAATGACGATTAAATTGGTGAAAGCGGCGTTGCTTTTTGCCGTAGCATCGGCGGCGGCTTGGGCCCAGGTCAATGCGGGCGAACAGAAGCCCGAAACCAATCTACCCTTCACCATGACCACGGTGACTACCTTTAAACTGCCTTGGCGGCTGGCCTTCCTGCCCGACGGCCGCATGCTGATTACCGAAAAGGCTGGTCCCGTTTGGCTGGTGTCCCAACAGGGAGAGAAGATCCAGGTACGCAATACGCCGCCGGTCTATTTTCAGGGCCAGAACGGCATGCTGGGCGTCTTCCTCTCGCCTCATTACGCCAAAGACCATAGTATCTATCTCACCTATGCCGAGCCAGGTGACTATGGTGGTGGCCTCGCCCTGGCCCGCGCCAAGCTGCGCGCCACCGCTGCCTCGGCTACCCTGGAAAACTTCAAAGTGTTGTGGCGCCAGATGCCCAAGGGCAAAGGCGGCCAGGAAGGTGCCCAGATCGCTTTCTCGCCCGACGGCCGGTATCTGTTCCTCTCTGTGGGCGACCGTCAGCGCTTCACACCCGCCCAGGATCCGAACCAGCCCGAAGGCAAGATCCTGCGTCTGACGCTGGACGGCAAACCCGCCCGGGGCAATCCCAACTTCCGCAAAACCGGCGCTTCCACGATTCCTCTGATCGATCCGCCAGAAGACACCGAAGCCGCCAAGACCGCGAAGGTGGTGAGTACGTATACCTTTCCCGGCCACAACCTTACGCCAGCTGAAACCTGGGCCACCGGCGTCCGCACGCCGTATGGCTTGGCGTTTTCGCCCACCGGCGAATTATGGGAGGTAGAGCATGGGCCGCGCGGTGGCGATGAACTAAACCTGATCGAGCGGGGCAAAAATTATGGCTGGCCACTTGTCTCTTATGGCAAGAACTATGACGGCGTGCCCATTCCCAAACCTGCCACGCGGCCCGACCTGACCAAGCCGGTGATCTATTGGGTGCCGGTGATTGCGCCGGGCAATCTGATGTTCTACCACGGTACCCAGACCTTCCCGCAGTGGAATGGCAACGGCTTCATCAGTGGCCTAGTAAGCATGTCGCTCAACCGCATCATCTTTGACGGCCATGGCGGCGCCAAAGCCGCCGAGCGCTGGAATGTGGGCCACCGCCTCCGCGATGTGGAGGAAGGCCCCGATGGTTCGCTTTGGATGCTCGAAGACGCGAGTCCTGGTGCCCTGATCCATGTAACACCCAAGTGACCGCTTCGCGTTAGGTGAACAGGAAGCCAAAGGGACGGAGCGATCGAGCGCATGTTGCTTTGCCGGTCGTCCCTCGTCAGTTGATGTTTTAGAGCGGCCAGATTGACAAGTAAATGCTGAGTGGAGTCAGTGGTCAGAAAAGATACTTTGAGCGGACCTCAACCGGTCGAGATGTCGGCACTCGTAGGAGTGCGCAGAAAGTACCCGAGTCCCGCTCTGGGAGATTGCACGGCCGGAGGAGCATGCCAAACGAGAGAACTGACCGTCTGTTAGCGGCGCCTGCCATCTGCTCCCCGACAACCAGGAAATGCTTACAAGCCGACGGGTTTCACGGTGTTCGATTATGCGTATCACCAGACCGCCCAAATGATCCATTTTCCCGATTTTCTGCGCTTTACATTCGAGCGTCCACTTCGCAGCCCTCGCAGCATGCGGCAGAGAAATGGCTCGACGAGAGAAGGAGGGAAAGACAGTGTCTGAGAGTTCGGTGAAGAAGGGGATGATTTTACATTCAGGCGTGTTCGTCTCTGCGATCGCGGTTGCTTTCATCGCTTGGCTGACCGTTGCAGCGCCTCTCCGGGGTCAAGACGTTTGCCACACGCCGGCAGACGCCACGCCGCTTGAACAATGCAAGGATGCGAACGGCGATGTACTGATCGGTTCGGGGGCGACGAACCCCAAGTGCGCCGGGACGGTCGTCATCGATACCTCCGTGACGGTGGGCTCGATCGTCATTAACGCCGGTGGTTCGCTTGTCCTAGGCTCGGACGCAGCCAGTTCAAATCCGACAATTACGACCAACGGCATCGATATAGCCTCCGGCGGAGCCTTGTTGATCGGTGGCGCAAGCTGTGCGATCGGCAATCAAGATCCCGCTACGAAGGTCACCTTTGTCTTTACCGGAACCAAGCCAACTACATGCGGCTCGCCGGATAACCAACCATCAACGCAGTGCCCTGGCTATGTCAAAGGCATTCAGGTCGAGTCTGGAGGAACCCTCCGCATGTACGGGCAAAAGGGGATCGGCCCGGGCGGGGTGGACTGGACCTATTTGACGAAGCCCGCGGGCCCCTCTAGATACGACAGTTCGAAAACTGAGTACATTGGCAATGTTTTGGCCCCGGTTACCACCCCAACCAACGAACTTCATCTCGAGGCGGACGTAACGGCGGGACCCGGAGCCTGGAAACAGGGCGACTGGATCGCCGTCGCTACCACCAGTTATAGCCCCTTCGAAACTGAGTTCGTTCAGATCGCTGCCGCTCCAGAAAAAGAGGCATCCGGTAGCAAAGTTGTGCTTGCCCAGCCGCTCAATTTTTATCATTTTGGAGGGCCCAACCCGGGCGACCCCTCAACCGATGCCAACTTTCATGCCGGAGCCGATCTCAACTACGGTGTCGATGAGCGGGCCGAGGTTGGCCTTATCAGTCGAAACATTGTACTCACCTCCGACGCAGACACGGCCGGTACCAGTATGCATTGGGGAGGCGAAATTCGCGTTCTCAAGAACTTTACCGCGGTGGCGATTCAGGGAGTGGAGCTGCAGAAGTTCGGCAAGGAGCAACTCGGCAGTTATCCATTTCATTTCCACATGTCGGGCGATCTTTCAGGCTACGCCGAAGGCGACAAGCTATTTGACTCGAACAGCATCGACCACAGCTACAACAAATGCGTCACTGTGCACGCGACACAGAATGCCGCTTTCTCGAACAATGTTTGCGCGCGTATCACGGGTCATATTTTCTACGAGGAAATGGGAGACGAGTCGAATATCTCCTTTGCAGACAATCTCGGCATGGGCGCGATGAGCAATTCGTTCGACATCAACGGCACGGCCACGGAAGGCCGCTCCGATCTGATTGCCGGCTACTACTGGACCGGGGACCATATGGTCAACTCCGGCGCCATCGCGTTCGATCAATTCAATATTTACGATACCGACAATCAAGAAAATTCGACGCACGGCCAATGCGGTTTTGTGAACAATTTGGGTCTGGTCACGCTGACTGGCTTCCCGGCGCCGCAGTGCGCGCGGTCGCCTGACCAGGTCAACGTCTATTTTGAGCCGCCCAGCGGATTCTGGATCACGAACCCAAGCGCCAAGCTAACGGGCAACAGTATAGCCGGTTGCCAGGACGACGGTAAAGCCTACTGGTATGTGCCGTCTCCGGATCCAAGCGAGAATGCCGTTAAGTTCATCCCGATTGGCGCAGACTATCCGGAACCCCACGGCGTGTTTGTGAACAACCGCGGACACGCCTGTTACCAGGGACTCTACGACGACCAGGACGTAGTGCAAGCGGATAGTTTGTTTGGCTATCAGGGCGGAATTCACGACGCCGCTCATCAACAGCTAGTGGACGAGTTCGACAGCGTGACCATGACGCATATGCGCGATCGCGCCATTTGGCTAAGGCCGACGTTTTTCTTCTTAAAGGATGCGCGCGTCGCGAGCTCTCGAGACGGCGCAACGTTGCTCACCTCAGGGGGCGTGGACGGAAACTATCCCGGCGCATGGGGGCTGCTCGAGCATTCAGCAATCGTGGGAGTTAGCACCAACAACGTCGATCGCTGGGGCCCCTGCGGAGCCGTCGTGAAGTTTAACGGTGGCCAGCAGATCCGGGGCGGACAAATGGGGTGCATCGATGAAACCGTTCCCGCCAACGGTATTGCCACCGGAGGGGAGTATCTCGAGCGAGGTTATCCAACGCCCGATTGGCCGATGTTCGGCTTCCTCATCTATGACGGGCCCCCGCTGATTGTTGACGACCGCTTCGTCAATTTCCGTGTTGCTCCCGGATCCGTCCCGGCCGAAGGCTTTGAAGCGGCTAATCTGCTGACCGGGAGCGACGATACCATCCTGAAAGATTGGGCCTTTTATGCGATACCTAATCAGGCGCCCTACACAAGATATGAGGGCGATGCGGCACTCGGCTGGTTTAACGCCAACCAAAGTTCCTATCCCACTGCGTCGACAACCAAGTCTCTCAGTTTTACGAATGTCGACCTGCGCCATCAGGTATACACTCAGGAGGTTAACCGGGGTGAGTTCACCGACGGCGACAAGAACACCACCATCCTGGATCTCGACGGTACATTAAGCGACTTTCTGGCTTTGGATGCCGATGGCCATCTTGGCCCGACCATTTCTCTCAACAACCTCGAAATCAATGCATCATCAAACTCCGTGGATGAATGCCACGCCACGGGCGTCGAGGATGAGAACCTTGAGCAGCGGCCAACGGCGGCGATGGTGCCGAGCCCCATCGGCCAGCTCGAGTTCGAGATGTTGTACCCGGCCTACAACGACAAACAAGCTCTGGGATACACGCAAAACCTGACTTTCACAAAAGACAGCACCGATTTCTCGAGCCTCTTTTCTAACTTTCATGGCTCGATGACGCTGAAAAGCCGCAACGGGCTTGGCGATTGGGAGCCTAAGGTCACCAGCGGCTACGGCTACACCGTTTCCGCGAGTCCCTTCACCACTCCCGATGGCACCGTCACCACGCAGGCCGGCATTGCCCCGGTCGTCGACGTAAGCATCACCGATGTCGCCAATGCCAAAATCAGTCCCCTCCATCCCTTCTATATGCAGGTCGGGATTTGCTATAAACCCAAAGGCGCCAATCCACCGGCGGATAGCTTCACCATCACCAAAGGGTACCGTTCCTATGGAAGCGGTAACGTAGTGATCTCGAGCAGTGTCAACGGCGAGACCGTCGTCAATACCGCACTGCGGCAATTTTATAATCCGCTTACCGGCCTTTATCCGAACGCGAATCAAGTCTGCAACAATCTCGACTCGCAAATGGTGCCTCTTGGCTCGAGCACGCCGCCGCCGGGCTGCCCGGCTCCAGGTATTATCTTGAAACCCTCGGGCGGCTGCCCGGCCGGGACGAACGCGGCCACGGATTTGCTTGACCAGGCTATCTGTGTCTACCCGACAACCCAACTGACAGAGGTCACCTCAATCAATCAGATGACGGTCGACGGTAATCTCAATGGACCGCCCAACCTCGACAATTTCTTTTACGACAAGCAGCGGGGACTCCTGTTTTTCTGGGTAGCACAGACCGAACCCAACGCGGCTGGACAGTCGCCCTTGGGCAATTGCACTGGCTCGGCAGGCGATCCGTCCTATTGTCCCGATAAGTCAACCGGCGATACCTACTACGTCTGTCCGCCCGAAGGATGCAGCACCTACCGCGTCTCTTTGAACGATCCAAATTACACGCCCGGACCTTCCGATTGTCCCGCCGGTATCGTCTACGGCCCATACACATGGCCCGCCCAGCCGGCCAATCAGAACCGGCTGGTGCTGGCCGACACTCATGCCATCGTTTCTCAAGGGCAACAGCCGGGACTTAACGGCAATTTCCCGCACTACACGCCGGATTCGCCTCCGGCCTGCCCTCTCGATGCGCCGAAGTGAACATTTGACCTGGCTTTGCATTCGCTTCTGCCCGGACTGCTGCGGATTGGCTTTCTTTGTAGATCCTGTCAAGGTTGTCTACAACCCTTGCTGGACACAACGTTCAGCATTCACACATGATCTATCCTGAATCCAGCCGCACATCTACGGTTTGCCCGTTACACATCAAAGTGAGCGCAGGAACGAACGCGGCACAGAGCTCACCCTTGGCAGCGGTCGGGATGTACTTTCATCAAGGACGTTTTTGGCCCTTTAGCGCCACAACCCGGCGATGGCGATCCCTCGATCTGCGCTATCGTGCGTTGTGCTCTGAAGTTGGAAGATTACGTTCCGGACGGCATACTCAAGCCCGTGAAGTGAGCTGGTGGAAAGCTCCCATCGCTTCGTGAAGGCTGTCAAAGATGCGATCCGCGCCGAGTGCCTGTGTAAGATAGTGCCGATCCAGATCTGGCTTCAGATCCGATTGTACGTGCGCGAGAACCAATTCGATACCGCGATTGGCCAGATCTTGCTGAAGTTCCCGCATCACATGCGCGGCTGTGTAGTCCACGTTGGTAATCGCTCCGGCATCTATAACTAACCAGCGCAGAGACGGAGGATCGGGCCCTGTAAGAGTGCGAATCTGGTCCGAAAACATTCCGACATTCGCATAGAAAAGCGCCGCGCCAAAACGGTAGACTACCAAGCCCGGCTCCGTTACTGCTCCTTGAACTACAGGAGTTAACTGCCAGAGACCATTTTGAGTCTGAACGAGGACCGCCGTGTGAGGCCGATAGCTGTGTCGCACAACCCGGAGAAGAGAGAGAACCATCGCGAGGAGAATGCCCTGTTCAACGCCAATCGATACAACAACGACTGCGGTCGTGACCGCCAGCGCAAATTCGCCGGGGCTCTCCTGACGGATCTTTCGCAATCCGCGCACGTCTATCAGGCGAATGGCCACAATAAAAACGATGGCGCCTAAGACGCTTCGCGGCAGGTACTGAAATGGAGCTGTTAGAAAAAGGAGGACAAGCGAAACTGCAATCGCTGTTGCAATGTGCGCCATTTGACTATGACCGCCGGCACGCTCTGACATAGCCGTTTGCGTGGGGCTTCCATTCACGACGAACGTGCCGCTCAATCCGGCAATTGCGTTCGCCACGGATAACCCGACGAGGTCGGAGTTTTCATCGAGGCGCTGATGATGTCTCAGCGCGTAGATGCGGGCAGTTGCCGCGCTCTGCGCAACGATCATCACGAAGCACGATCCGGCTAACGGGAACAAAGGCTCGAAATCCTTCCAACCTACGCGAGGAAACTGCGGGTACGGCAAGCCACCGGCTACCGACCCGATGGTGCTAATACCATGTCCTGCAAAATCCCACGCAGCGCTCGCCGCTATCCCTCCGACCACCGCAATGAGGGATCCCGGAACTCTCGGTGAAAAGTGCTCGATCGCGAAAACGCCGCCAACGACCAACAGTGACAGCGCCAGGGACGGTAGATGAATCTGAGATAGCTTTGGGACGATCTCAGCAAGCTGCCCAAGCGTTCTATGGGAGTGAACCTCCATGCCGAGCATTTCGCCCAGCACTGCGCTACCGACCTGGAAACCAACACCAGTTAGAAAACCGACCAGGACGGTGCGCGAAAGGAAGTCTGCCAGGAAACCGAGCCGGAGAAGTCGCGCTAGGAGAAGCAAACTTGCCGTTAGCAGCGCGACCAGCCCTGCCAGAGCCACATACCTCGGGCTGGCGACTGGCGCCATGTTTGAGATACCGCCTGCGAGAATGGCTGCGGTTGCTGAATCGGCGGCGACCACCAGATAACTTGACGAGCCGAATATCGCAAAGGCGAGAAGTGGCAGGGATAAAGTATAGAGGCCGCTAACCGCTGGCATGCCGGCAATGCTGGCATAGCCAAGTGCCTGCGGGATGCTCATTGCTGCCAGCTCGATTCCGGCGAGGACTTCGCGCATGCCGTGAGCACCGCCGAACGGCAGCATCTTACGAAATAGACCGGGCCGTTTTTGCTCGAGACGTCCCGAATGATCTATTTTGGGGTTCACCTCTGGCCTGTCCTTGTGAGCATCATGTCATCTCCATATAGGAGGCGCATCGTGGGCATACACGATTTTCGAAAGCAAGGCACATTTTAGGGTCTTATCGGCCGTGACCGAGGTCAGTAGGAAAGTGACGGCAGCCTTTTCTCAAAGATCCAACTGGCTGACCAGTTTATGAGCGCTTTGAGTATCCGGGTGATCTGGACCTAGCGCATTCTGAAGATGTTCGAGTGCTGGGCGAAGAGCACTCCTTGCCTCATTCCTTTTGCCCTGTGCCTCCTGTGCTCTCGCCAGAAGTAGATACGCTCTTCCAACAGCGCTCGAAAATGTCCCCGGTTGTGCCGCGTGCTCGAGCATTTGCAATGCGCGCGCGGCGTCGGCTTCCGCCTCAACAGGCCGATGCAACTCCAATTCCACACGGGATCGGGGCAGCAGGACATCCGGAAGATAATCGGCGCTTCCCCGGCCGGATTTCGATAAGGCTTCCACCATCGCAACTGCCTCGTTCGAGAACTGAAGAGCCCGCGGCAGATCGCCTTGTGCCTGTGCGAGCAGCGCCCGCTGCAACAATAATGCCGCAAAGCCAATATGCCCCGCAGGAAGATCGCGCTTAAACTGCTCTTCGGCCTTCGATAGTACTTGACCGGCGTATACCAGGTTGCCTCGGCTGCGATAAATGGAAGCGAGCAACAGCAACGACTGCCGCACGACCACGTGATCGCCGGCTCGCTCTGCTTTGGCAGAGCCGCGCTCGGCATAATCTTCAGCTTCCTTCAGGCGTCCCAGCTCGCGCAGCGCTCTCGCATAGTTGATGAGCAACATGGGAGAGACGCTCGCCTCACCTTGACTATCCTGGCTGATGGCGATGGCGCGCCGGTAGATCTTTTCCGCCCTGATGGGCTGGCCCAAGCTATCGAGCGTAAGAGCCCAGTTGTTGAAAAGAGTGCCCGCAGTTTGCGTATCGTCGTAACCGAGGGTGGGAAGCATGCGGGCAGCACGCTCGAAGGCTGCAACGGCCTGGAGATAGCTTCCTGCCATCCGGTACGACTCGGCCAAATCCATCAACGCTCGCATCTCCAGCACCTCAGACCGGAATGGCGCTTTTTGTAACAGTGCCTGCGCGGCTTCAACGCGAGACACCGCCTTCTGCTTGACATAGTTTTCCCGCGCTACTTCGCTGCCGCGAAGCAAACAAAAAACGCGATCAAGCGTAAATTGAGGTTCGTTCGGAAGCTGGCCGAGACCCTCCTCGATGAGCGCTTCTGCCCGGGCCGGTTCGTCCGACCGCGCAAGAGCAGTCGCAAAGGCACACGAAGCTCTGGCGCGCGTCGACCGTTCGCTGAGTTCTCGCGAAAGCCGGTAGCCCTTCTCGAGTACCGCGCGAGCCCGAGCGTCTTCATCCTGGCTCCAATACTGCCGGCCAATGGAAATGAGAAGCTCTACTCGGCTGCTGCTGTCGCCTTGCTGCCGGTCGACGATGTGTTCCGCGCGTTGCAACAGCTCATTCACCGAGAAGGACTTGCCCGATGGAGCCGCATCGGATAGAACGAATCCGTTCAGGTCGTTGATTGCCTCGGCACGTGCCAGTTGGGTCAGAGCGAAATCGCGTTGTGCGCGGGCCGTACGCGCCTGCGTGATGGTTCCCAACAAACCGGCTATCGACGCCAGGCAGGCTATCCCGGTAAGCGTCACCGCGAGGCAGTTCCGGCGCACGAATTTGGCTGCGCGATAGGCAAGCGTATCCGGCCGGGCGCTGATCGGATCGTTCGATAGATAGCGTTGAAGATCTCCGGCGAAAGCCGTGGCCGAAGAATAGCGCTCTTGGGGATCCTTCTTCAGCGCTTTGCGAATAATCACATCCAGGTCGCCACCCAGCGCCCGTATTAGTTTTTCGGGAGTTGTGCTCCGTTTCCCCGCGATTTCCGCGGCCGTGCCGGTGTCGCCGGTTTCTGTTCTAACCACGTCCGGCATGCGCATCGGCTCGGTTTGAACGATAGACTTTACCAGGTCGGCTGTCGACTGCGCACTACCGCGCGCCGGATGATGACCCGTGAGCAGCACATACAGCAGCACACCTAGCGAATATATGTCCGTTGCGGTGGTTATCGGACCGCCGGTTAATTGCTCCGGCGTTGCGTACCGCGGCGTGAGCGCTGCGCCGCTTTCTCGCGTGAGCAGCGTCACGCCAGCGGTCTGTGTTTCATCCTCCAACAGTTTGGCGATTCCGAAATCGAGTAGCTTAACTACGCCTCCGTTTCCGACAAGAATGTTCGACGGCTTGATGTCGCGATGCACAACCAGATTTGCGTGTGCGTGGGCGACCGCAGCCAATACATCCAAAAATAGGCGCACCCGCTCTTTCACATCCAGCGCTTTCCGATCGCAGTAAACATCGATCGGTTCGCCCTCGACAAATTCAAGGATGAGATACGGCTGCCCCTCGGCCGATACTCCAGCGTCCAGCAGTTCCGTAATATTCGGATGCGCCAGCCGCCCAAGGATGCTTCCCTCGCGCTTAAACCGCTCCGCGCTGCCCCGGCTCGTGAGCGCAAGGCTCAGGAATTTTACTGCCGCCCGCCGCTCGAACCGTCCGTCGCTGCGTTCGGCCAGCCAAACACTTCCCATTCCGCCCTCGCCGATAAGCGAGATGGCCGTGTATGCGCCGATCTGCTGGCCTATATGAGATCCGTTCAAGCTCACCGGAACGGGATTCCGCTCAAGAAAGCCTGCTTGCTCCAGCTTGCGATGTTCGTGCAGTAGAATTTCGAGAGAGGCGACTAAAGATGGGTTCTGAGCGCGAAGTCTTTCGAGCCATGCGTCTCTCTCTGCATCGGCTATTGCGAGTGCCTCCTCGAGGTACGGGCTTACCTCTCGCCACGAATCGGAGTTAGCCCCCAACATAGTCGTTCAGATCGCAATTCCTTGTATGCAGTGGTGCAGAAAAATGCGTGCCTTTTCCCATTTCCTCTGTACAGTGCGCTCCGATATGTTCTGCATCGCCGCGATTTCAGCAAAGGAGAAGCCGCAAAAGAATTTCAAGTCCACAACTTCTACCAGAGACGGTTCGACCTTAGCAAGTTCATCCAAGGCGTCGCTGATTTGCGTGAGCTCGGAAGTATCGACCACCTCGTCATGCGTTTGGTCACCTATGTAAGTAATTTCAAAATGGCCACCTCGCTTCTGGGCCTGTCGATTCCTGGCATGATCGATGATCAGGCCGCGCATTACGCGCCCGGCGTACGCCATGAAGCGTGCACGATCCGGAAAGAGCGAACCATCCCGGCCAGCCATGTTCAGATACGCCTCGTGCAGTAGCGTTGTTGCGCTAATGCTGAGGTTGGCGCCGCGCCGTGCGAGCTCGCGCCGGGCAACGCGGTGCAGCTCAGCGTAGAGTGCCGCAAAAAGGCGTTCCGCGGAAGCCTTCTCTCCGTGTTCGACCGCGTCGATAAGCGACAAGATTGTGGATCCCACTCGACGGCAATGTCCTTTCGAACTGGTACCGTATTTTGGCCTATTTACAAATTACAGTCAATATACCGGCACGCGTTTCCCGTTTGTTGTCGCTTTTGACCATTCATTTCCGATTCTCTGAGTAGGGGCCAGAGAGTATGGGCCAAGAAAACGGAGGAACGTATTATGACTTACCTGAAATGGTCGCTGACCACATGCCTGGGAGGCCTTTTGGCTTTTTCGCTTCTGCATGCCACCAGGTCAGTCCCTTTGAAATCGCCAACGATTGCGCCGCATTTGGCGAACGCATCCGGTAAGTTGGGAAATGCCAAACTACAGAATGCGGCGGAGATCGCGAGCGTTGCCGCAGGGCTACAGCCAGTTGATCGAACGCGCGTTGTCACTACTTTAGGCAAAGCACCTTTAAGCTTTGAGCGCAACACTGGCCAAACTGATCCGAGAGTAAAGTTTCTCTCGCGCGGGCCAGGATACAGTGTGTTTCTGACATCGAGCGAAGGGATACTGTCTCTCGCAGAAGAATCGACAACGTCCGATCGGAAGATGTTTGGAAGCAAGTTTCCGGACGTTCGGAGCCCGCAGCTGCCAAAGAGCACCTCTCTTCGCATGTCACTTCCCGGTTCGAATTCGGCAGCAGAAATTGTTGGCCTTGACGAACTGCCGGGTAAGGTTAACTACCTGGTCGGCAGACGCGAGAAGAGGCGCACGAACATTCCAACCTATGCGAGGGTGAAATACAAGAGCGTCTATCCTGGCATCGACCTGGTTTATTACGGCAACCAGAAGCAATTGGAGTACGACTTTGTTGTGGCCCCGGGCGCCGATCCGAAGCAGATCCGTCTGGCGTTTGATGGAGCGAAAGATTTGCGGATCGATGACGAAACCGGCGACTTAGTAATACCAACGGCAAGCGGCGCGGAACTGAGACAAATGCGGCCGCGAGTGTATCAGCAGGTGGGCAACCACGAGGTGGAAGTAGCGGGTAGCTACCGGATTGTCGATCGTAGCCGTGCGGCGTTCACGTTAGCTGCATACGACATGCGGAGGCCGCTTATCATCGATCCTACGGTTGCGTTCACGACGTTTCTCGCCGGCAGCGCTGAAGATGTAGTCACTGGTGTCGCCGCCGACAGCTCCGGCAATTCGTACGTGACCGGGTGGACGGTGTCCAGCGACTTCCCACGACAGAATGACGGATGGCTGGATCGAATCGCGAAGAGTTGCTATACAGCCCCAAGTAGCAAGACACTCTGCTCTCCTCAGGCTTTCGTGACGAAACTGAATTCGACGGGTGGAATCGTATTCTCGACCTACATTGGCGGCAGCGGTCTTGACTTGCCGCACGGCATTGCCGTGAATGGAGACATTTACGTGGCGGGGTTCACGAGCTCGACCGATTTCGGCGAGGGGTATAACCGGAGTTTCACGTACGCGTACGGTGGCGGAAACGCCTTTGTAGCGGCGATTAGTTCTAATGGCGAAAGTTACAGTTACGTCACCGCATTCGGCGGTGTGGGGCTCAACGATGCTTATGCCATAGCTGTCGATTCGGCGCGTGCCGCGTACGTGACTGGCATCACTTACTCGGCCGATTTCCCAACATCGAAATACTTTTCACAAACCTTAAATCCGTGGCAGAAGGCGTTCGGCGGCGACCGCGATGCGTTTGTTGTCAAGGTAGATCCATACGGATTGTTTAACACGGGTTATTCCACATACATCGGCGGAACAGGATATGACGCGGGTCAGGGCATTGCAGTAGATAGCAAGGGCTATGCGTACGTAACAGGCGTGACTGCCTCGTTAGACTTTCCAACAATTGGGATGCCGTCGGTTGGGTTCCCCGGCGGCGGCGGAGCTACCGCATTCGTGACGAAACTTCTGCCAAATGGTTCGGGAGCTGTATATTCTGTTTACCTCGGAGGCTCGGAAACTGTATCGGATCCTCCGCCCTTTGACCAAGGCTTAGCCATAGCGATAGATGCAAGCGGCGATGCTTATGTCACCGGATCTACCTGCTCGCCGAACTTCCCCACCACACTCGGTGCTTTACAGGAGGGTCAACCGATAGCCTGTTCGTCGGAAATCCCTGCAGGCCCAAGCAGCTCTTTCGTCACTGAGCTCTCCAACGCCGGCAAGATCCTTGCTTCCACGTACCTGGGAGGCAACGGGGCGACCAACGGCAACAGCATTGCCATCAACCAGTCGGGGCAGATCTATGTGGCCGGCTACACGTCAGGCTCGAGATTCCTGGACACCGAGATTCCTTTCATACCAAATCCGACCGCCGGCTTTCTAGCGAAGCTGGGGCCGGACCTGAAATCGAATACATTTATCAATTATCTAGGCGCCCAAATTAACAGCATTGCAGTAGTCCAGAACGGTTCGCGCCTGAGCATTTTAAATCCGACCGAAGTCTACACGGCAGGGTTGCGGTACCGGCCCGGCTCCGATGTAACGTCCGTCAGCAACATCGACGGGTTCGTCGTGAAACTGACCGATGCTGCGGTCCAACTCCAGAAATAGGGAATGTCTAAGGCTACTGCAACCCGACCCTGGCGAAGCTTTGCCCGGGTCGGGCCGCAAGCCCTTCCATTGAAAACTGCAAGGAGGTTGAGGCGCAGGAGGAGACGATTGTCACCACGCCCGTCTCACTGCTGCTGTTGCTGCATCTGCGCGAATGCAGATTGAGGCGGATCTGGCGCGCGCTCGAACAGCACGGACCACTCCTCCGGGATCGGGCGGGCCGGATCGATCGAGGGTAGATCTTGCGAAGGCTGGACACGCACTCCCACTGTGAGCTCACTTTCAGTGGGTCCGCGATAAATGCCCTTGGTAGGCGGCACATCCGCGTAATCGCGGCCGATCGCTGTCCGGATGTGTCGTTCCCCGGCGATGAGCGAATTTGTGGGATCAAATCCCACCCAACCCAAGTGGGGCAACAATGCTTCGACCCAGGCATGCGTTGCGCCTTCGGCGGAGCGGTCGTGGTCGCTTGAGCGATGGTGGAGGTAGCCGCTCACGTACCGGCACGGAATGCCCAGCGTTCGGACGAGTGCAATCATGATATGTGCAAAGTCCTGGCAGACTCCTTTTCGCAGTTCAAGGGCGTGATCAATCGGTGAATCCACCTTTGTGCTTCGTGGCACGTAGTCGAAGGTTTCGTATAGCGCTCGATTGATTTGCGAAAGGACAGTCAGAGGATCATCGCGCCGCCTCACATCGAGGAATCGAGCTAAATCATGCAAGAGCGGAGTTGGCTGAGCGAATTCGCTGGGCAGGAGCATTTCCCAGTAATCGCCATTTTCAACCAAGGCATCGATCTCCCCCCATGCGTCGGCGCCTAAGGCGGGTGGCAACGGGCTTTGGCCCTGAAGATCGACAGTCGACTCGGCGATAATTGTCAACTGAGTATGCAGGCCCGGTACATCGAAGTGATGAATCTGATTTCCTAAATGGTCGCGGTACGAAAACACGCGGCTCCGCGGACTGACAGATAGATGAAACATCAGGCAGCGTTGCCTCTCGTCGCTCCGTGGATGCATCCGCGTTTCCATGACACTCTCGCTTATTGCTTTGTGATAGCGGAAGCGGGTCAGGTGCGAAACGGTGTAGTACATAAGCTAGCCGGCGAGAGCTGATTCCACCGAATAGTCGATGAAGATACGATAAATGAGCTGTTGAATTTCGGCGCAAAGCCGTAGGATCTCGCGGAGAAACGAGCCAACCCCTGAGCTTAGAACCTCGTTGAGATCCGCATAGCAGAGCAGCGAGCTTAAACGTCCGGAAACACGATCGAGCGGAGCGGACCGGCGCCCTCCTCTGTGCTGCTGAATCAGCTCGAGCGCGTCGCGAACCGACTCGATGCAAAATCTCACCGTGTGCGGAAACTCCTTCTGTAGGAGGAGAAACTCGACGATCCGTTCGGGCGTAATATCGGCCGTATAGACTTTGCAATACGCTTCAAAAGCAGTGCAGGAGCGCAGCAACCCAATCCATTCCAGATATTCGTGCCCTTCCGGATGCCGCGCCGCATGGCCCCAGAAATCGGTCGTGTAGACGTCGAGGAGTGCGCCTGTTCCAAATGCGCGTTCGAGAAACCGTCCAGTCCGCATAAACTGCCAGCCTTCGCCGTGGAGCATGGTTGCTTCGCTCGCGCCTTGAAAGAACTGTATGCCTTCGATCACCGATTGGAGGAACTCGGTAGGCGGCGCATTATGAAGATCGCTGAGTTCCGCCTGAGTAACGTGATGATAGAGGATATTGAGGCGCTCCCACTGTTCCGAGCTGATCTGCTCACGGACTTGTCGGGCATTTTCGCGGGCCGCGGTTATACACCAGACGATCGAACTCTGGCAAGAAACATCAAGTGAGAGCCGCTGGCTCAAGTCGTACAGATCACCATTCCAGGTTAGCTTCGGCGGGTTGCCAAGCACGCGAAGAACGCGGCGCCAGCGATTGACCGAACTAGGCGAGGCTTCGTCCAGCATCAAGTTGAAATTCACGTCGATGAGCCGGGCCGTGAATTCGGCGCGTTGAATATAACGGCTCATCCAGTACAAGCTGTCGGCAACGCGCGATAGCATCACCCGCCTCCATCCGAATCTGTTTCATTCAGTACCCAGGTATCTTTACTTCCGCCGCCCTGCGATGAGTTCACAACAATCGAACCTTTACGGAGCGCGACCCGCGTCAATCCGCCCGCCACAACTGTCACGCGGTCGCCATAAAGAATGTAAGGCCGTAGATCGACGTGGCGCGGCTCGAATCCATCGTCCGTCAGGCACGCAGCCCGCGAAAAAAGCAACGTGGGTTGTGCAATGTAGTTTCTTGGGTCGCTTTCGATACGTCTGGCGAATTCATCACGTTCTTCCCGCGTGCTATGGGGGCCAATCAGCATTCCGTACCCGCCCGATTCGCCGACTGCCTTTACGACCAGCTTATCCAGGTTGCCAAGAACATGCTGGCGCTGCTTCGCCTCCGTCAACAGGTAGGTTTCAACATTATTGAGAATTGGATCGGAACCCAAATAGTATTTAATGATCTGGGGCACGTAAGCGTATAGCGCCTTGTCGTCGGCAACTCCAGTGCCAACGGCGTTGGCAAGCGTCACATTACCCGCACGATACGCATTGAAGAGTCCCGCGACTCCCAAGATGGAACCGGGCCGGAAAGCGAGTGGATCGATGAAATCGTCGTCGATGCGGCGGTAAATAACGTCTACGCGCTGCAGCCCGAATGTTGTGCGCATGTAGACGACGTTGTCGTGCACAACCAGGTCGCGGCCTTCCACGAGCTCAATTCCCATTTGACGCGCCAGGTACGCATGCTCGAAATAGGCGGAATTATAGACGCCAGGTGTCAGCAGCACAATAGTGGGCTCGGGCCTGCCTTCCGGAGCCAAGGACCGCAGGGTGGCCAGAAGCACGCGGGGATAGTGCTCGATGGGTTGGACACCGTATTGATGATAGAGCTGAGGGAAAATACGCTTCATCACCATTCGGCTGGTGAGCATGTACGAAACACCGCTAGGGACGCGCAGGTTGTCCTCGAGCACCACAAACTCGCCGCTTTGAAGCCGCACCAGATCGGAACCAACCACCGTGATGTAGATGTTTCGCGGCACCTGCAGGCCCAGCATCGGGCGCCGGAACTGGCGGCAGCTATAGACGACCTCGCGGGGCACAATGCCATCGGACAGAATTTTGCCTTCGTGGTAAATGTCCTGCAGGAAATGATTTAGGGCGACAATGCGCTGTTCGAGTCCGCGCTCAATCCGCCGCCACTCGCTGTCTAGTATGATGCGCGGCACCAGGTCATGCGGGAAAATGCGCTCGGTGCCTTCCTTGCGGCCGTAGACCGTAAATGTAATGCCCTGGTGAAGAAACGACAGATCGGCCGAATGCTTCCTTCTTTTCACTTCATCGGCCGGAAGCTGGTTCAGGTAAGAGACGAGCGCTTCATAGTGCGGCCGGGTTGAGCCTTCGACCGTAAACATTTCGTCGTAGGCGTCATTCAAGCGATAATTGGCGAATGCCGGAGTGTCGAACAGATGCTCGCGTCCAGCCGAAATCATACGAGCTGTTTCCTTGATGGTCTCTTCGGACGCGGAAGGAATGCTTGAGGGTACCACAGCCGCCGCCAACCGGGCGTATTATCCTGACCCGCATGTTATCAGAGC
>JBAUZG010000115.1:0-7091 GCA_049585195.1 Bryobacteraceae bacterium | reverse complement strand
TGCCCACTTCGCCGCTTTCTCGCGATTGCGCACAAGTGCTCGCACCTGTTTGCCTTGCTTCAGCAGATGCCGCGCGGTGGCGCCCCCAACTTTTCCAGTAATGCCCATGACTAAATACATGCTCGTTTTCTCCTTGTTGTTCTTGCAGCGATACGAATTGGGACAGTCTGCAGCACTTTATTGCCTGGCCGCCATCCAAATCCGCGATCTGACGATTAGAGGCTTTCTGCAAACCATTGGTTGCAAATTATTCAGTGGTTTTACATTTTGAGCGGATCAACGCTTGGGCGCTCGTAAACGCATCAACCGCTGTGCCATGAGAGGGTGGGCGCTTTTGCACCACAAATCGTCCCTAGAGCTCTCTTCTCCGTTTCTTGCCGGAATACTGTTCACGCTTTAAGTGGTGGGGACTCGTGGTTCAGCCCCTTGACCATCAGCCAAAAACCGGTTGTCACTTCCGAGAGTCCCGTCGAGATAAAGGCGAGGTCCAGGGTGCTCGTGTACTCAGGGAGGATGAGCTTCCAAAGCAGGCTGCAAACACCAGCAAGGAAGCGAAGATACCCAGCCAAGACAGCACCACCGGAATGTAGCGGGCTCGAAGCGAGAGATAGAAGAAGATGGTAGAGCCCATCCCCATGAAGATGGCGCTGACGTTTAGGGAAGTTGCGGACGTTTGGGATAGCAGCTCCGAAAGCTCGCTCAACTGCCCCACGCTGAACATGCCTGCGTGATCTGCAGCAATGTGAACGGAGGATGAGAGAAATTGCAGGACGATCCACATAGAGCCAAGAACAACCTCGCTCAGCCGGAATGAAAACGCGGCCAGTGCAAGATTCCGATGTGCCGGGCGAAGAGCTGCGTAAAGGCTGATCGCCAGCCAAAGCGCCAGGAGCATCGTACTCAGTTGGACCGAAACACCGATTCGATATATGTGCTCGGAAGAGGCGATCCGGTGCGAGGAATCTATAAAGTTGCCGCTCTTTTCGACACTGGGCCTCAGAAATAGTCCGGTGACGAAGACGGCAATCACCAGCAGATACATCAATCCTGCCATTCGTGCATATTTGTTCTGGGCGATGCGTTCGTTAAGTTCTTTCATACTGTCTCCTCGATGAAACTTATGCAGCTAGCACCCGATCGTTCCGTGGGATTTCTACGGTGGCGCGGAGGCGTGAAACTGTTCCTTGTGACACCGCTGAAACTTGGACCTTTCTACGGATCAGTACCGGATCGCGATGGGGACCGTGATTGCTATGTTGTCGACCGGAAAGACCGAAGGATCGAACCGGAGTGACATCTGCTGCGGTATCAGAAACATTGCAAATCGATGGAAAGAACCGATGATGAGAACTGCGCCCGGTCATCCGTCAGCCTGCGCAGGGCAACCTGGTTCGTGGCCGCCGGTGAACTCTTTTTGTCCGTCCCGCCCCTCGGCGAAGTCTCAGCTGTGTTCTCCGCTCAGCGCGGTGCAAGCGTTCTATTCGCCCCTTCATCCATCGGTTATAATGTAACCACTGGTGATTAAGCAACAAATGGCCGCAAATATCGCTGGAAGGGACTAAGCTATTTGAAGTGACATCCACATCACCAAGTCGCCGGGTAGAGCGCAAGGAAAGGCTGCGGCGCGAAATCCTTGCGGCTGCAAGTAAAATGTTCGCCGATCGCGGTTACGAAGCCGTGACGCTTCGTGCGATCGCTAAAGAGATCGGTTATACGCACGCCGTGATCTACCAGCATTTTCCCGACAAATGGCACATTCTTGCCGAGTTGAGCAGCGAGACGATCGGGCTGCTGATTCAGAACTTCGACGCGATTGCCGCTAAACATCTTGCACCGAAAGAGCGTCTTTTTGCGACTTCACGCGGCTTGATTCAATTCTGCACTGCCCATCCACAGCAGTTCCGTAACGTCTTCTTCGGGCCTGAGAACCGCAACGGCATCCGCGCTGGACAATACATCAACGACATTGGCACGCCTTTGTTCGGACGTTTCGTGCAGCTCTTTTTCGATGTTGCCAAGGATGAAGGATTGCCAAGTAAGGATGACATAGTGGTAGCCCACACCTGGTGGTACACGATCTTTGGCCTCGCCACACTCATGGTCATCCAAGGGGTTGTGCCTGACTTGCCTGACCAGACTCTCGTGGTCGAGCAAACGATCGCAACGCTTTGGGCGGGCGTCCAGGCTGTTCCGCGATTGCCGAAGAGCGCAATCTTTAAGCGATCCGGCCGATCCAGTGCCTCAAAGCAATAACATCTTCTGTCTTACTTAGGAGTCGGTGAAGGGTGGTAGCCACATCCAACCGGAATCCTCCGTTAGCATTTACGCCCTCATGTGAGCTTTTGATTCTAAATAAGAGCATTCCCTGGGTGTTGAGGAGTAACGGAGCAGCCAACCGGCTTAAGGTGTCCAGTTTTCTGGACAGCAGGTTGCCAGCGCTACCGGCCTGAGTTCTAGCCGTATTCATCAGGTTCCCAACACTGAAGAGCTTGCCTCAATTCCTCGGTCGGTAGCACAGATGCGTGGCACAACCAAGAGACGCAAGCTCATCGCTACCGAGGTACAGCTTCTTCGCCAATGCGCGCGCTGGCTTATGCAACTGCCGTTCTCACGATGATTGCATCCGTAATCCCCGCCGCTAGGCGGCGCGGGGAGCTGGGATGCCAGCGAGTTGCTCCAGATAGTTGGCCGCTTCCTGAGCTTTGCTAGCCGCGGTGAAGATGGCGCGCTTGTCAGTGCGAAGAGCAGTCAACCAGTTTTGCATGTACGGCGCATGATCCGTGCGTGGTTCGAGCGGAAGAGCCAGGTATGCACAGAGCATTGCGCTGGTCAACTCGGCGACAAGTTCTTCCGTTGCATATTTTTGATCGCCGAAGCGGCCCGTCAAATCCCGGTTGAGCCTTGTGGGCGCCCCAGCCCAATGTCCATATTCATGGGCCAATGTGCCGTAAAATCCAGCTGCGGATTTGAATTTGGTGAAGGCCGGCATGTGGATCGCGTCTTCGCTGTTGGAGTAGTAGGCATGCTCGCCTTCACAGATCACCGTGCCCGAGAGTGCGTTGAAGAACGTCTCAGCCTGGGCGATACGGCAGAACGGAACAGCACCGAATAGCCAGCGAGCACGGCGGCATGACAGATGTTTTGAGCAATCATGGTTTTGCCTAAACCGTTGCGACCCACCAGCACCAGATTGCGGGCTTCAGGAATGAAGTCCAGCGTCAAGGCACGTTCGATGACCTCACGTTCGATTTTGGTGGGCCACGACCATTCGAAGTCGGCCATAGGCTTGAACTTCTTAATGCCGGAAAGGCGGAGCCGGCGCTCCAGGCTGCGGCGCGAGCGCTCAGCAACTTCCGCCTGTGCCAGTTGTTCGAGGACCTGGTAAGGCGACCAGTGAGCTTTGGCGGCATGCGCTAGAAAGTCGTCCAGTTGCGTGGGCAGTGCACGCAAACCGATCTGCTGAAGCTGAGCTGCCAGGCTATTGCTCGGGGTCGTTGTTGTCTTGAGTGCGGGCGAGTTCATCGTAAATCTCCAGGTCATGTGGACGCACTTCGATGGCTTGTGCTTGCGGATGGCGGCTGAGATCGAGGGCCAGTCGCGCTATACGAGGCTGACGGCGAAGTAGGAACGCGACAGAAGAGGCGCGGGGCGTGTTGCGCGCCAGAGCTTCCACTATGGCGCGGCGCAAAGCGACGGCGCCATACTGATCCAGCAACTTCAGCAGTTGAGAGGTCTGCCGACCAGCCGACTCGCCTTGCGCGAAGGCCAGATCCAGGAGCGTTTTGCTTTCTGGAACCACCTGCTCCAAACGACTCGTCGGCGTGGCATGGAAGGCTTTGCGCTTGATCTTGAGCAGTCCGTCTTGGTGCGCCGGATCGAGCACCTGCTGGCGGCGATCATAGCTGCGCTGGTGCCGAGCGATCTCAACTGCGCCATCCAGGATACGTACTGTGGTGTCGGAAGCGGCCAACGTAAGCGGACGCCCAACGGCCTCAGGCGGAATGGAATAATCATTCAGGTCAAAGCGCACACAGATAGTCTTGTGCGATTGAACGGCTTCGACTCGATCTGTATTGAACAGATGCAGCGGCGCAGAGAGCAACCGCAGCTGTTCCTCGGCGAAGACTTCCGCCACCGTGCGGCTATCCTCACCGCGCCAGCGCCGCTGATGCGCTACTTCGTCGCGCCACAGCCAAGCCTGGCGATTGCATTCCGCCAGTGTGGTGAAGGTCCGGCCCGCCCAGAATGAATCGCGTACGTATCGAATAGCACGCTCCACGCGGCCTTTTTGATTTCCCGCGCGCACCTGACAAGGCTGTGGCGCGAAGTGGTAGTGAGCGCTCAGTTCGAGCAGACGAGGATGAAAAAGAATCTGGTCGCCGCGCCGTTCCAGCACGACAGATTTCATATTGTCGTAGAGAATGGTGCGCGGTTGTCCGTTCCAGGCCTGAAAAGCATGCACGTGACCACGCAGAAAGTTCTCCATGGTCTGATCGAAGAAGAACTCCAGGTACAGGGCGCGCGAATACGACAAGGTCATCACGAAGCACGACAAAGCACGGCGGGCGTGCCCCACTAAGATGTGACCGAAGTGCGCCCAATCCACTTGCCCTTGCTCACCGGGAAAGAACTGCAGGCGCAAAAACGGCTCGCGGACCAGCGGGCGCAGCCGCGCCACCGCGCGTCGCAGCTGGATAATGCTGCCGGTGTAGCCGCGATCGCGCAGCATTTGAAAAATGCGCGTGGCACGCAGCCGCGGATGCTGGTCGAGCACCTGCCGAATAAATTCCAGGTACGGATCAACCAGTGCAGGACGCGGTGCCTGCAGATTACGAAAGCGCTCAGCCTCGATAGCATTGCGTACCGTATCCGGATGCACGCCCAGCTCACGGGCGATGGTGCCAACCTTCCAGTGTTCGGCGTAGAAGTAGCGGCGAATCAGGGCGCGTGTTTCGGGACTGATCATTCGGAGGAATCACCTTCGTCACGGGATGCGCGGAAAGGATCGATGAAACCGTCCAACTCGACCGCAGACCCGGCAGTGCAGCCATGACTTGACATCTAAGCCCGGCTGTTTCGCCGGCCAAAGAGGGAGCAACGTGCCACCAGATCCGGTTTCCGTTCCACATGTCGATATTGCCGGGCAACCGATCAAAAGGGAACTATGATCCGTCACGCGCGCATGAATTGCTCGTTCGCTTTGACGCTGCCGGTACTCACGCTGCCGATCGCGATGATCGAGTCGTCCTTCAGGGCTCTGTTGGTGCCGGCGATTGGCGCAACGCCGCTGGTGCAGCCGGGCTTGCTGACGGCAGGCCAGGCTGCAATAACGTTGGCCGCGATCACAGTGCGAACAGAGAAAAAATACGGCGCGACATTCGCCCAGCAGACAAATACGCAACCGCAGGACCGCCTCGCCATGAACCGCCATGCCTCTTTGCAGGCGGCACTAGACAACGGCGAAGCTTTCGTGGCAACTTAGAACCAGCTTTGATGTGCTGCCCCGAATCTAGGGGTCGCCATTCGGGAACCCCGCCGCTTCCAACGACGGGGTTCTGTTCTGCTTCCCGCCTTCGAGTCAAAATACACCCGCCACTCGGTTAGCTGCTGATTGGACAGATGAGTTGCGCCTTCGGCGCAGATGATGTTGCCGGGCTCGGCCCTCGTTAAAAAACTACGTTTTTAGATGATTGCTGACATGCTGCGGAGCGTGCCATCGATTTGAACGTGCGCACCTTTCTTGAGCCTAGCTGCGTACTGGCCCGCTTTCCCGGCAACCAGGACCTGATGCCATTCGGCGCGTGATTCCCATTCGCCGGTCTCTTTGTTCTTCCAGCTCTCTTTGGTAGCGACGCTGAGAACGGTAAACGTGGAATTGTTGGAAGAGGACTGCTTGATTTCGGCGTCCTTGCCTACAAAGGCGATGAGTTCTACTGAGTTCTTGTACATTTTTAGTGTCTCGTTCTGCCCCGTGTCGGGCGCAAAAAAGCAAGGCCTCAGCTCGCCAGGCCAGCCGGCGTGTTTTTCGGAGGGTCCGGTCATCATTTTTGTGGGGTTGAAAAATGAGGGCAGGAAACCGAAACCCTGGAGGGGCCTCAGAGTGCGTTCACGCACAAGGCAAGAACTGGGCGGTGCAGTCCGCCAGCGCGCGGAGTTTTAGGCCGTAGCGTGCCGACACGAGGCAAGGAGGAGTACACACAAAAAAGAACGCGGCGAACCAAGTCGCAGTCGAGCAAGGATGCCGGGCGTTGGCAGTGCCTATACCTTCCAACATCCACGACAAACGTGCCGACAGGGCGAAGATGGCTGGAATGGGACCGGCCAGGAAATGGAGCGCATATCGAAAATATGCAGGGCCGGGAAAGGCAAGAAGACAAAGGCCAAACAAAGAGGATGCTGAACAAGGACTCGGGCACGCTCGGAGAGTGGAGGTAATGAAGGGTGGTGCCTCCGATTTCGGTTCAGGATGATCGACGGGCTGGCGCGAACGAAATGCCGCCCTCGAGCTACGCCCTCTTATGAGACCGACTGAATCGAACCCCCGGACGTATTCCGCGACGTAGGGCAGGATTCGAAGAACGAGTCTTTATCCTTTCGATAAGAGATTGCAGCGATTCCGCGTCTGCTCTCAGCGAACCCTTCAGAGGGTATGGTCCGAATGCCTGATCGATGGCGGGATACAGCGGGAGAGCGCCGCGCTGATGCAGATTACCACTGCCACCTTCGAGTGCAGATGCAGTCTGCCATATTGAGCGGCGAGAACGATCGTCTAAAAACCCCTCTCGGGCTACTATGAGCTCAAATCCCGGTCTCGGCGTCGTAGGAACTTAGGTGTCTGGCGGTTCATAAAGGGTGGCCCACCACAGCGAATTATCGGCATTCACGGCCGTGCACCTGTCGGACATGACGTCTTAGACCGACCACATGGATTCGCCGTACACTAGGGCGTTTGGCAGGAGTAATCCCGCCGCAATTCGCAATTAGGGATGTGTTGATTTCGATACTCTGAACTGGCCCACTTCGATACTCTGATTTGGCCCCTCTAAAAACATAAACTGGCTATTCTGTTTTGGGTCTAGTTGGCCCGGAAT
>JBAUZG010000114.1:0-25332 GCA_049585195.1 Bryobacteraceae bacterium | reverse complement strand
TGCTGGGTCGAGCAGAAGAATCGCACACACGTGCGGAATCTGCTGGGCTATCACCGCCTCACGGGGGAACTACAGCGGCGCTTGATTGCGGAACTCTACTGGGCCTGGACCCAGTGGCGCAACTTCTGGAGTACTGGTTCAACCCTTAGCCTCGAAATAGTTGCATAAGACGCTTGACAATAAGATATACCTACTGGTAGGTATATAATATGATCATCGAGGAATTGTATGAGAGTCTTTTCTAGAAACATCGCCGCTTTACTTTTGACCGCATTGGGCTGGATGCCCCAACTCAGCGCAGCACAAACTGAGCCGGCCGCTGCCTCCGAGGCTGCGGAATGGACGTCTTCGCACGTTCAGCACATATTCGGATTTCCGGGCGCCGAGCCGAAGGAGAACGGGACGCTTACATTTACGGAACACGCAATCCGCTTCGCCGGAAAGAGTGCTAATTCTGACGTTGACCGCCGGTCGGTGATTGCGGTAAGCGCGGGGAATCAGAGGGTTGAGCTCTGGGGCTTAAAAGGGCAGCTTCTGAGGATGGCAATCCCCAATGGCGGAGGATTGGCCGCAGCGACGGTAATGCATCACAGAATCGACATATTGACAGTTGAATTTGTCGACCGGACGGGCGGGTATCACGGAGCGGTTTTCTTCCTTCCGGCAAATGAAGCGGATCATGCTCTGCGCAGTTTCTCGGGCACTCCCGCTGTTCAGCAAAGGCCAAGCCAAGAGGCATGCAGCGGAGAGGCTATCAGACCCCAGAGTGTAGTGGTCCCGGCTCCGATTTGGGATAAAGCAGACGTTCCGGTTGTCTATCGCGCGCTGGTCTATGAACACCTTGTGGACCGCCTCAGAAAGACAGAAGGCGTCGATCGGGTTTATCGCGACGGAGAAAGCTACGTGCATCAGGGATGCCCGGATTACTCGATCCAGATCACGATCTCAGCCTTTAAACAGGGCAGCCAGGTAAGGCGAGCCGCTATGGGTCCTGTGGGCATGTTCGCAGGGACGACTCAAATGACGTTCGACGAAACGGTGTCAGATGCATCGGGCGGAATCTTCCTTCGCGAACAGGTGAAAGCTACTGCTCGCGGGGAATCGGAGAACACGAATGTCGCAGGGAAAGTCGCGAAGGACCTGGCGAAGCGTTACGCTGCGGTGGCGAAGAACAGCCGTCAGATTAGTACGGCGGAGGAGATGCAAGGCGCCAGACTCCCGCCGAGGTAGGGCTTCTGGCAATGAGTCACGGGATTCCGCGAGAGCGCACCCTGGCGGCGCTCGAAGACCGTTCCATGGAATCGGCTGTTCCGCTTAATCTTGACAATAGGATGACGCAAGGAGTTTTAGAGGCTAAGGTAAACAAGAACGAGCTGAGAGCCAAAAAAACGCGGCAGCTGCTGCTGCGCTCTGCCGAGAAGATCTTTGCTCGAGACGGCTACGAAGGTGCAGAGCTGGGAGAGATCGCTGCGCTAGCCGGCCGTACGAAAGGCGCCATCTACGACCACTTCAAAAGCAAGGAAGACATCTTTCTCGCTTTGATGGAGCAGCGGACGACACATTACAGGGCCAAGATGGAGCAGATGCTTGCGAAGTCGACGAGCATCGAGCAGAACATTGAAGTCCTCCGCAGTTTCTACCTCGAACTGATCGAAGACGAGGCTTTGGGCCTGCTCATGCTGGAAGTCAAGCTGTTTGCGATCCGACATCCAAAGAGCAGGGCGCGGCTCCGGGAGTTCTTCAGCGAGGTGATGCCGCCCGATCAGGAGACCCGATTGACTCGCCTGCTTGGTAGCGCGAGTGAAGGCAGCAGGTTCCTGAGTCGTTCCGTGTCGGTGCAGAGTATCCAACCCATGCTGTCCGCACTCGTGCTCGAAGCAAAATTTGCGCCCAAAATTCTGGATAAGTCAGTTCTCAGAACAGTGGCTAATCTCATCTTCGACGCCTTGTTGATTAAACCTTCCGCTTCGTGAGTGCATCACGGTGGGTATAGTTCATAAAAAGACTGCATGCCGGCAAGCTGCATAAGTTACGATGGTCGACTCGAAATCATTAAAGACACTTGATCTATTCGCTTCAATGGAACAGCGCGAACTGGACCGGCTGGCGCAGAGGGCAGCAGATATAGCGCTGAAACCGTCAGAGTGGCTTGTGCGCGAGGATGAGCGGATGCACTTTTCGTGGTTCTCGAGGGCACGCTTCAGCTCGTCAAGCAGGTCAACGGACGCGAAAGACATCTGACCGACCTCAAGAAGGGAGATTTCTTCGGCGAAGTTCCTCTTCTGCTCGGCCTTCCGTCGGCTTCTGCTCTGCAAGCAAAGACTGCCTCTCGAGTCGCTCGCTTCGAGGCTGAGCAGCTTCAAGAATTAATCCAGACGTCTTCTGTTTGCAGCGAGAGAATCTTGCGGGTTGCGAAGAAACGTCTGTTGAGCTTTCAGGATTACGCAATGGATCTACCTCCTCCTCGAGTTCTCGTTGTAGGATCACAGCACGATGTCAATTGCCAGGCCGTCCGAAACTTCTTGACGCTGAACCGAATTTCACACGAATGGATTACCCGAGAAACGGAGCGAATCCGCGTGCCCGCTTCTTTGTCAGAGGAAGCGCAGCCCATCGCTGTGCTCATCGACGGCGCACAGTGGGTCAGACCGCCTGTGACCGTGCGGACAGTGGCCAGAGCACTTGGCTATCGTACACAGGCGAGCGGCGATAGCTACGATGTCGTTATAGTTGGGGGCGGACCTGCCGGCCTTGCGGCAGCAATCTATGGAGCATCAGAGGGCCTTAAGGTGTTGCTAATCGAGCGCAACGCAGCGGGCGGCCAAGCGGGAAACTCCACTCGAATCGAGAACTATCTTGGTTTTCCTAACGGAGTCTCCGGAGATGATCTTAGCGAACGTGCAGTTCGCCAAAGTGTAAGGTTTGGTTCTGAGATTGTTCTTACACGAAAAGTAAGAGGCATTCGGGCGCTCTCTTGCGGGAATTATCGGATCGAGATGGACGGAAATGACTGCGTTAAAACCAAAGCGCTTATTCTGGCTACTGGCGTGGAATGGAGACCACTGAAGGCGGAGGGAGTTGCTCAATTTCTCGGCAGAGGTGTGTTTTACGGCGCTTCACGAGCTGAATCCTCCACGGTTGCCGGAAAGGACATTTTTATCGTTGGCGGTGGTAACTCGGCTGGCCAAGCTGCCATATTCTATGCAGACTACGCCCGCAGTGTGACCGTGCTTGTCAGAGGACGAGAACTCAGGTCGAACATGTCCCAATACTTGATCGAAAACCTCGCCCGCAAGTCCAACGTAGCTGTGGAGACTTCTACAGAGCTGGTCGTGGTGGGCGGCCAAAAACGAGTCGAATACGTTCGCACTTTGCACAAGCAAGAGGAATCCGTTCAGCGGAAAGCGGATTGCATCTTTGTAATGATCGGCGCCAATGCTGCGACAGACTGGCTTCCCCCAGATATCGAGCGGGATCAGAACGGGTATGTTTGTACCGGCCGCGACGTATCTCAGCTTTCCACGTGGAACGAAGGGCGTCTGCCATTTTCACTCGAAACCAGTCTGCCCGGAATTTTTTGCGTCGGCGACGTCCGGCACGGATCGGTAAAGCGAGTCTCAAGCGCCGTAGGAGAAGGCGGCATAGCGATCGCCTCTATTCACCAATACTTGGCGATCACTTCAGAAGAGCTGATCCACGGCACGCAGCGTCCCCGCGCAAGCGGTTAGTTCAAACGCCGTTGGCTTTGCTCCTGCCCCGATCGCCAGCCGATTGGAAGTTGGGCTTGAGATACTGGGTTACCGAAAGCGACGTCTCGACCTAAATCCCAAATCATCCAATGACCAATTCGTGGTGGACATCTGCGGGCGCTTCCGTGAGCAGGATGTCGAGCAGCCCCTGGGCCAGCTCGCTGAACGTTTTGCGCCGCCGGTGAACGATGAACACCGGCCGGAATAAGTCGGCCGGCTCCAGCTTGACGGCAACCAGCCGGTTCTGTGCCAGATCGGCGCGCATCACGCGTTCGGGCATGATGCTCACTCCGATGCCGTGCGCAACCGCCTCCTTGATCATCTGCAAATTGTCGAAACGTAGCACAACGTCAACGTTGATACGGTGCTCGCGCAGGTACCGGTCGATGTCGTGCTGTATCGGGAGATCTTCATCGAATGCGACAAAAGGCTTTCCTTCCAGATCCTCGAGTCTCGCCCAGCGCTGTCTGGCCAACGGCTCTTCCGGTGCAACAGCAACAACCATCTCCTCCCTCCGCCAGGGAAGCGCCACTACCTCGCGCGTCGAATCCGCGTAACTCATCAAACCAAGATCCGCCCGATCCTCTTGCACCGCTTCAAACACTTTCTCAGGCCGCAAATACGAAACGACCAGCTCGCCAGCGGGGAATCGCGTCGAGAAGCGTGATTCAATCTCCGACATCTCCGACAGTCCCACAGAATAAATGGCCGCGATTCGGACCTTCCCCTGCCGGTCATGCTGCAGGCGCTGCAGTTCGGCTTCGAATTCATCCCTGAGCCGGAGAGCGTTTCGGCAATAGTCCAGATACAGTTTCCCGGCCTCTGTCAGCAGGAGCGGCCTCGTGCTTCGGTCGAGGAGCGTAACCCCAAGCTGCCGCTCAAGTTCCTGCATCTGCTGACTTGCCGCCGATTGGCTGATTCCATTTGCCCGTGCGCCGCGGCTGACACTCCGGGCGTGAGCTATGTCGCGGAAAAGCTGAAGATTTTCGAGAGCCACCTTCGAGATCCACCCTTGGGCGATTCTAACATTAGAAAAACTGATTGTAAAGGTCGTAAAATTCAATTTGACCAATAATGAGACTCCCGCTATACTGGACGCTATCCCTCAAAGAACGAGGAGGCTAAGTGTACCCAGTCGATACTCCCCAGCAATCGCCAGCCGCTCAGGGCCTGTACGACCCGCGGAATGAACACGATGCCTGCGGTATTGGCTTCGTTGTCAATATTAACGGTGCGCCTTCGCACCAAATCGTTCTAAATGGCCTGCAAATCCTTGAAAATCTGGTACATCGGGGCGCCTCCGGATGCGATGCGGAAACCGGAGACGGCGCGGGCCTTCTAATCCAGATACCGCACAAGTTCTTTGCTCGAGAGGCAAAAGATCTCGGATTTGCGGTTCCCAATCCGGGCGAATATGGCGTTGCAATGTGCTTTCTACCCGTCGACCGCCAGCAACGGCTGGCTTGCGAGGGCGTGCTCGAGAGGTTCACGCGGGAAGAAGGCTTGACGGCATTAGGATGGCGGGATACGCCGGTTGAGGTAAATGCCATCGGACGCATGGCACGCGCCTCCCAACCCTACATCGAGCAATTCTTCGTCGCCCGCCCAGCCGGAATAACCGAAGACGCTTTCGAGCGCAAACTGTACGCGGTTCGCAAACGGACCGAGGCGGAAGTGGCGCAGTCCGATCTTCGCGACCGCAATTTCTTCTATATTCCGTCGTTCTCTTCCCGAACCATCGTCTATAAAGGTCTTCTTCTAGCCCATCAGATTGGAGCCTTCTATAACGAACTTCTCGACTCCGACACAGAAAGCGCTCTCTGTCTGGTGCACCAGCGCTTTTCGACCAATACGTTTCCAACCTGGCAATTGGCGCACCCGTTCCGCTACATCTGTCACAACGGCGAGATCAATACCGTCCGCGGCAATATGAACTGGTTGAATGCGCGCCAGGCGGTGATGGCATCGCCCTATTTCGGCGATCTGAAGACGCTTTTTCCCATCATTCAACCGGGCGTGAGCGACTCGGCCGCGCTCGACAACGCAGTCGAGTTGCTGGTTATGGCGGGCCGTTCTCTCCCGCACGCGATGGCCATGCTCATTCCCGAAGCTTGGGATGCCGATTCCACAATGCTCGACGAAAAGCGCGCGTTCTACGAGTATCACGCGTCGCTTATGGAGCCATGGGATGGACCGGCCGCGGTTGCCTTCACTGACGGACGCGTCATTGGCGCAACGTTAGACCGAAACGGCCTCAGGCCCGCCCGCTATCTGGTAACGAAAGACGGCGTGCTGCTGATGGCGTCTGAAACAGGCGTTCTGCCGATCAAGCCGGAGGAAATCGAGATGAAGGGCCGCCTCCAGCCTGGAAAGATGCTGCTGGTTGACCTCGAACAAGGCCGCATCGTGCCGGATGAAGAGATTAAGCATCAGCTTGCGTCCCGTCAGCCTTATCGCGAATGGCTAAACCAGAATCAAATTACGCTCGAGAACCTGCCCGAACCGGCTCGCGTGATGGTGACCGAGCTCGATACGATCATCTGCCGCCAGCGCGCCTTCGGATACACCGACGAAGATTTGCGCTTCCTGATTTCTCCCATGGCCGGCGATGGCCAGGAGGCCGTCGGCTCGATGGGCACGGACACGCCCCTCGCCTGCCTGTCGGACAGGCCGCAATTATTGTTCAACTATTTCAAGCAGCTCTTTGCTCAGGTGACCAACCCGCCCATTGATCCCATCCGCGAGGAAATGGTCATGTCGCTTACCAGCTACATCGGGAACGAGCGGAACATCCTCGACGAGACTCCGCAGCATTGCCACACTCTAAAGCTGCCGCATCCCATTCTGACCAATCGCGATCTCGAGAAGCTACGCCGCGTCTCGCAGGGCGATTTTCTGGCAGCCACGCTCTCCATGCTTTTCACCGCCTCGGAAGGGGAAGATGGTTTGAAGCGCGCTCTCGACCAGCTTTGCCGCCGCGCCACTCTTTCTATCAAGAACGGTTACAGTCTGTTGATTCTTTCGGACCGGGGAATCGACGAGGAATACGCGCCGATCCCCAGCCTGCTTGCGCTGACTGCTGTACATAACCACTTGGTCCGTGAGGGGACACGAACCCAAGTGGCTCTCATTATCGAGTCGGGCGAACCGCGCGAAGTGATGCATTTTTGCCTGCTCATCGGTTACGGTGCAAGCGCCGTGAACCCGTATCTGGCCATCGAAACCTTGGAGGCGATGACGCAGCGCGGCGAGCTGCCCCATCACATCACGTTCGAAACAGCGCTGAAGAATTACACGAAGGCCATCAACAAGGGCCTTTTGAAGGTCTTCTCGAAAATGGGTATCTCCACGCTTCAAAGTTATCGGGGAGCGCAAGTTTTCGAAGCCATCGGTCTGAATCACGAGCTGGTGGACCGCTATTTCACCGGCACCGCGTCGCGGATCGAGGGCGTGGGACTTGATGTCTTAGCGCGCGAAGCTGCCGCGAAGCACGAATTCGCCTTCCGCCCTCTGTCCGAATCGGAAACGGAGTTGGCAGTTGGCGGGCAATATCAGTACAGAATTAACGGCGAATATCACCTGCTGAATCCCGACACAGTCAGCAAACTGCAGCATGCCGTTCGAAGGAACAGCTTTGAAACCTTTGCGGATTACTCGCGCCTGATAGACGAGCAGAGTAAGACTCTCGCCACGCTTCGCAGCTTGATGGAGCTGAAAACGGTTCCTCAGCCGCTACCGCTCGAAGAAGTCGAGCCGGCGTCGGAAATCGTCAAACGCTTTGCCACCGGAGCCATGTCGTTTGGATCTATCAGCAAAGAAGCGCACGAAACGCTCGCAATCGCCATGAACCGCATTGGCGGACGTTCTAACACCGGCGAGGGCGGGGAAGATGAAGCGCGCTTTGCTCCGCTCCCCAATGGCGATTCGGTAAAGAGCGCCGTAAAGCAGGTAGCTTCTGCGCGCTTCGGCGTTACCGCTCACTACCTGGTAAATGCTCAGGACCTGCAAATCAAAATCGCGCAGGGAGCGAAGCCCGGCGAGGGTGGCCAGTTGCCCGGCCACAAAGTGGACAAGGAAATTGCGCGTGTCCGCCACTCGATACCGGGTGTTGGTCTCATTTCGCCGCCTCCGCACCACGATATTTACTCGATCGAAGATTTGGCGCAGCTCATTTACGATCTCAAAAATGTGAACCCGGACGCGCGCGTTTCGGTGAAACTGGTCGCCGAAGTGGGCGTGGGCACAGTCGCCGCCGGTGTCGCAAAGGCTCATGCCGACGTCATATTGATCAGCGGGCACGACGGCGGAACAGGCGCATCGCCCCTCACTTCCATTAAGCACGCGGGCATTCCGTGGGAACTCGGGCTCGCCGAAACGCAGCAGGTCCTGGTGATGAACGATCTGCGCAGCCGCGTGCGTGTTCAAACCGATGGCAAGTTGCAGACGGGCCGTGACGTCGTGATTGCGGCGCTTCTCGGCGCCGAAGAGTTCGGTTTTTCCACCGCTCCTCTCGTTTCGCTCGGTTGCATCATGATGCGCAAGTGCCACCTGAATACGTGTCCGGTAGGTATCGCTACTCAGGATCCCGAGCTCCGCAAGAAATTCACGGGGACCCCCGAACACGTCATTAACTATTTCTTCTTCCTGGCTGAAGAAGTGCGCCAATGGATGGCGAGGCTTGGCTTCCGCACGATGGACGAGATGATCGGCAGAGTTGACATGATCGAGATGAAACCGGCTATCGATCACTGGAAGGCGTGCGGCCTCGATTTCTCCGCCATTCTCTACAATCCGCAAGTTCCGCATCGCATCGGCCGGCGATGCCTCATTGCTCAAGACCATGGCCTCGCTGCCGCGCTCGATTTTAGGTTGCTCGAGTTGGCCAAGGATTCGCTCGAACACTTGAGCCACGCTGAATTTGCCATGCCGATTCGCAACGTGCATCGCACGGTCGGCGCCATGCTGAGCGGCGAAATCGCCCGGCGTTACGGGTCCAAAGGCTTGCCCGACGGCACGATTAAGATTCACTTTTCTGGTTCCGCCGGGCAAAGCTTCGGAGCGTTTCTGGTACGTGGCGTAACGCTGACACTCGAGGGAGACGCCAACGACTACGTAGGCAAGGGATTATCAGGCGGAAAGTTAATCGTCTATCCCCCAAGGACTTCGGCTTTCCTCCCCGAAAATAACATATTAATTGGCAACACGGTTTTGTACGGAGCCACCAGCGGCGAGGCATATTTTAACGGCGTCGCCGGCGAGCGCTTTGCTGTCCGAAATTCCGGAGCCACTGCTGTCGTGGAAGGAGTGGGTGACCACGGATGTGAATACATGACCAACGGAACCGTGGCCGTGCTTGGCGCAACGGGTCGTAACTTCGCCGCAGGCATGAGCGGCGGTATCGCGTATGTGTTCGACGAAGATGGATCGTTCGAACAAACCCGGTGCAATAAGGCGGGTGTCGATCTCGAGCGGATCTTCGACGAGCAGGACGTCATCACGCTCCGCAGCCTTATTCAGAAACACGTGGATTACACGGCCAGTCCGCGCGGCAAATGGTTTCTCGAGAACTGGACGCAAATGCTGCCCAAGTTCGTCAAAGTGTTTCCGCACGAATATAAGCGCGTTCTGGGCATTGCGAAAGCTGCCGAGCAGGTCAAAATCGCGCCTCAATTCGCTCAGTTGGAGAAATCAATCACAGCTATGCAGGGAGGAACCCGCTAGCGATGGCCAAGGCCACCGGATTCCTTGAATACACGCGTGAAACCCCTCCCAAACGACCGGTCGTCGAGCGCGTAAACGACTGGTTTGAAGTTTACCAGGACTTTCCAACTGAAAAACTTCAACAGCAGGCGGCGAGGTGCATGGATTGCGGCGTGCCTTTCTGCCATACCGGCTGCCCGGTCAATAACCTTATTCCGGATTGGAATGACCTTGTCTGGAAAGGGCGATGGAAAGAGGCCATTCGAGCTCTCCATTCCACGAACAATTTTCCCGAGTTCACCGGGCGGACGTGTCCCGCGCCCTGCGAGGCCGCGTGTGTGCTTAGCATCAACGAGCCGGCGGTTACGATCAAGGTGATCGAGAACTCCATCATCGAGCATGCCTATGAGATGGGCTACGTTGTTCCAGAACCTCCAACCCATCGAACATCAAAGCGCGTGGCGGTGGTTGGCTCCGGGCCCGCCGGTCTGGCCGCGGCGCAGCAATTGAATCGCGCCGGCCACCTTGTGACAGTGATTGAAAAGACCGATCGCATTGGCGGACTTCTGCGCTACGGGATACCGGACTTCAAACTTGAAAAATGGGTCGTCGACCGGCGATTGGAGCAGCTTCGGGCCGAAGGAATCGAGTTCAAGACCAATGTCAATGTCGGTGTGGACATCGACTCTGGCGAACTGCTAGGTCATTTTGACGCGGTGCTGCTTGCCTGTGGGGCGGAACACCCTCGCGACATCCCGATTCCTGGACGTGAGCTGAAGGGCATTCATTTCGCAATGGATTACCTGACGCAGCAAAACAAACGCGGCGCGGGCGACCAGTTACCGGGCGATCAAGACATTCTAGCCGCCGAAAAGCACGTCGTCATCATCGGCGGAGGCGACACCGGCGTCGATTGCCTCGGCACCGCTCACCGTCAAAAGGCGCTCTCGGTGCGGCAGCTGCAGATCCACCCGATGCCGCCCGAAACGCGAGCGGAAAAAACGCCGTGGCCGATGTGGCCCGTAATGCTGCGCATGGAGCCCGCCCATGAAGAGGGCGGCATTCGCGAATGGAGCGCGCTCACCACTCACTTCAGCGGCGATGAGAACGGAAACGTGAAGAAGCTTCACGGTATTCGTGTCGGACCGAAGCCCCTGCTCGAGCCTGTTCCTGGAAGCGAATTTTCGATCGACGCAGATCTCGTGCTCATTGCAATCGGTTTCTCCGGCCCCCAGAGGGACGGATTAATGGAAGGATTGAACCTGCAGCTTGATTCACGCGGCAATATAAATACGGATACTGCTCACATGACATCCGTGCCCGGCGTCTTTTCCGCCGGAGATATGCGGCGCGGCCAATCGCTGATTGTGTGGGCGATTGCAGAAGGCCGAAAAGCCGCTCACCACGTCGACCGTTATCTTATGGGATCGAGCAATCTGCCGTGTTGACGCCAGAGAGAGTGGGCTTCAGCCCGCTCCTCGGTTGACATGTGCCGCACATGTTTATATGCTGGAGACATGTCGAAGATGATACAGATCAGAGACGTCTCGGAACAGCTCCACAGCACGCTCAAGGCCCGTGCCGCTCGCGAAGGCATGAGTCTATCGGACTTTATTAAAAGGGAATTGGAGCGGACAGCTGAGCGCCCGAGCATGAAGGAGTGGCTCGAGCGCACGCAGCAAACAAAGCCCATTCCAGCAAAACGGAGCGCTGCTCAAATAGTGCGTGAATTGCGAGATGCGCGGTGATCGTTCTGGACGCCTCCGTAGTTGTGGAATTGCTCACGAACGGACCGTTGGCCGACTCCCTGAGACGCGATCTGGCCGGGCGAACCGACTCATTTATTGTTCCCCATTTGCTGGATATAGAAGTGGCCAGTGCCCTTCGAAACTTGGCTGCGGTCCAACGTATCGATTCTCATCGCGGCGAGCAGCTTCTCACCGGGCTTGCGGCACTCCCCGCGGAGCGTTACGGGCACCAGCCTTTGCTAGCCCGAATATGGGAATTGCGCCACAATTTTACCGCCTATGACGCCGCTTACATCTCATTAGCTGAGATAACCAACTCTGTCCTCTATACCAGCGATGCGAAATTGAGCAAAGGTCACCACGCGCGAGTAATGCTGTTCGCGCAGTGACCACCTAATACCGCTTACTGATTCGTTTCTTTCAAGAAGTTGTTGATCTCAAATTGCGGATTTGACGCACAGCCTCCCGGCCTCCGGTATAAGCAAGTTTTGTCCACGCATTGTATGGGCTCGAAGCCGCTGGCGCTGGCATCCAACTTCGCGCTTGAAAGCATGACGTTGAAGCTCTGTTGCGCCTGCGGTAAATCCGCTTTGCGAGGGATTAAATAAATCGGCACATTCCGGTGAAGGTACGTGTATTGCGCTTCTTCGTACCACGGATCCTCGACGACGCCAAGACCGCAAAGCGATTCGTCCGCGCTCAAATCGCGCAAAAGAAGATTGCCCGCCGAGCCGTATCGCCAGCGAGGAAACAGCCAGGCCATTTGGATCGAGAGCAACGCCAGAACAGCACAGCCCGCCGCACTCACAAATGCCGTCGTGCGGGGCCGCGAAAGCTTGTGATTGACCCATTCGCACAACTGAGCCAACCCGATTGCGGCTAATATAACCACGATCGCAAGAATTGGAGTTAGAAAGCGATACTCTTTGTGACCGATGAGCGAGTGAGGAATCAGGAACGCCAGGGCGATCCATCCCAGGAACGGAAGTCTCGCAATTCCTAGAAGTGCAATAGGCAGGAGGAGGCCAAAGTGGCGGACTAGTTGAACGCCATACCAGTAAATAGGCTCAGTTCCGAAGCGGCTGGCTACACCAGACGCATTCAACCGGATATTTAGGATAAACGACTGGAAAGGATACGACCATGTAAAAGCATCGACCACGCCAAATACCAGAACCGGCAGAACCACACAAACCAGGGCAACCGGGACTGTATCTCTCCAACGTTTCCAGCAGAACCACGCGATCGCCACAAGCACGACAGGCGCCGCTTGCACTCGCAGAGAGGCTACCGTGCCGCATAGCAAACAAGCGCCGGCTAGCCTTCTCCGGTTCACCCGACCGCCCTCGTCGCTGTACGCGCCCAGATAAAGAGCGGGAAGCAGCAGATTTCCTGCTACAACCTCGGCCAAAGCTTTCGGAGCATAATAAACCAGCTCATACCAGAACGCACACCCAAATCCGGCGATTACCGCCGTCGGCCCGCCGCCCGCGCGATACGCGAATAGCGCGCCAAAAATTACGGTGAGCAAAGAAAGAAGTGAGAGGAAAATCTCGATACCTAACAGATAACCTCGAGAACCGGGTGCTATCCAATCGGACAGCCGCATTACTGCGCTCAGTACCGCGGGAAAAACCCATGACCGCAACCCAATTGATACTCCCATGTTCGAACCCAATTCCCATAGGCAAGATGATGGGCGGGTTCGCGAGTCTGAAATATCTCATCGGGCCAGTCCAGGCTCTCGGTGCGCTCAGCAATTCCGACGCGTAGAATGAGCGCCGCAAGCAGTAGAATGCCCGCCAATATCGCCAACGCACGCCGTTGTTTCAAACATGCAAATAGGTCTGCGGGATTGTAGTTTTGTCCGGTCTGTGTCTTCAACGACTCGCAGGATAGCACTGCCGGCGGCTTGACCGGATGTCGTCAAAGAAACGGACGGAGCGTATCCGTATTATGTAAGTATGTCGTCCGCAACTACCGAAGCGGCGGAAGTGTCTCCGCTCGATCGAATCAGGCAAATCGAGCAGGACTATCTGCTTCAGAATTATGCGCGCTACCCGCTGCTGCTCGAACGCGGCAAGGGTTGCTACGTTTACGATGCGCAAGGGAACCGATATCTGGATCTCATCACCGGGATAGGCGTCAACTCGCTCGGTTATGCCCATCCCCGGATCACCAAAGTGATACGGCAGCAGGCTGGGCTGCTCATTCACACATCTAACTTATATTTTCACGAGTATCAGGGTCGCCTCGCCGAACGTATCGCAAAAATCAGCGGTCTAGAGCGTAGCTTCTTCTGCAATTCGGGGGCTGAAGCCGTGGAGGGCGGACTGAAGATGATCCGCTCTCACGGACGCTCGATCAATCCTGACAAATTCGAAGTCGTCTCTCTCGAGAATTCGTTTCATGGGCGTACTCTCGGCGCTTTATCCGTGACGGGCCAGCCAAAATACCGTCAGGATTTCGAGCCGCTTCTTCCGGGAGTGCGGTTCGTACCTCGCAACGATCTGCGCGCTCTCGAGCAAGTAGTCTCGGAGAGGACAGCCGGAATCCTCCTCGAATTTGTTCAGGGAGAAGGCGGAATTCTGCCATTGTCGGAACCATTTGTCCGTAAAGCCCGGGAGCTCGCGGATCGCTGTGACGCTCTGCTGCTGTTCGACGAAACTCAATGCGGCGTGGGACGGCCGGGAACCTATTTCGCCTATCAATTGATCGAGCCGGCTGTGTTACCCGACATCATGGTCGCGGCAAAACCGTTGGCCTGCGGCATTCCACTCGGAGTGACCGCTGCAAACGAAAGGGCCGCCGCTGCCATTAAGCCAGGCATGCATGGCTCAACCTACGGTGGTGGGCCACTCGCCTGCAGAGTCGCTTTGGAATTCCTCGACGTGCTGGAAGAGCTCTTGCCTTCCATCAATCATGTGGGCGGGTACTTCCGCATGAGGTTAACTGAACTGGCGCGCCGCCACTCCTTCATCAAGGAGGTTCGCGGTCCCGGCCTCATGATCGGCGTCGATCTGGAGTTTCCTGGCAAACAGCTTGTGCTTGACGGAATGAAAGAGGGTCTTCTATTCAACTCTACCCACGAAACGGTACTCCGCTTCTTGCCGCCGTACATCCTTACTGAGCACGACGTAGACCGCGCCATCCAAGGTCTTACACGGGTTCTGAAGGTCGCTAAGCCGCCAGAGACGTAGGACTCTTTGGAATAATCCTTAACTAAGTGGCGAGCGTCGAGCCGTTTCCAATTTACTGAGCCTTCTTCCCGGCAGATTTCCTAAACGCCGCCCAGCGGCGTTTCTGAGCCGCGGCAATGCGTTTTCGCGCTTCTTCGCTCAAGTGCCTCGACCGGCGCCCCGGCTTGGAAGCAGATCCCGCGGCAGGACGGGTCGTTTTAGGAGGCCTTCCCACACGCCGGCCAAGCATCGATCGTACCTGGGCAATTTGGTCCTCTAACTTCTCGCGCTGCAACTCTAACCCGTGAAGAGCTGCCTCTAAGATTTCTCGACTTGCTGCTGGATTGATTTTGGCCATGACTAAATTCGTGTAAATGAGATGAAATGTCGGTTAGACTAACCTTTCCCCATTATGACTCAACTTCGCACAGGAGCGTTACGGGGCCATCATTAACTAAGTGAACCTGCATGGATGCTTGAAACCGTCCCGTGGCCACTTTTAACTTTGGATTATGGCAGATCGTTACAAATGTTTCATATAAGCGGAGTGCTTGCTCCGGCGGTGCCGCGTGGCTGTAGGATGGCCGGGTACCTTTGCTGGTATCACCGTACAGGGTGAACTGGGAAACGATCAGTATTTCACCTTTCACGTCCACGACGCTCAAATTCATCTTTCCGCGTTCATCCGGAAAGATACGAAGATGTAGAATCTTCTCCGCCAGCCGTTCAGCTTGAACTTCAGTGTCTTGTTTGTGAACTGCCAAAAGTACAAGCAGACCGGCCTTGACGCTACCTGTCGTTTCTCCATCTACAACCACCTTCGCCTCCGAAACCCTTTGTAGGAGCGCCCGCATAATCGAGCCTAAGTGACAGCCCTTTCGGTACTCTGTGTCAGAAAATCTCCATAAATTTCTTCCATGCTGCGGGATGCTCGTTCCAATGAAAACTGCCGTTCGATAAATTGACGGGCATTGATGCCCAGCCATTTTCGCAGGGCGTCGTCTCGTACCAAACGTTTGATTTTATCTGTAAGATCCCTTAGATTCCCGTTTTCAAACAATAGGCCAGTCCGCTCCGGATCAACTAGTTCGGGATTCCCTCCTACCGCAGATGCGATCACGGCGCATCCGCAAGCCATCGCTTCCATCAGCGAATTCGAAAGCGCTTCGGTAAGCGACGGGAGTACGAAGATATCAATTTCCCGCAACGCCGAAACGACGTCATTCTGCGCCGAACGTAAACTGAATCGATTGCCCAGCCCGAGTTGGTGAGCCAGCTCTCGCAGCGTCGATTCCTCCGGTCCGCTTCCTACAATCAGTAATCTCAACTCGGGACAGCATTCCGCCAATTCACTGAACGCTTTTAGCAGCAGACCGAGATTCTTTTCTCTTCGCAGAACAGAGACGCAGCCCGCGGTTACAGCCTTCTCATAAGTTCTCGCCGGAGGGGAAGATGGCGAATATCTATCGGTGTCGATGCCGTTGTAGCACAACCGAATCTTCCGGCGCGGAACATCTTCATCCCGGAAAAGATGTAGCTCCATCTCATGACAATTAACGACTATTCCGTCCGCCAGCAAATCCGTGGCTCGCACCAGCGGCCGGTAAGACGCCGGAATCAGCTCGCGGTGGCCCCGTTGACTTGAAAGGACGACGGGAACTCCGAAAGCGCGCGCAACGGGAACTCCGAAACACGTAAGCGGATAGTCGAACGTATGTACGATCATGATTCGATGCGCGCGCAAGTAGCCGCCTAGGTGTAGAGCCTCGCGCACCGCCTCGGGCTTTCGGAACGAAGTTACGCCGATTTTCAATGTCCGTATACCGGCGTCCGTCAGTTCGGCGCAGCGCATTCCTTCTCGAAAATAGCCGACATGAACCTCAAAACGTGCTTTATCCAGCGCCTTAGCAATCTCAGTGAGTTGCCGCTCACTTCCGCCCGCGCCTAATTCTCTGACCAGCAGCAGAATTGGAACCGCGCTACGAATCGCTTGCAATGTCGGTAACTTTCCAGAGTGAGCGCGGAGGCACAAACAACACTTTGAGGCCTTGAACAGTGGCTGCCATCAAAATTAAAAAAGTTCTCGCCGGTGAAGAGATTCGTTTCAAAGCGCTGCGCTGCGGAATACGTGGGTCGCACAGCGCGAGCCCGCCAATTGTTACTTGAAAGCCCACCAATAATACATTCCATGGTGAGGGAAGCCGCACGCTCGATGCGAACACCATGAAGACAAGCCACGGTAACAATAGCCGCCCGACTTTGTAAGACAGAAAATGCCAAAGCAGCCGGTTGGATGGGCCCAGAAGCCTCGGCATCCTCATCAATAACTGATAATTACCCCCGAGTGTTCTAACTTTTCGGCGGAATTCACGTTCCCGAGTCATCGGGTAATCATAGGCGATCGCTCTTGGCTCGACCACAAGTCGAAAATTCTTAAAAAAAGCTGTCATTGGAAGATAGACATCATCGAGAAGAATATCTTCGGGCAGCGGTTGAAAAAGTTTCCGGCGAATCGCGTAGAACGGGCCGGTCGCGCCGAGCATGGAGTCGAGCAGGCTCAAGTTTTTCCGTATCCAGCTCTCGTATTTCCAGTAAACACCGACATCTGCCTCGCTCCGGGTACTTCCTTCGCGCAAAATCAGCTCGCCGCTGACCACTCCAACAGCCGGATCGGCGAACGGGGCAACCAGCCATCGAATGCTCTCGGGAGTCAGTTCCTGACGCACATCCGTCAGCACCAGAATCTCGCCTCCCACGCGGGGAACAGCCGCATTCAGGGCGGCTGGCTTCCCAAGCCGGGGAATTGAAAGAAGTTGGACGCCATAATCGGAAAAGTTCCGGGAGACATCAATTGTATCATCCTCTGAGCCGTCCGATACGACTATCACTTCGACCAGATCCGGCGGATAGTCGAGCTTTAAAATCGATTCGAGCTTTCGACGCAGAAACCGTCCCCCGTTATGAACGGGAATCACAATGGAAATTCGCAGAAGTTGGTTCCCGGCGCGGAACGGATTACTATACCTGTGCGCTAACAAATGGAGCAGTAGCGGGTACCCAATAACAACGTATGAGATCAAACCCGCAGATAACCAGAACAGCAACATGCAGCTCTTCTCAATGAGCACGCAAAAACCGGCATGCCGGCACCGCTAAATTGACACAAAAATCGGCGTACGGCCGTGCGGCTCGTGTCCTGCATGCTTCTTTAGATGTTATCGCGGGACTGCTTGGGTTTTCTTGAACTCGGGGAACTGCCTTGCCCGGTGCTGCTCGTACCTCTCGGATATCGCCTCACGCCGGCCGCTTAGGCCTCTGTGGTCTCGAATTCCTTCTCTCCGGGGACAGCTGTGCCTAGCGCCTTTAACTTTGCAGCCAAAGTTGTACGCTTTAGCTTCAGCATGTCCGCGGCGACCGTTTTATTGCCGTTGCTCCGCCGGAGCGCCTGCTCCAGCAAATTAAGTTCGATCCGTCCTATGACAGCTTCGAAATCCAATCCGGTTTCTGGAAGTTGAACTAGCTGATTGCCGGTCATCTCAATCTGGTCCCCAGATTCATCGTTTGGAAGCCGAAAATCGGCGGAGTGCAGTTCCGTGCGCTGGTCCGACACGACCATTGCCGTCTCGATCGCATTTTCCAGTTGGCGAACGTTGCCTGGCCAGGTGTAGGACACAAGCATTGTTAAAGCCTCTGAATGGATGACTTTCCTGGCGAGTCCCTCGCGCTGAGCGATCTTTTCCAGAAAATGGCTGGCGAGCAAAGGGATATCAACTTTCCGGTCACGGAGGGGCGGAACCGCGAGAGGCACAACGTGCAGCCGATAATACAGATCTTCACGGAATCTGCCCTGTTTTACCCGGCTAAGCAGATCGACGTTGGTTGCCGCGAGCACACGAACGTCGAGTTGCACGCTTTCGGAACTGCCTACGCGCTGAAATTCGCGCTCCTGCAGAACGCGAAGCAGCTTGGCCTGGACCCCCAGAGCCATGTCGCCGATCTCATCGAGGAACAGGGTGCCACCCTCGGCTTGTTCAAATTGCCCCAGCCGCGCCCCCGTGGCTCCTGGAAACGCGCCCGGAACATAGCCAAATAATTCGTTTTCCAGCAGATCCTTCGGAATTGCGGCACAATTCATGGCAATGAAAGGCTTTCCGGCGCGCGGACTTGCGTTGTGGATGGCCTTGGCTACAACTTCCTTGCCGGAGCCGGTTTCACCGGAAATGAGAACAGTCGTCCGCCGGACGGCGATCAGCCGGATCAGTTCAATCACCTGCTGAATCGCTGGAGAACCGCCAACGATTGTGGAACGCCACGACGGAGCGCCCCGCCGATCGGGGTCTTCGAATTCGTGATTGCCAAGCGGATGCATGCGCGCAGCCTATCAATAAACCAATCGGCAGAATGAACAAAAGCATTAGCCTCACTTCGCTCGGCCTATTTTTAGGGCTTAGGTTTGCAGCCTTTTACCCCGCCACAGGGAAAAACACTGTCCATCTGCCGCTACCCTGGAAACGTGTCAACCGCGGTGAAGAAACTCGATGCCGATGTCATTGTGGCCGGGGCAGGCGTCGCGGGACTCGCCGCCGCTTCCGAACTCTCATCCGCCGGCAAAAGCGTTCTCTTGATAGAAGCTCGAAACAGAACTGGCGGGCGGATTTTGACCGAATTCACTGAGCGCCATCCCGACTTGGCCATTGAACTCGGCGCGGAATTTATCCACGGCTGCCACCCAACTCTATACGAATTTTCACGGAACGAGGGAATCGAACTATCGGAGGTCTCCGGCACTTCTTATCGTCAATCGGACGGCCGTTTGTTGTCTCTCGACAACGCCGCCGAGGGGTTCTGGGATGTTCTGAATTCACCCGACCTGGCCAGACAAGACATCGCCTTTTCAGAATTCATCCAAAATGCATCCATAAGCGATAGGAACAAAATGTGGACGACGTGGTTTGTCGAAGGCTTCAATGGTGCTTTTGCCGATCGCATCAGCACCAAAGCTTTGTACCACCAGCAGCAAGCCGAGGATAGAATCGACGGCGAGAATTCATGGCGCATCGACTCCGGCTACATCTCTCTTGTGATGATTTATGAGCGCCGCGTCCGGCAATCGGCACAGCTATTGCTAGACACAACGATCCGGGCAATCGATTGGGGCCGCGGCAGTGTGCGCGTAAACGCAATTTCGCGTGAAGGCCAAATCAGCGCGAACTCGAAAGCCGCCATCATTACGGTTCCCCTGGGCGTCCTGCTCGGAAAAAGCCCTGAAGCGGCCATTGCCTTTTCTCCTGAGCCTGAAATTTACCGAGACTTGCGACTGCTGGACCCCGGCTGGGCGATGCGGCTAAGCCTTGTTTTTTCGGAACCTGTTTGGGCGGATGCTGCGCCCGGCGCGAGTTTCATTTTTTCCCCTAGTGATCGATTCCCCACCTGGTGGACGCGGCCATCTACTTCCGGCCATCTCTTGACTGGCTGGAACGGAGGCCCGAAAGCGGCGGCACTCGCTGGGCTAAACAAAGACGAATTAGTGGATGCGGCGTTTATTACGCTATCTGCGCTTCTCGGCCGCGATGCCGCCGATTTAAAATCAAAGCTCGAATCAGCGCACTACCACGACTGGCACAACGATCCCTATAGCGCCGGATCGTACAGCTACGTTACTGCGGGCGGCTTCGACTTCGCACAGCGCGCCTCGCAACCTGTCGAGGACACTCTATGGTTCGCAGGAGAGGCCATGGCAAGCGACGGCTACTGGGGCACCGTACACGGCGCAATCGAGAGCGGACGGCGGGCTGCTTCCGATTTGTTGCACGCCGCGCCGAAAAAATAGGGCCCTTGCCGCACCGAGGCACTCAGAACAGCTCGATCAACGGAAGGCTGTGCGCTCCTATTTCAATTGCTCCGATTGCATGAAAGCCCTCCGAATCGCAAAAGAAAGCCTTCTTCTGGCCTGGGTCGATTAAGAAGATATGTTTGACGCGCATCGCGACATAATCATCAATTCTTTCCACTATGCGGCTAAGACGGTCTTCCGGCGACAGAACTTCAAAGATTGCCAAGGGCGGGGATGTGAAAACCTGTTCATCGGGCTCGGATTCGTAAACACAGACGTCGGGTACCCGGAACCGCGTGGAACCAACTCGGATTCTTTGCTCCGGGATAGCGAACAGACCCTCCCGCACAAAAAAGATCAAAAGTTTCGTCTGTACTTTCCCGTGATCCTTCTCGCCGCGTTGCGCTCGATCAAGTCACCGTCTACGTAATCGACATCGGGCTCATACACCGTATGAAGGTATTCGTCAATTGAGACTGCGGTTGTAGTTCGCTGCCCGTTCATCTTTTCAAATGTTACCGTAGCCTGTTCGGTCGCGAGCTAACACGCCATCCTATACTCAGAACTGACCCAACCATGTCTCAGCAGACAAACAAATACAGCGCCCGTATCACGCATCCGCCGTCGCAAGGCGCTTCTCAGGCGATGCTCTATGCTACCGGTCTCCGCGAAGAAGATATGGATAAGCCGCAGGTCGGCATTGCGAGCGTCTGGTATGAAGGCAATTCCTGTAACATGCACCTTTTACGGCTCTCGGAAAAGGTCAAAGAGGGTGTGAACGCCGCCGGCCTCGTAGGCATGCGGTTCAATACCGTCGGCGTCAGCGACGGTATTTCCATGGGGACCGACGGCATGAGCTTCTCGCTGCAATCGCGCGATTTGATTGCCGATTCCATCGAGACCGTTATGTCTGCGCAATGGTACGACGCAAACATTTCGCTTCCCGGATGCGACAAGAATATGCCCGGATGTGTCATAGCCATGGGACGGCTGAACCGGCCATCGCTGATGGTGTACGGCGGCACGATTCGCGCTGGCGTCTACCAGGACAAGAAGCTGGACATTGTTTCCGCCTTTCAAAGTTATGGCGAATTCATTGCCGGTAGAATTTCCGATTCCGAAAGAAAACAGATTATCCGTCACGCTTGCCCTGGCGCTGGAGCATGCGGCGGCATGTACACCGCTAATACAATGGCATCGGCAATCGAAGCGCTCGGAATGTCGCTACCGTACAGCTCGTCCACTCCCGCCGAAGATCCCCAAAAGCTCGAAGAATGCTTTCAGGCCGGCTCAGCAGTTAAGAGATTGCTCGAGCTCGATTTGAAGCCTCGCGATATCATGACGCGCGAAGCGTTTGAGAACGCCATCATGCTGGTTTCAGTTTTGGGCGGCTCGACGAATGCCGTACTGCATTTGATTGCGATGGCACGCTCAGTGAATGTGAAACTTGGCATCGACGATTTCCAGAACGTCAGTAATCGCGTGCCGCTGCTCGCAGACTTCAAACCAAGCGGCAAGTATGTCATGGAGGATCTCCAAGGGGTTGGCGGAATTCCGGCCGTAATGAAGATGCTGCTTGCCGAAAAACTGCTGAATGGCGATTGCCTTACCGTCACGGGTAAGGCCGTCAGGGAAAATCTCGCTGGTCTTCCCGGCTTGAGTGCGGGGCAACAAATCGTTCATCCGATCGACAAACCGATTAAGCCCACCGGGCACATTCAAATTCTCAAGGGTAACCTCGCGCCCGAAGGTGCCGTCGCGAAAATAACCGGGAAAGAGGGATTGCGCTTCTCCGGTCCCGCCAAAGCATATGACTCAGAAGAAGACATGCTGCATTCGCTCGAGCGCAAGGAAATCGAAAAGGGCGACGTGATCGTCATTCGTTACGAGGGGCCGAAGGGAGGCCCTGGCATGCCCGAAATGCTGACGCCTACTTCAGCAATCATGGGCGCGGGCTTGGGTAAGGACGTGGCATTAATCACCGATGGTCGTTTTTCTGGCGGATCGCACGGCTTCATCGTTTGCCACATAACTCCGGAAGCTCAGGAGGGAGGACCCATCGCTCTCGTTCGGAACGGCGACCGCATCACCATCGACGCGGAGAAAAATGTTATATCTGTCGATCTGCCCGATGCCGAAATCAAGTCCCGGCGTTCCGCCTGGAAGATGCCGCCCTACAAAGCCGAGCGTGGAACCTTGGCGAAATACATACGTCTCGTCAAAAGCGCTAGTCTCGGCTGTGTCACCGACGAGTAGGGCCGCCCAGCTAACCCCGCAATTCCGCGTGCGTCTGTAGGTAACTGAGTATCTGAGCCCGCGACAGGACTCCCTCGAGATGCTTGTTGGCGATAACTGGTAGCTGGTTCAGATCGTGGCGGCTCATGCACTCGAGCGCGCTCGTCAAGGGTGTCTCCGGCGTTACCGAACGAAGCTCGTCCAAAGGCCGCATAATATCGTGTAGCGTCACAAATGGCCATCTTGCACGTTCGATTTGTTTCACCTCGTGAGGGGTGACTAGACCTGTAATCTCGCCTTTATCAACAACGATGAAGCAACGCCGGCCCGTCCGAAGCAGTTCCTGTTCGACGAAGTTCTGGATGTTTAACCAGCCATCTACCGTCGGGCAATCCCGCGTCATCACATCTGAGACGCGCACGTCCTTAAGTGCGTGTGCCAGTCCCACCTGCACGTAACTTTCCCGCGCTGCCTGCAGTAAAAACCAGCCAATGAATGCCAGCCACAGGCCTCCGATGCCTGCGCCGCCAAAGAATCGAAACACTCCGAGCGCGATGAACGCAAACGCGACCACTTGGCCCACCCTCGCGGCGGATTGTGTCGAACGGTCGGCATCGCCCGTCTTCCACCAGATGACCGCCCTCAGCACTCGGCCGCCGTCGAGAGGATAGCCGGGAATGAGATTGAAACCGGCCAGCACCAGATTGATGTATCCGAGCCAGAGCAGCATCGCCGTCCACGGATCGGACGACGAATCGCCGATTAGGCGTACCAGTGCCAGGCAAATCGCTCCAATGACGGCGCTGGTCAGCGGTCCCACAAACGCCATCCAGAACTCAACTTTCGCGCTCACCGGATTTTTTTCAATCTGTGAAACGCCGCCGAGAGCAAAGAGCGTAATCTCCTTGACAGGCAATTTGTTTGACGAAGCCACCAACGAGTGCGCCAGCTCGTGCAAGAGAAGCGAAACGAAAAACAGAATGGCCGTCGCAACTGCCAAAGCCAGGATGACGCCATCGCCCCACTCAGGATTCCGAGCATGGAACTGAGACGAGAGCGATAGCACGATCAGAAGGGCAATAAGAAACCAGCTATAGTGAAGCCCGACCTTGATCCCGAAGATACTTCCAAGTTTGATCTGCGATCGCAAGCTCCGCCGCCCTACGACTATTATCACTGGGGGCGGGAACTCGTTCCGCTGTCGCGCCCGGCTGTCTCGTAACTACGCGGGGCTCCGCTTCGCGGCGAGCAACGTTCGCGACTGCTCCGCCGCGGCCAAAACAAGCGCGCCCATCTTAGGAGATGAGGGAGTCACATCCGGCTTCAGGCCACTTCCCACGAGTTCTTGGCTTGTTATCGGCCCAATCGAACCGATTACTACGTCTCTAGCCAGGGTCTCAAGCACCTGGGCGCGCATCTGTCGCTCTTCGGCTACACGCAGCAGGTGCTCCAGCTGAATGCTTGATGTAAACAGCACCACATCGACATCGCGCGAAGCCAGACGCCGTACGGCTTCACATAATGGTCCCAAGTCTTCAGGCAGTTCCCAGCGATACAGCGCAAATGTATCGACCTGCGCGCCCAGTTGCTCGAGCGCCGCGACAAATTCCCGGTTTGGACGGCCATACTCCTGTATGGCGATCCGCCGTTCCGGGCGCCTCCTGATTGCTTCCACAATTTCGTGCCACGTGTTTGGCTCTGGAATCGTGATGTCGGGAGCAAGTCCGGCCGATCGCAACACCACCGACGGTTTCGGTCCGCGCGCTAGCAATCTTACCTTGCCCAAAGCCTCGTCCGCTCGTCCGATGGAATAGCGCGCAGCGATGACTTCCCGCCAGAACTTGAGGCCCACCCCGGTCATCAGCACCAGCAGCTCGAACCTGCCTGCCTCCATTCCCGCAAGCATCCGAAATGCGTCGGTGTGCTCGTCATCGAGAGCCCGTTCTTTCACCGAGGGAGCCACAAACGGCTCGCCGCCCTGCCGGCGTATCAACGTTTCGATCTCCGCCGACCTGCGGCTCTCGAGGCTCAGGACTCGTAATCCCCCAAACGGCATCGTATTTCCATATTCGCAGGACGCGCTTGGGGCATCCGCCCGAAAATGTGCTTAAGTGGATTAGAGGAAACCATGCCCAAACGTTTTGCCTTGATCCTGCTTCTGGTCGCCATGTGCTGGCCGGCCTTGGCGATCGAGCGCCGCCACGGCATTCTCGTGGGTACGGTGCTAAAGGTCGACGACGCTACTAAGACAGCCGTCATCAAGGCGGCTGATAGAACCGAGCATACAGTTCACTTTGTGGGACGAACGGCTGTCCACGGCGCGCAAGCGACTGCCGCGGGCGCTACCGATGCATTCCACGGTTTGAAAGAGGGTAGCGAAGTCGCCGTGCATTATACGGCGAAAGGGAGCGTAGAAACGGCCGAAGAGGTTGACGATATCGGAAAAGATGGACTCAAGGCTACCGAAGGCACAGTCACCCATCTTGATCGCGGCGCTAAGACGCTCAGCGTCAAAACCGCCGATGGAACCGAGGAGACCTATCGTCTGACCGACAGCGCCGCCAAGGATGCTGGAAAAGACATCGCCGCGGGCACCGAGAAGTCAGCGAAAGTCACCGTCTACTACACGGAGGAAGGGGGTCACAAAATCGCTCACTTCTTCAAAGCGGCGATTTAGCAGTATCCCCCACCAATCTTCTAGCGGTTCTATAGTGAACGTGGGGCAATGTGCGACTCCTATTAGCTGCGCTTGTTTTTCAACTTTTCGCGGGCGTTGCGCTTGGTGAGAACCGTGTAGTCGCCGTGTCCGTGGACGGGGTCATAAGCCCTATTACTGTCGATATCCTTACCCGCGCCATTGACCAAGCGCAGCACGAAAAGGCTGAAAT
>JBAUZG010000113.1:0-17393 GCA_049585195.1 Bryobacteraceae bacterium | reverse complement strand
ATGCCGAGGTCACTCTTAGCTATGACGGAGTTCGCGCGCAGGAAAGTAATGGGCGTCCGTTTCGCATAGATGGTCTACGTCCGATCCAAATGTCGAAATCTGATGTTCTCGATATTCTGGGCCGCGGTCGCGAGAAGTTTTCGACCGCCGAATGGATGAATCTCCTGATCCGGTCCGTCGGCTTGGAACCGAAAGCCTTAGACGAGCGGGCGAAGCACGTGCTGTTGCTTCGTATGGTGCCGTTCGTTGAACGCAATTACAACCTGGTTGAACTGGGGCCGCGCGGAACCGGGAAGAGCCATTTATTCCAGCAGATTTCGCCGTATTCGCACCTCATCTCCGGCGGGAAGGCGACCGTTGCGAAAATGTTTGTCAATAACGCGAACGGACAGCGGGGCCTCGTTTGCCAGTACGACGTGGTCTGTTTCGATGAAGTCTCCGGCATCTCCTTCGACCAGAAGGACGGGGTCAACATCATGAAGGGCTATATGGCCGCGGGGCAGTTCAGCCGTGGTAAGGAAAACATCCGCGCTGAAGGTGGAATCGTGATGGTCGGTAACTTCGACGTGGACGTGGAGCAACAGCAAAGGGTTGGCCATCTACTAAGTCCCCTTCCACAGGAGATGCGGAACGATACTGCCTTCATGGATCGCTTACACGCATTCGCACCGGGTTGGGATTTCCCGAAGCTAAACCCAGCAGATCACTTGACCGACCACTTCGGACTTGTATCCGACTTCCTCAGTGAGTGCTGGAGCAAACTGAGGACTGGAAATCGAGTGCCGGTGATGCAAGGGCGTGCGTTTCTTGGTGGCGCATTGAGCGGGCGTGATATCGAGGCCATCAATAAAACGATCAGCGGCCTGACTAAGCTGCTCTTCCCCAAGCAGGATATGCCGGTTCCGGACGAGGATCTGGAATGGATGGTTCGTGTGGCGCTGGAATCCCGGCGGCGCGTGAAAGAACAGCAGAAACGTTGCTTTAAGAGCGAATTCCGAAACACGCATTTTAGCTACACGATGGGGCTTGACGGTGTGGAACAGTTCGTATCCACGCCTGAGCTTCATAGCGACGAAGCCATCGAGAGCGATCCACTACCTCCCGGACAGGTCTGGGCCGCAAGCATGGGGACACCAGAAACTGGACCAGGGCTGTACCGAATCGAGGTGACGTCGGGGCCCGGCGGAGGTACCCGAATCTTGAACCAGCCCGCAGCCGCGCCGTTTAAGGAGTCAGTGAAGATCGGCGAGCAAAATCTCTATACGCGCGCGAAGGAACTCGTGGGGGATCGCGATCCGCGCGAGCACGAATTCTCCGTACAAATGCGTGCGATGGATGCCGACAAGAGCGGGATCGGCCTCGGCCTGCCCGTTCTCGTCGCCCTCTGCGGTTCCCTGTTGGGCAAGAACACGCGCGGTGGAACGATTATCGTCGGTTCGTTGAACCTCGGTGGCTCCATTGAAATGATTCCGAACGCGGTGCGTATCGCCGAACTAGCAGTAGACAAACAAGCGCAGACACTCTTGATGCCTGTGACGGCACGCAAGCAACTGAACGAATTGCCGGATGATCTTTGGACGCGTCTCAGCATTGAGTTCTATAAGGATGCGGCGGACGCGGTGTTCAAGTCGGTGGTGGAGTAAGGCGGCGCAATACAAATGGCAATTCAAGAAATGACGCCGAAGCTGAGTGAAGGATACATAAATCTCAAGGAAAAAATAAAAGAGTTGTGGGACACCATCGACGCGGAGGTGCCCCGGCCCGACACGATCTTCCACTACACATCGGCGGAAGCCCTCCAGAACATTATCGACAAGAAAGTGTTGTGGGCATCCGAAGCTCTTTGCATGAACGATCCAACAGAGGGCATTTTCGCCGGCCGGCTGATAGCGGAGCGCCTAAGAGAACGCCGGACCGACATTCCAGAAGACCTGATGCGGCTCTTCGCTGACGAGCGGATTTCAGATGTTTTGAACAATCAAGTTTTCATTGTTAGCTTCTGCAGTGGCGGAGATCTTCTGAACCAATGGCGAGCGTATGGACTCGAAGGCAGAGGCTATTCCATCGGGTTCAGCAGCGGACTGTTGTTGAACGGCATTGACAACGCCCAATTAATTCCCGTGAGCTATAGCCAAAGTCAACTCGAGGAACTGCTGAGACGGATCATCGATTTTGGCGTGAATGAAATCACACGGATAAAGTTTTACAAAGACGAGTTCGATCGTTACTGGAATTTCGTCGGCAACTATCTCCTCCAGTCGGTCATGCGGTTCAAGAATCCCGCCTTTCAGGAAGAACGAGAATGGCGCTTGCTATCGTTCCCGTCGGCGGGCATAAAGTTTCGAATTGCTGGCGGACGCATGGTGCCATACTTCGAGAATCGGTTTCCCCTGGACGCTATTCGAGTGGTAAGACTCGGCCCCAAATGCAGCAACCGAGACGCTCGCGTCGTGAGCAACTACTTGAAATCGATTTATGGGTCCACAATGCCTTCAGTTGAAAACTCAGTAGTTCCGATGGCATGAAGACCGCCACAAGTCAAAGGAAACCTCGAAGTGGGCGATGAACATATCCCGATCGTTTGGCCTTGTCGGCCTGAGAGTCGTAACCCCGATCTGACGGCCCCATGGGTGACGTTTGCCGAACAAGAACCTGAAAGCTCTATCATCGGTGTCGTTTGGGGCGTGGATCATCGGGGTGAAGCCTTGTTGCGAGAGCTGGTCGCGAAAGGGATGAGGATCAAATTAGTAGTCGCAGCGTATCCCGCTTCTCCAACAGACCAGGGCGTTTTGGAAAAGCTCTTCCAATTGGCGAACTCGTCGAATACACGCGCCGACTTCGCTTTGTCTGCGTGCGCCATAGACGGCAATGCCGCGAGCATGACGGCATTGTTGATTTTAAAGCCATCGGGCGGCTCTCTCATTTGGGTGGGGAACACCCCGAATTTCGGTTGTAAGCTGCAGGCTAACGGGCACTTAAACATCGGCTTCGAGCCGGATGAAGTGCTTACGGGAAGGTTCATTGAATCTTTTGCAGATCTATGGGCGGAGTGTGCTCCTCTTACACCTCAAACCGCCGCCGTTCCGCCACTCGTTCAAGCGCGTGGGAGCGAGGAAGCGGCCGAAGCTTGGACCTCTTACGAGCGCCTGTGCGATAAATTGAGCGCACCGGAGGCTACCGAGGGAGATCGCAACGCCTCTGCGGCGCTGATCGGAACAGCGGAGGCGAATTCAACACCGCTCGCGAAAATATGTGAGCAACTCAAAATCGCTCTCCCGGATCGCCTGAAGGAAAGAGTCTTCAGGCTGCTTGCTCTGGGCGAGGTCGTCACCATTGACAAGAGCACGCGCACCCCTCCTCTAGAACTGCCTGTCAGGGCAGAGTGGTTCGGGGGCGAAGCGGAAACGGTAGGCGTGATTTCACGGCGATCGAGCTATCGGATCAGAATCTTTGATGAGGATCAAAGCAAAGATTTGCAAGCGCGGCGGAATGGGCTGTCCGATCTGATCCAACGTCTGACCTACCCTCTGGCTGATGGGGTCCGTTGGATTCCCAAAAAGGCACAGTGCCTGCTCGAACGTGAGCGAGCCCGGTTGGAAAACGAAGCGCGAGACTTGATCAATGGCTTAGTCGGTGATAGTGCCAGCCAGTTCGCCAAGTCGCGGCGCGAGGCGATTGAGCGCGATGCAGACGAAATGTATAAGAAAGTTTGTCCCGGTACTGGGAAGTTACCAACCAGGACGCTGAACTTAATCCTTCGTGATCTCGAAGTTCGTCTTTCCAAAGCTACTCAAGGTGACTTTCTGCCGAGAGTGACCTACATGTCAACTCAGTTATCGGGCCGCGGGGATTCCGAACACGTAGCACAATGGGCGCAGCCTCGGACGCTGCTCGCAGCCATTGCTGAGTACAGCCGAAAGGCAGTCACAACGGCCGGACATTTGAAGGGGCTTGAGATTCCGGAAGACGAACTTCTCCCAGCAATGGACGTGTGTGACGACTGGGTCCTCCGTGAAAGGGGCAATTCCAAGACCGACAGGGCTGCGAAAGCCGAGCTGTCGCGATTACAACAAATTCAGGAGAGCGAGGTCGATGATCGGACTAAATGTGAATTGATGCTGGCCTTAATGGAGCACCGGAGCTCGAGCGAGCAAGCCGGGTATTCCCGTGGGGTTGTGCTCACATTGAGAAGACAGACGCGACTCGCCGATTTGTAAAGAGTCGTTGCTAACTGCTTTTTCATGTCGGTGCTCCATTGCTCTGGCACGGGAATGAGACTTAGAACGTCAGATGAGTCAAACCGAACGCATCCTTCGAATTCAGCAGATACTGCAAGACCGGCACGTGATGTCGAGAGCGAGTTTCCTTGATGAGCTGGAGATTTCGCCGGCTCAGTTCAAACGAGACCTTGCGTTCCTGCGAGACCGGTTCCAAGTGCAGATCGAATATGATCCGCAAAAGCACGGTTACTTGATCGCGAGCGGTCAAGAAGCCGCCAGCGTCGAACTGCCGGGCCCCATGTATACCGCCAGGGAGATCCATGCGCTGCTGATCATGGAGGACTTGGTCAAGCAGCTCCAGCCAGGTCTCTTGGATGAACACCTAAAGCCGTTGCGGGAGCGCTTAAAGCTGCTGTTGGGTCGAGCGGATCTTCCTGCAGATGAGATTCGGAGACGAATCCGGATTCTGCATATGGCGTCGCGCCCTTCGGAGCCACGTCATTTCCGCCAGGTGAGTCAGGCAACTCTGATGCGACGGCGGTTGCAGTTGCGCTATTACAACCGAACCCGCAATGACTCCACCGACCGTGAGATTTCGCCCCAGCGCCTCGTCTATTACCGGGGCAACTGGTATTTGGATGCTTGGTGCCATCTTCGAAACGATCTCCGCAGCTTCGCCGTCGACGCGATGCAGAAAGTTTCGATGACTCCGGCCGCGGCCCAAGAAATTGCAACTGCGAGTCTCGACGCGCATTTGGGTGCCGGATACGGCATCTTCTCCGGCGTAGCCGATAAATCCGCAGTTTTGCGTTTTGAGCCGACGGCCGCGCGTTGGGTATCAGCGGAACGGTGGCACGCGAAGCAGAGCCACAAGCTCGAGCCTACCGGTCACCTGATTTTGACGGTGCCCTATGCGAACGAGCCGGAGCTGGTGATGGACATTTTGCGGTATGGCGCTGATGTTGAGGTCTTGGCTCCCGAATCTCTTAGGCTGACGGTAATAGACCGGCTTAGGAAGAATCTGACCCTGTATTCAAAATAATCTTCCCGGTGGCTCATTCTGTGAGCCACCTAAACCCGCACAATCATGGCATGCAGTTTATTCATACGGCCGATTGGCAAATCGGCATGCGCGCCGTTCACGCGGGTGGTGCCGCTCAAAAGGTCCGGGCAGCCCGCCTCAAGGCCGCCGAGCGGGTGTGTGAGATCGCTACACGGGAATCCGTAGATTTCCTGCTTATAGCGGGCGACACATTCGAAGACAATTCGGTGGACCGCCAATTGGTGATTGCGGTCGCAGGAATCCTCGGCTCTCTAACCATTCCCGTTTTCGTTCTGCCGGGCAATCACGATCCCCTGCAGCCAGGATGTGCCTGGGAGCACCCGGCCTGGAACACGGCCGCCAATGTCACAGTTTTGAAGGAACGGCAGCCCCTACAGATCCCGGGTGGCACGCTGCTGCCGTGCCCCACTTTTGCGCGGCGCTCGCCGGAAGATCCGACCACTTGGATCTCAAATGAAAACGCAGACGGAATCCGCGTCGTTGTCGCCCATGGAAATGTCGGGGAACTGATGTCCGAGGAGGGCGGATTTCCGATTGCGATGGATACCGCTGCGCGAACAAATGCGGATTACGTGGCACTTGGGCACTGGCACTCTACCCTTCTGCTTTCATCGAATGGCGCCGCACGCATGGCCTACTCGGGAACTCATGAGGCGACGCGATTCGGTGAGGCAAACAGTGGAAACGTTCTGGTTGTCAATATTGCCGCTCCCGGCGCGGCACCGGAGATTCGAATCAAGAAAACAGGCGAGCTTCGGTGGGAACGAGTTGGAATTGGCGAGACCATCACGACCCCGGGCAAACTGGCGGAGGTTAATCGCAGGCTTGCTCAAATGCCGGACCAGGACAAAACGTTACTTGAAGTTGTTTTATCTGGCTTGCTGTTCGAGTGCGACCGAGACGAATTGCCGCGAATTGAGAGCGCTTGCTCGCGGTTTTTGAGCGCCCGGATCGATAAAAGTGGACTCCGGCCAGCCCCCAATGACGATGACTGGGTGCGGCATCTCCCGGCCGGGGCTGTTCGTGCAACAGCCGCACTCTTACAACAGATGGCTTCCGGCAACAGCGAAACCGCGGAAGTAGCGACGCAAGCTCTCCTGGAACTCTACTCATTCGCCCACGAGGTACAACTATGATTCTCCGATCACTCCGCTTGGAGGGCCTCAGCTGTTTTGCCGATCCGGTGGCAATTGGTCCGTTCACGCCGGGTGTAAACATCCTTCACGCCCCTAACGGGACCGGCAAGACGACGCTTTTCCGTTCGGTTGGATTGGGACTTTTGGAAGGGCATCGATCCAAGACGGCGGAGCTTCAGGCTTTGCGACCCTGGGGCTGCCGCCTTACACCTCAGGTAGGCCTCGAATTTGAACATTCAGGGCGCGGGTACCGGCTTCGGAAGCGGTTTCTCGATACCGCCTCGTCCCATCTCGAGAGAAGGCAGGGTGACAGTTGGACCGCGTTCGCACAAGGGGATAGCGCGGATGAGTTCCTTCGCGAGCTTCTGCTCTCTGACTCCGATCGACCTCGTTTCACCAGACAGGAATCCTGGGGTCTCGCGCAGGTCCTTTGGGCGACCCAAGGCGAGCTGACTCTTCCGAAGTTTGCACCTAAGGTAATCGAATACATTCATGCTTCGATCGGCGCGCAAATCGCCGTTCAGGATTCGGGGACGGAGGCAAGAATCGAGAACGAATATCTGAAGTATTTTTCCCCGACCCGGGGCAAGCTGAAGTCAGGCAAGGGCGCCGCTCCTCAGCTAAGACACGCGAGCGAACGAGACAGACTGGTTGGTGAAAAACAGATTGCTGAAGATTTGCTTCGCCAGTTCGAAACGACATCTTCGGCCATAGAGCAGATGCGGCGGGACGTCGCCGCGTCTTTATCTAAAAAACAGGCGCTCGTATCGGAACAAATCCGGCTCCGCAATTCCGTTGAGCAATACAGGACACTTCAGTCGCAAAAGAAAGAACGGTCAGCACGTAAAGATGCGGCTCAGAGTAAGCAAAAGGCGTTACGCGACCGAATCGACGCGATTCAAGGCTGCTGCGGGCAGGTTTCGGAATTTGAATCTGCCTTGGCAAAGACGGCGGAAGCCCTGCCGAGCCACCGCGCAAATGTAAACGGGCTGTGTGGTTCTCTATCCGAAGCCGAACGGGTCTTAGCCGCTGCTATTGAAGCAGAAGAACAGGCACGCAGTGCGGTCTCGGTGGCGCAGGATTCACAGGAATACGTTCGCCTGGTCGATGAGTCCGCAACGATTTCGGAGCGTTTGAAACGGATCGCAGAGGCACAAGGGCAAATTGCGGCGGCGGACACGAAGAAGGCCGGAATTGCCGCTCCGTCTGATGCTGAGATGCGCCGGTTGCGTGACCTGCTCAAGCGCGAAACCGATTTACGCCGGCAGCTCGAGTTGGCCCGGGTCACCGCCACCTTCGTTCCGTGCCAAGACCTCCAGTTGACGGTCATGGTGGGCGGGAAGCCCGGTGAGCTCGCCTGCCAATCGGGTTCCACGATTTCTCTCGCTGGCACACCGAACCTGAGTTTTGTCATTAACGGGGTGGGTCGCTTCGATGTAAACGGCCCGGTAACGAACTACGGCCAGATAGAGCAGGATCTTGAACAAGAACGGCTGGTGCTCTCGGTGGTTGCCCGCCAATTCGATACGACCGATCCCGAGATACTGGAGGCTCGTCGCCAGGCGGCCGCTCAACTCAATTCGGAAATACAGCAGGCAGAGAGAGCGCTTTCCGAGCTACTTGCCGGCCAAACGGAGGACGCGATTCGCAAACATGAGGCCGAGTTGGCGGATAGAGCAGATCAGGTCAAGATAACCTATCCAGCCTGGGGAGAGAGTCTTCCCGACGCGACCTTAACGATGAACCATGCAAGTCAATATATGGCGAGCGCACGCGCGAACCGGAACAATGCGGAGAGCGCGGAGCGGGCGGCCCGACTAGCGCTGACGGCCGCAGAAATGGACTTTGGAAACCTCGAAGCAACACAGAAGGCACAGGAAGCGGGACTTCAAAATGCCAAGAAGATGCTGGCGCAACATCTCTCAGACGGTTTGACGGATCAGCAGCGGAGAAGGGATCTTGATGATGCCATATTGGAGTACGACAGTTGCAAATTGGCGCTGGAGGAAGTCGAAGCGAAGCTTCAGGCATTTCCAGAAGATCCAACGTTAGCGCTGGACCGCGTAGACAAGGAATTCACGAATCTCGAGCAGTCGTTGCAGCGGGCCGAGCGGACACTTCTACAAACAGAAACGAATCTTTCCAGTCTTGCGGATCGGCATCCCTACGGCCAGTTAGCCGAAACGTCCGAGCAGTTGAGCGTGGTGGAGTCGGAACTGAACCGGGAAAAGTGCCATACCGATGCGATAGCGCTGCTTCGTAACACACTACTTGAGGTGGAGGCGGAAATGATGAAGACCATTGCGGCTCCAGTTGAGAAAGCGGCTACCCAATACCTGGAACAGGTCTGTGCAGGACCTCTTGCGGAGATCCGGCTCACATCCAGCCTAGCGGCCGAAAGCGTTGCTCCCATTCAGCTTTCAGATTGCCCCGACAACCTTGTCGAACTGGATCGCCTGTCCGGAGGGGAACAAGAGCAAGTGTTTTTGTGCACTCGTCTTGCTTTGGCGGCGGAACTAGCGCGTAAAGAAAAACAGATGGTGGTTTTGGATGATGTGCTCACGTGCACAGACGGGGAGCGCTTACCTCGCATTTGCGATCTCCTGGGACGGTTGGGCGACCGGCTGCAAATTATCCTCTTGACTTGCCACCCCGAACGCTTCGACCGTTTAACCGGAGCAAATCGGATCGACCTTCAGAAACTGCTCGTATCTGGACGCCGGGCAGCAGCATAGGCAGCAACTCATGCATAAAAACGGATCTGACTACATCTACTCGCCATCCGATCTCATTGGATTCCTGGAAAACGAATGTGTGACCTGGCTCGATCGCTATAACTTGGAATTTCCTGGCGAACTGAGTAAGGACGAGCCCACAGACGACGATGAGCTAGTCCGTCACAGTGGCACAGAACACGAAGCGCGAATTCTGGATTCGTTTCGGTCAGAAATGGACGTGGCGGTCATCGATCGCTCCGATGCCGCTTTTCACAAGACGATAGCGGCTATGCGACAAGGCCGGCAGGTGATTTATCAAGCCCGCCTGGCCCTGGATCCATTCGCCGGCTGGTCCGACTTTTTGATCCGCGTTCCTGGGCATTCAGAATTCGGCGACTGGCAGTACGAAGTATGGGACACGAAGCTAGCGCGCGGGATGAAGCCATACTTTGCCATTCAACTTTGTTGTTATTCGGAAATGCTGGAGGCCCTGCAAGGCCAGCTGCCTGAGCATGCCGGAATCATTCTCGGCAATGGCGAACGCAAATTACTGTGCATCGCCGACTATCATTTCTACTACCGCTCGATTAAGCGAGCCTTCCTCGAACAACAGCAGGTATTCCGACCGGATAGTCCGCCCAACTTTCCAGGCCGAGCTGATTACCGGCATTGGACCGGTTATGTGACCGGTCTTCTTGAAGCGCGTAACGATGTTTCGCTCGTCGCGAACATTCGAGGTGCGCAGGTGGAAAAGCTTGCGGCAGCCGGGATCACGACAATGCGAGATCTTGCCCAGAGCACTCTCGAACTGGTACCGCGGATGGTGAGGGATACATTCGACCGCCTGCGCTCCCAGGCGCGGCTTCAATTGTCTTCGGTATCTGGCGAACCGCCGGCGTACGAATTGCTTCCGGAATCCGTTGAGAATCGTAGGCTAGGCTTTTGCATGTTGCCGCCATGCTCTCCCAGCGACATTGCCTTCGACATCGAAGGTTATCCCATGGTGGAGGGAGGGCTTGAATATCTCCTCGGCGTTACGTGCCGGCAAGATGGCGAGTTGGTGTTCAAGGACTGGTGGGCGCATGATCGATGCCAGGAAAAGGCGGCGTTTGAATCGTTCATCGATTGGGTCTACACCCGGTGGAAACAGGATCCCACCATGCACATCTATCACTACGCCCCTTATGAAACGACAGCTCTCAAGCGGCTCATGTGCCGGTATGCGTGTCGCGAGAACGAAGTCGATGAACTGCTAAGAAATCACATATTCGTTGATCTTTACACAGTTGTCCGTCAGGGGCTCCTTATCGGCGAACCCTCCTATTCTTTGAAAAATGTCGAACATCTTTACCTTTTGAAGCGCGATGGCCAGGTTGCCACGGCTGGAGAATCGATTGTCTATTACCACCGCTGGCTCGCGAACTGCGATGGCAAAGATTGGCACAGTTCTGCAGCCCTGAATCTCATTCGCGAGTACAACCGCGCTGATTGCGATTCAACATGGCTGCTCATTCAATGGCTGCGAGAGCGCCAGTCCGCTGCGGGACGCAGCTATGCTCCTCCTGAACCCCCGGCTCAGCTGGCGGAAGAAACCAGCGGCCGGGCATCGCTCGCCCGAGAGATGCTAGCCCAAATACCGGCTGAGCGATCGGACGATGCGGAGCGCTGGCGTGTTCACGAATTGCTGGCCCATCTTCTCGAATTCCATCGAAGAGAACAGAAATCACTGCACTGGGCCAGATTCGAACGGTTGGCCATGACGGAGCAGGAGCTGATTGAGGATCCCGATTGCTTGGGAGCCCTGAAAAGGACGGCAACCGCGCCCGTGACGGTAAAGCGATCGTTCGTTTACGAATACCGCTTCCCACTCCAGGAATCCAAACTCCGCGCCGGCAGCAAATGCGAATTGGTCAGCGACACGAAGACCAAGTTTGCCATTGAGGCCATGGACTATGACCGCCAGGTGCTCACGATTAAGAGAGCCAAAGCGAGCAGTCCGTTGCCGGGCCGCTTCAGCCTCATTCCGGACGAGATATTTGATGAACGAGCGATTGTACAGTCCATTGAGCAGACTGTTCGCCGCTACCTTGCCTCCGGAGAAATGACGCCTGCGCTCGAAGACTTTCTTTACCGACGACGTCCGCGGATTCACGGATCAACCACTGGGCCTCTCACTCAGGACGGCGAGGATGTCCTGATTGGCGCGAAACGGGTTGTACTCGGATTGAACCAAAGCACACTGTGCATTCAAGGACCGCCCGGCTCGGGCAAGACCTCCAAGGGCGGCCAGGTGATCGCCGAACTTCTCAAAGCCGGAAAACGGGTCGGGATCTCATCGAACACCCACGACGCAATCTGCGAATTGATGAAATCGGCCGCGGAGGCCGCTACGAAACTGGGTGTACATTTCACGGCGGCGAAATGCGGGGAAGATGATCGCGTGCCCTTCCACCCAGCGATTGAGATCATCGACGAAAACGCCGGCGTATTCCAGAGGCAAACGTTGCCTGACCTCGTTGGCGGCACAGCCTGGGTTTTCAGCCGGCCTGAGGCACAAGGACGGTTCGATTACCTGTTTATCGACGAGGCCGGGCAGGTCTCTCTGGCCAAGCTCGTCGGGATGGCTCCCTCGGCATCCAATCTGGTTCTTCTGGGAGACCAGATGCAATTGAGCCAGCCGATCAGAGGTGTACATCCAGGCGAAAGTGGAACATCTATTCTGGACTACTACCTGCAAGATCACGCAACCGTACCGGAGGACCTGGGCATCTTCCTCCCCAAAACGTGGCGAATGAGGCCAGAGATCTGCTCGTTCATCTCGAATGCCGTTTATGACGGAAGGCTCGAGCACGAGTTGTGCACCGAAACACGTTGCATTCATTTGAGCAAGCCAGTCAAATACCTCCATCGTTCCTCCGGACTCTTGTATGTACCCGTTGAGCATGAGGGCAATACCTATGAGTCCGATGAAGAGGTGGAAGTGGTCCAAAAGGTCGTTACAGAATTGATTGGCCAGACATTGGAGCAAACGGGACACGCATCGCGCCCACTTTCGGCGGACGACATTCTGGTCGTCGCGCCATTCAATCTGCAGGTCCGCAAGCTGAAGACAGCTCTGCCGGGTGTACGTGTCGGCACAGTGGACAAGTTTCAAGGGCAGCAGGCGCCGGTAGTGATCTTTTCGATGACGGCTAGCGACGGTGACGCGTCGCCGCGGGGAATGGAGTTTCTGTTTGATAAGAACCGGCTCAATGTTGCCATTTCACGGGCACAGATACTGGCGGTAATTGTCGCCAGCCCGAGACTGGAGCGGACGCGATGCGCGAGACTTGAGCAGATGCCACTGGTTAATGTGTTTTGTCGTGCGGTCTACGAGGGCTCGCAAAGCGTTGCGCTCGGAAGTCTAGGAGAGCAGGTCGCCTGACAAGATCGCCCTGGTTAGTGTCCGACAGCATTCCCAGCATGATCGCGGTCGTACAGCTTTCGGCGTTCTTTGCATGGATCATTAGCCTCCCCACGCATTCCTCGATTGCGATAGGAATCGGATAAGTATAGTTTGGTTTCACAACAATTAGAGAAGGAAGTCAATCAGTTTTGCCAAATGTAGACCTAGATTCGCAAATTCGCGAACAGTTGACGGGCTTGGTTGAAAAGCTCAAGTCCGAAGAGAAACTTCTGCCAGAGCGCCTCGTTGATCAGTACATTGAAACCTTCAAGAACCGCTTTGCGCCCGATGAACTGGCCCGCGTAGATGGCACCGACTTACTGGAGAAGCTTCACAATCAGAGCAACAAGGACAGCCTTGTCTATTGGCTCGAATTTAAGAACGACGACGAATTTCCCACTCCGCGATTCGGCAGCATAGCTGGTGGGAGCGCGCTTAAGTTCAACATTTTCTATCGAAAAGAGACTGGCAGCTGGATGGGTCGCAGCCCTGGAAATGTGCCGATTGAGATCAATGCCGATCAGGCGCTCCAGGCCGCGAGAAAGCATAGGGATCAGTTACTTGCGGGCGCCGATTTGTTGAAATCTCTGCCGATCCGACCGAGCGACGTCGAGTACGAACAGCTTCAGGCCGACATTACGGTAAGGGCACCTGATGTCAGTGATCTTGCTTGGGGGCATAAGTACTTCAGTCTGCTTTTTCCGAACAAGCTAGACGACTATCACAATGCGGACTTGCAGAGATTTCATCTGATCAAGCTGCTGCAGCTTCCTTCTGATAAGCGGGGTCGCTATGTTCTTGCGGGCTGGTATCTTGAAGTGGCAAGTCAGCTTGGGCTCCATATGAACCAGCTCACTGCCGTGTTGAATGCTCGGGATGGCCGCCAGCACGGGTATTGGCGCATTGGGACCAGTGAGGGAGACAACGACCCGGTGTTCTGGCCGGCGATGCGAGATGGCGGCTATGCAGCGATTGGGTGGCCAAGCCTCGGCGATCTTTCGAAGGTAATTGCGTCCGACGATGCAAAAAGCCAGATCAAACAGCTGCTCGGTGAACATTACTCCAATACGCCTCAGGTGATCGGAAAGAGCGCTGCCGAGATAACACGGTTCCTAAAAGAAATGGACGATGGAGATCTCGTGGTCGCCGCCAACGGCAACACCGTTCTGGGCGTTGGCAGAGTAGCCCCCAAAAGCCAATATCGATACGAGCCGACCGATAGTTTTCCGCACCGCCGGTCTGTAAGTTGGCTCGATGTAAGCGCCTGGAATCTACCCCAGCAGGAGGGGCTCCGCTCAACTTTTAGGGAACTGCGAATCCCTGAGAACCTAGTGGAAATAGAGCGGAGGATTCTCGGCGCAGCGCCTAAGCCTAAGCAGCCAACTCCAAATGCGGCGAGGTCGACACCGATATCCATTCCGCGCCTGTCGGGGATTGCCGGTCGCATTCAAGCTGCTCTAGAGCGCAAGGCTCAAGTGATACTTTACGGCCCGCCCGGAACCGGAAAAACATATTGGGCAGAGAAAGCAGCGCGAGACATGGCTGCATATCGCGAGTTTGGGCTACCATTCGAGAAGCTCGACTCTAACCAGCTACAGGCATTTAACCGCGGTGAATTTGTGCGCATCTGCACGTTCCATCCTGCCTACGGCTATGAGGATTTCCTCGAAGGCTATCGACCCGAGAGTGTTAACGGGCAGTTGGTCTTTAGCCTGCGAGATGGGATTTTCAAAAGGTTGTGCGACGAGGCATCGAAAAATCAAAGATCGGAATACTATCTCATTGCAGATGAGATCAATCGTGGAGACATTCCGCGAATCTTCGGCGAGTTGCTTACGGTGTTGGAGAAATCGAAGCGGGGCAGAACCGTTCAGCTTGCAGTCAGCGGTATGGCATTTCAAGTTCCAGCGAACGTCTTCCTCATCGGCACAATGAATACTGCCGATCGTTCAATAGCGCTGCTCGATAAGGCTCTGCGTCGCCGTTTTGGATTTGTGGAATGCATGCCGGAATCGCACCTTTTGAATAGCGCCGTTGTGCAGGGGATCCCGCTTGGCCCATGGCTGGAATGTATCAATCGGACAATCAGGCAGAGGGTCGGTCGCGACGCTCGGAACCTGCAAATAGGTCATTCTTACTTAATGGACGGAGACCGCGCGATCATTGAATTCTCCCGTTTTGCCGAGGTCCTCCAGGACGACATAATTCCGCTCCTCGAAGAGTACTGCTATGAAGACTACGGAACTCTCGCAGAGATTCTGGGTACCGGCATTATCGATACCGCAAGTCAGAGTGTTCGCACAGAGTTGTTTGATGATGCCCGAAGAGCTGACTTGGTGCAGGCGCTATTGCAACCATACCCTGAGATAGTAACATCGCCTCAGGCTGTCGCCTCTGAGTCGGGTACTACTGTGGATGATGTCGAAGACTCGGACGAGCCCGCGGCGGGAGCATAATGAGCTTGACAGGACTGACCATTTGCCTTCGCGAATGGGAGTCTCTCCTGCCATTGCCGGGCAGCAAGACCTGCGGTGTGTATCTTCCGACGGATTCTGCAACCCAAACCTTAGTAAACGTACTTGCTCGCGACGGGGCTCTGGAAATAGAAGAGAGGAGAGGCGGCCTAGCACTTCGAACTTCTTCGTTCGTCGGACGCGTCGCAATAGGTGAAATCCAGGTTGTGATCAAGCCAAAGCTGCATGGAATACGCCTAATGCAGCTTCTCAAGTACGCATACGGGCTTCGCGACCTCAGCCTGTTCGCACGTACGCCTCAGGCCTTCGAAGATTGTTCCTTCCAGGATCTTCTGATCATGCAGCTTCTCGCCGAGGCACAGGAAATCATTTCTCGCGGCCTCCACCGCGCGTATATCCCGGTCAGTGCGAAAATCCAAATTCCGCGCGGCCGACTCGACATCCAAGCTCTCGCTCGCACGGCGTTGACCACCGATAAGCTGCCCTGCACGTTTCACCCAAGATGCGAGGATTGCCTGCTCAATCAAGCTCTCCTTTTCGGGTTGCACTTCGGGTCGCGGTTGACGCAAGACCGCGATATCAGAGTACAACTTAGACGAACCGCTAGTTTATTGGAAGACGAAGTATCCGCCGTCGAAATCGACTGGTCGTTGCTAGCAAGAGTCCGGCGCGAAATGAATCGTATGACCACCGCTTACGAGCCGCTGATTGCCCTAATTGAAATCCTACTGGAAGGCTCCGGAGCTTCGCTCGGAACTGCGCCTCAGGTCAACCAAATCCCGGGATTTCTATTTGATATGAATCGATTCTTTCAGCGCCTACTGAGTCGCTTCTTGAGGGATAACCTGTCGGACAACTACCGGGTTCAGGACGAAGCGTCGATCGTCGGTATGATGGCATACTCGGCAGATCACAACCCAAGAAAACGGCACCCACCTAGGCCTCGTCCTGACTACTACATAAAGAAACTCGACGGGAAAATATTCCTGCTGGATGCGAAGTACCGTGATTTGTGGGAACAGGACCTACCCAGGGAGATGCTGTATCAGCTAGCTATATATGCACTGAGCCAGAAACCCGTTGGCAGAGCTACGATACTCTATCCCACTCTGGAGAAGATAGCGTGCGATGCCCTTATCGAAGTGCGCGATCCGTCCACGGGAGAGCGGAGATCAGAGGTCGTGCTCAGGCCTGTCGACCTCGAAAGAATGGCGGAACTCGTGAGTGCTCCCCCGGCTCTCGACAAAAGGATCCAACGGGCCCGGTTCGCATTCGCCGAGAACCTACTATCCGATCCATGTTCCGGGCGCTTGACAGCCATGGTCCCAGCAGCCGGCAATGCGCTCGTTTGATTCGAACGTAAAGGGTGGGTGCGGCAGGTTAAGGCCCTCGCCTGGGAGCTTCCTCACACCCTCGGACTTCCGCTATCCCGGCTCTCGATTGAGGAGATCCGGCAACATGTCATTTCGCAAGGCTTAGTCGCCGAGATTAGCGGCGCCACACTCTGGCGCTGGCTCAGCGGCGATGCGCTTCGCCCCTGGCAACGTCGAACTTAGATTTTCCCTCGCGATCCAACGTTTGCCGAGAAAGCCGGGCCCATCCTCGATCTTTACGAGCGCCTTTGGGAGGGCGCCAAGCGGCTGGCTCCCGCTGCCTAACGGAATACGTCACCGTAATTCCGAACGTGAGTACTAAGCTAGCATACTGTGATAACCGCTCTCAGAGCGGCATACTGTCGTAGTCGGAGCCGTAAGCGCTGACTCAAGCGTCTACCGATTCATGATCGCTGAAGAAAAATACGTTTTCAAGGCTAGTCGGTGGACTGCGGGAAACTTTTGGTTTCCACTCAGAATCGAAGTCACGCCGCAGCGTGTATCCCGCATTAAGCCGCGATTCATCGGTTCCAACGAGGAGAGCATTTCGATTTCACAAGTGGCATCGGTGAGTATTCGGACGGGACTCATCTGGTCCACCATTCAAATCGATTCGAGCGGCGGAACCGATCCTATCGTGAGCCGCGGGCATCGTAAAGCGGATGCGGTCCAGATCCGCGACTTGATTGAGCGATTTCAACAGGGGTCGATGACTCCTCACAACTTGCGTTAAATATTTCGTGATTCTGTCTTCACGATTGCCTGATCCGCATTTCGAATCTCCCGGAGCGTTACACACCAGGGCTGCTGCCCATGTCGGCGGGAAAAGGAATCCTCCTCGATGTGGAAGAGAACGTCCAGGAGCGCACCAGGTTCGAGAAGATCCATTCGGTCGCGGAAATTCCAGGCGTTACACCAGAACACCCGGTCAGACTGAGAAAGCTGAACTCTGAAATGCTTTCCTC
>JBAUZG010000112.1:0-2157 GCA_049585195.1 Bryobacteraceae bacterium | reverse complement strand
TCACGCGCTCGAGATTACGCGAGGCCAGGGCCAAATTCCGATTCTCGGCGGCCTCGACGAGCAGTACCGAACGACTTATTTCGAGATTCGCGAGCACCTGGCGAAAACCCTTCGTCTTGTGATCGGCAAGCTGAAAGGCTTGTATCACTCGCAACTCGCCATCCCGGAGTTTCGCCGAAAGCGCGGAGCGCAGCGCGCCGACGACCATCTTGCGCGGCAGCTTGTATTCGTAGCTGCGCGGCTGCGGCCCGTGCACAGTCCCGCCGTGACGCCAAAGAGGCGACCGGATGGAACCCATGCGCGCTCTGCCTGTGCCCTTCTGCTTCCAGAGCTTCTTGCCCGATCCCGATACTTCATGCCGTGTTTTCGTGGCGGCAGTTCCGGAACGCCTGGCAGCGGTGTATTGCCGAACCGCTTCGTATAACAGCGCCTCGTTCACTTCGGCGCCGAACACCGCGTCGGCAAGCTCGACCGAGCCCACTACCGCGCCGTTCAGGTCTAGAATGTCTACGCTTGGCATCGTGTTAAATCCCCGTCCCTAAACCGGTCGCTTACGCTTCCGGCTCGGTTTCTCTTATCTCTTCGCCCGCCGCACCATCACGTAGCCGCCGTTCGGTCCGGGGATGGCTCCTTTCACCGCGATCACGCTGTCGTCGGCATCCACGCTCACCACTTCCAGATTGCGTACTGTCACCTGCGAATTGCCCATGCGGCCAGCCATCTTCATGCCGGGAAATACGCGGGACGGGAAACTCGAAGCGCCGATTGAACCAGCAGCGCGGTGAAACATCGACCCGTGCGTAGCCGGACCGCCTCGGAAATGGTGTCGTTTCACGAGGCCCGCGAAACCACGGCCCTTACTGAGGCCAATCACGTCCACCAACTCGCTGGGCTTGAATTCTTCGGCAAGCACACGGTCACCGGGTTTCATATCGCCGCTCCCCGTTTCAAGCCGAAACTCGCGCATAAACTTCACGCCCTCGGCGCCCGACTTTTTCAAATGCCCGGCAGCCGGCTTGGTCTGTTTCTTGGCATATTCGACCAATCCGAGCTGCACCGCGTCGTAGCCATCAGTTGCCGGCGTCTTGCGCTGGGTCACAATGCACGGACCTGCTTTCACAAGCGTCACTGGAACCACTTGGCCCTCCGCGTTGAATACTTGTGTCATGCCGATCTTTTTGCCGAGAATTCCTGGACTCATGTCTGAAGTTATCCCTCGCGTGCTGCTTGCGCTGTTATTTCCTCTAACCGCGCACAACGGCTCAAACCGCCTGTGCGCTACTTCTTTCCAAATGCCTTGATCTCCACGTCCACGCCGGCCGGAAGATCGAGCTTCATCAACGCATCCACCGTTTCCTGCGTCGGCTCGAGAATATCGAGCAAACGCTTGTGCGTGCGGATTTCAAACTGTTCCCGCGATTTTTTGTCCACATGCGGCGAACGCAAAACCGTGTAACGGTTCTTGAGCGTGGGCAGTGGAATCGGTCCCGCTACCGCCGCTCCAGTGCGTTTCGCGGTATCGACGATTTCACCAGTCGATTGGTCGAGAATACGGTGATCGTACGCCTTCAGGCGGATGCGGATGCGTTCTTTCATTTTAGTTTTCGTCTTGAACCTACAAACAAAGGGCGAGGCAGGCCTCGCCCCTACTTTCGACCCGGTTACCTATTCAACGATCTCCGTTACGGTTCCCGCTCCAACGGTTCTTCCGCCTTCGCGGATGGCGAACCGCAGCCCTTTATCCATCGCGACCGGCGTGATCAGCTCCACTTCGAGCGATACGTTGTCACCCGGCATCACCATCTCCATCCCTTGCGGCAGATGCGCCACGCCCGTCACATCCGTTGTCCGAAAGTAAAACTGCGGCCGGTAGCCATTGAAAAAGGGTGTGTGGCGCCCGCCTTCATCCTTCGACAACACGTACACTTCGCCCTTGAACTTCTTGTGCGGCGTAATCGAGCCCGGCTTCGCAATCACCTGGCCTCGCTCGACGTCGGTCTTTTCAATGCCTCTGAGCAGCAAGCCCACGTTGTCGCCGGCCCGCCCTTCATCCAGCAGCTTCTTGAACATCTCGACGCCCGTGATCACTGTCTTCCGCGTGTCCCGGAACCCGACGATCTCCATTTCCTCGCCGACCTTGCAGATGCCTCTCTCGAT
>JBAUZG010000111.1:0-2718 GCA_049585195.1 Bryobacteraceae bacterium | reverse complement strand
GAAATATTTAGTGTTCGCTCACCGCGATCACGTTTCAACAATCCGGCAAGTATGGTCCACCATATGGAACAAGGCGCTGCCTGAATCCGGATATAAACCGGCTGAGGGGCCGGAACTCGAGCGCTACAGCGAGGAATTCGACTCAGCGACTGGGAACGGCGGGTTCGAGATTTGGATACCCATTAAGGATTAGACTTCCTGGCATCCAAGCTTGTTGGCCGTGCCGATACAATACAGGCCAGGTCGGACTATCCATTCCTGACCGCGTTCCATGAAAATAAGAACGACTGTTCAGCTCTCGCTCGATCTCATCCATCTGGATGATGCACTCGCAGCAGCCGGTGTCGCGATTCGTGCCGGCGTAGATTGGCTCGAGGCCGGTACTCCTCTGATCATTTCCGAAGGACGGCGAGGCGTGCAGGAGTTGCATGCCCGCTATCCTAATGTCCCCATCGTGGCGGATCTGAAGGCGATGGATGGCGGCGCTGGCGCGACGGAACTCATGGTGAAAGCGGGCGCGAGCATGGTCGTGGTGATGGGGCAGGCTCATGCAGAGACGGTTGAAATGGCCGTCAAGGCAGCGCACGAATGTGGCGCAAAAATCATGGGAGACAACATGGCGATGATCGACCCCGTTGCCGGCGCAAGGCGTTTGGAAGACCTGGGCTGCGACTACGTCATTCATCACATTGGCTATGACATGCGCACGCTGCGCAGACAAAGAGGACTGGATGCACCGACTCCGCTCGATCGCTTGCGAGAGATTCTCGAAGCCGTTTCGATCCCTGTACAGGCAGTGGGAGGCTTAACGATCGAGCAGGCGATAGATATTCCGAAGTTCGGGGCGCCGCTCGTCGTTATTGGTGCTCCATTGGTGATCGAAGGACATGCCTTCCGTGCAGAATCGGGCGATATCGAAGGTATGCTGCGTATGATCTGCGAAAAGGTTCATGCCTACGGCGACATTGAAGTCAGCAAGAAGTCGGTGGCATGATCGGTTACACGCTGCCCGAATTGGACAGACAGTCGTGAATCGTATGGATGTGCACTTGGTTGACGGAACCTATGAATTGTTCCGACACTTTTTCGCGATCCCTGCTGCAGCTGACGTGAATGGCCAGGAAATTGCTGCTGTGCGTGGCGTCCTGTATTCAGTTCTATCGATGCTCGAAGGCGGCGCAACTCACATTGGCGTCGCAACCGATCACGTCGTGGAATCGTTTCGAAACGATCTGTATCCGGGATATAAGACCAGCGAAGGGGTGCCCCCGGAACTGCTGAGCCAATTCCCGATTCTCGAGGAAGCACTTGAAGCAATGGGAGTGATGGTGTGGCCGATGGTCTATTACGAGGCAGACGATGCACTCGCCTCTGCCGCACATAAAGCAGCACAGGACAGCCGGGTGAGCCAGGTCATTATCTGTACGCCGGACAAAGATCTCGGCCAATGCGTCGTAGGCACGCGAGTCGTTCAACTGGATCGCAGGCGCAGCATCTTGCGCGATGAGGCTGGCGTTGTGACCCGGTTTGGCGTCCAGCCGCAGTCGATTCCTGATTATTTGGCCCTTGTCGGCGACAGCGCCGACGGATTTCCAGGTTTGCCTGGATGGGGGCTCAAAGCGGCGGCCTCGGCCCTATCTCGGTGGCCTCATCTTGAAGAAATTCCGAAGGATTGGCGAGAATGGGATCCCTCCATCCGCCAAGCCCGGTCACTGTGTACATCGCTATTCGAATCATGGAACGATGCACTGTTGTTTCGGACGCTCGCGACATTGCGACTGGATGTCCCTGTCTTCGAAACCATCGAAGACCTTCGTTGGAGGGGAGCACGCCCGGATTTCGAAGAACAATGCCGTCGAATGAAGTCACCCGATCTGCTCAGTCGCGCCGCAGCAGCAATGTCCAGTAAGTCCCGGTGACGTCCGTCGGTGTAGCCTAACTTTTGTGGGAAAAAAAGAGGCAGTAGAAACACTGTCGATCGAGGGCCGCGAGGTTCGCATAACGCATCCCGATAAGCTCTATTATTCGAAGCAGACGCGATTATCGAAGCTCGATATTGTCTGCTATTATCTGTCGATTGCGCCCGCAGCTCTCGCCGGCATCCGCGATCGCCCGCTCGTTCTCAAACGTTTCGTGAATGGCGCCGAACAGGAGGCTTTCTACCAGAAGCGCGCCCCTGCCGACCGGCCTCGATGGCTGCGGACGGTAACGCTCGCTTTCCCATCAGGCCGCACTGCGGAGGAGCTAGTTGTGGATGATGCGGCTGGGCTGGCTTGGGTCGTTAACCTGGGCTGCCTCGAGTTACATCCGCACCCAGTGCGCTCGAGCGATCTGGAACATCCCGACGAGCTGCGGGTCGACCTTGATCCTGGTCCCGGAGTAAGTTGGGCAGATGTATGCCGGGTCGCGCTCGAGGTGAAGTCGTTCCTCGAAGAGGTGGGACTTCGCGGTTGGCCTAAGACGAGCGGAGCGCGGGGCATGCACATAAACGTGCGGATTGAACCACGCTGGACGTTCACCGAGGTACGCCGCGCCGCTCTCGCGCTGTCGCGTGCAATTGAAAAGCGTGCGCCCAGCCTCGCAACATCAAAGTGGTGGAAAGAGGAGCGCCACGGTGTATTTCTCGACTACAACCAAAATGCGAAAGACCGGACGACGTGCTCGGCATACTCGGTGCGCCCGCTGCCGGACGCTCGCGTTTCTACGCCTCTCGAATGG
>JBAUZG010000110.1:0-12570 GCA_049585195.1 Bryobacteraceae bacterium | reverse complement strand
TGCTGGGTCGAGCAGAAGAATCGCACACACGTGCGGAATCTGCTGGGCTATCACCGCCTCACGGGGGAACTACAGCGGCGCTTGATTGCGGAACTCTACTGGGCCTGGACCCAGTGGCGCAACTTCTTCCAGCCGGTGATGCGCTCATCGGAAAAAGTTCGCATCGGATCTAAAGTCCATCGCCGTTACGATGCAACCGCCACGCCGTATCAGCGCTTACTCGCCTCCGGCCAACTCGGCCTCCTCGCCGGTCACAGCCTCGAACGCCAATACAACTTGCTCAACCCCATCCAACTCATGCAGATCATTCAACAAAAACAGGACCAACTCTTCCGGATTCTACGCAAAAACACCACCGATCAACCTCGCCGCACTCAAGCCCGTTCGGTGACTTCCTTGCTGACCCAACGACCCGCCGTTCGGTTACTGAGGTAAATGACTTGACACGGACTGCCCTCGGGGCAACATGGATGTACCAGTAACACGACTCTGCATCGGTCTGATTCGAAAGCGGTTGCCGGCGGATAAACAGACAAGATTAGCGTAATCCGCCAGCCATCGATTGCGAGACACATCGCGATCAAAGTTCCTCCAGATGCAACTGCATCGGGAGGTTCGGAGTCATGGGATGGGTTCAAAGCGCTTCCTCGTTGCTTATTGCACTAAGCTGCTGTCTTGTTTCTGCGGCTGGGCAAGATGGCCCGAGTTTGACAATGTTCGTTTATACGGCTGTCGGGAAGGACACACTGGTAAAGGCGGAGGGTGCGAGCAGCCGCATACTGCAATGCGCAGGAGTGCAGCTGATTTGGCGCAACTGCGGACCTGACGATCGTTGCCAGCCAGCTCCTGATTCGGAGCCAGTCTTGCTGCGAATTGTGAAAGAGACCCGCGGCGGCCTCGGTTGCTCTCTTGTGAGCCAGGCTGGAGGTATTCATGCTGTTATTGGCTTCGAAAACATTCGCAAGCTTGCCGCCCTGAGTCGCATATCTGAATCGCAGGTTCTGGGAGCTGTTATGGCCCATAAGGTGGGCCATCTTCTGCTTGGGCCCGCGCACAGCACGAACGGTTTGATGCGCTCGAATTGGGACGTACACGATTTGTGTCGATTGGATCAAGGCCAATTGAGATTCGATCTGGATCAGTGCCGACGAATCCGCGCTGCCGCGCTGGCTCGCTCTCGATGCGACCGCTCGATTGGAAAAACCACCGCTCTGTCGCCGTCGCAGCTCGGTTAGTGCTGCGTCTTACTCGGTTCGCAGCGCCTGAATCACATCGACTCGGGCTGCGCGCGCAGCGGGTATCACTGAGGCGGCCACGGCTGCAAGCAGCAGGATGAGAGCCGAGCTGACCACTGGCAGCACGCCCGGCATTTTCAGATCTCCCAGAAACGTGCCCGCCAAACGCGCTAGCGCAAACCCGCAGGCGAAGCCAGCGGCAAGTCCGACGATGACCATTGCGGTGCCTTCGGTGATGACGCGCATCAGCAGATGGCGAGGCTGCGATCCAACAGCCAAGCGTATGCCAAATTCTCGCGTGCGCCCGCTAACGGAGAACGCCAGCACGCCGGCAACGCCAACTACCGCAATCAGTAGCGCCATCGCCGCGAAGGCGCTGAAGACTAAAACATTGAGCCGCTCGGGCGAGAGCACCTCCGCACGGACGTCTTCAAGCGTCGCCGCGCGTTCCACGGGCTGGTCGGCAGACATTTTGTGGAAGATGCGCGTGATCGGCGTTACCAGAGCATAAGGATCGGAGCGCGTGTGAATGAACAGACGCCCTTGTAACAAGCCTTGGTCCTGGTCGACGGGACGATACACGGTCATGGCCGGCCTGGGTATAAGATTCTGATCGTCTAGGTCCGGTACCACGCCGATAATGCGCAGCGGCGCGGTGCTCATCATACCGGGTGGGATGACCTGTAGGATCGGGTCGGTCCACATCACATGGTGGTTCAGCGCATCCCGATTGGGAAAGGCCCGTTGAGCCATGCTCTGGCTTACAATCGCAACGGGCTCGCTCCCCTTGCGGTCGGCATCGTTGAAATCGCGACCCTCGATGATAGGCAGACCAAGCGTTGCGAAAAACCCGGGTGAAATGGCCCGAAGCATCGCGCGAGGATGTTCCTCGCTCGGCGCCGCCACGTGCCCGTCGGCCGAAAATTGGAGTCCAAAAGCGTCCCCGGCATCGCGCCACGGAACGCTACTGCCAATCGCCACGTTCTGAACGCCGGGGAGCTCACGGATTTGCCGCGTCGCTTCCCGATAGTACTGCACGACCTGGGCGGGCGTTTTTCCCAAATGCAGCACTGGCACGTTCACCGAGAGCACATGGCGTGTATCGAAACCGGTCTGTACGGCCTCGAGCGAAACGAGCGTCTTCACAGTTGCGCCGGCCGACGCCACGAGCACGAACGAGGCGGCGATCTGAACCACCGCGAAGATCCTCAATTTGCGATTTGCGGCGCCGGTGACGCGAGAGCTACCGCTGGTCAGGCCGAATCCCTGGGCGCCTCCCGACGAAGGCAGGCGCGGAACAAATGCCAGCAGGGTCGCAGCAAGCACGGCAAGTCCGGTACCGACCCAGAGCATGCTCGGATCGATAGTGATGTCGAGCGCTCGAGGGGAGAACTGGGACATGTAGCGCGCGAGAACGGAAAGCATCGGGCTGGCGATCACTACGCCGAGAGCTGCCCCAGCCAGGCAAAGCAGCAGGCTTTCAATGAACAAAGCTCGGCGTAACGCGCCGGTTGTTGCGCCCAGCGCTGCGCGGATGCCCAGCTCGGCTTCGCGGCGCACAGTCCGGGCCAGAATCAGGTTGGCGACGTTCGAGCAGGCGATGACGAACACAAGGATGGACGTTGCCATCAGCACCAGCAGGATGGTCCGCGCTCCCGAGGCGAGTTGGTCGCGCAGCTTCACCGCACTGATTTGGAAGTCGCTTTTAGCCGGATAGGCTTCGGGATGCGCCCGCTTCATACGCGCGTATACCGAACGCAGCTCCGTACGCGCCGCTTCCAGATCCGTACCCGGCGCGAGCCTCGCGAACAATTCGGTCATTCGGTGGATGCGGTTGGTTAGCATCGTGGCTGAAAGATTGTGCGAGCTGGTCACGACGTTGCCGATGATTTCCGTCTCGGCGGGATAGGGGACGCATGGCTCGAGCACGCCCACGACAGTGGCACTCCGCGAATCGATGAAAGAATCGAGCCGGACAGTCTTGCCGAGCACCTTCGGATCGCTCTTCAGCGCCGTCGACCAGAAACGATACGTCAACACTACGGCGCCCGCAGCCTTTGGACCGTCATCGCGCGCATCGAGCAGGCGCCCGAGTATCGGTCGCAGCCCCATGACCTGGAAGTACGATCCGCCCACCACGCCGGCGCTAATCGTGCGGGGTTCTCCGAGGCCAATCATAGTGAAGCCAACTTGGGAGAAATCGCCGAACGAGTTTAGCGTCTTCACGCTCGAGCGCAAGTCTTCGATCTCCGGTATTGAGAAGGTGGAGTTGTTGTCTCCAATGCCCGGCGCGCTCTGCCGGATGTAGATGAGGCGGTCCTCGTCGCGATTGACCAGAGGGCGCAGGAGTACACCCCGAAGGAGGCTGAACATCACGGCATTGGCTCCGATTCCGAGAGCCAAGGTCAGGACTACGGTGGCCGTGAGGCCTTTTGCGCGGGCGAGCGATCGGACCCCGACTTTCAGCTCGCGCACGAAGGACAGAATGTTTTCAACCATCGAGGGGCTCCTCTCGGTGACAGCGTCTCCGCAAGTCTATCGCCACTTTTATAGTTCTAGAAACAAGGACCGTTGGCTTTCCCGGAAGCTCCGGCTAGTGTTCGATTGCGGAATTCTTGCGTTCGGAACAGGACGCCACATGCCCGACTCTGACAATCCTTCAGGAATTTGAGTGATTCAATCTGGCGCGCCCGGAGAGGCTCGAACTCCCGGCCTACAGATTCGAAGTCTGCCGCTCTATCCAACTGAGCTACGGGCGCGCGTCCACACCGATTATAACCGCGATGGGAGAATCGGTTTATGACCAGTGCTGAGGAAACGGAGGTTAAGCTCCGGGTAGCCGAGGAGAGGAGCGCGTGCGAACGGATACGGGCGGCTGGCTTTGAGATTTCTGTGCCTCGGATGTTCGAGGCCAATACACTTTACGATACCGAGGATGGAGCGCTTTTGCGCAGCGGGATGCTGTTGCGGCTGCGGCAGGCTGGCGAGCGGGAAGTGATGACGTGGAAGGGGCGTGTGGTTCCCGGGCCGCACAAATCGAGGCCGGAGCTCGAAACGAGCGTGGGGTCGCTGCGCACGGTGGCGCAAATCCTGGGACAGCTTGGCTATCAGCCCACCTTCCGGTACGAAAAATTTCGAACCGAGTTTCGGGCCGCCCAGGGCGAAGGGGTGGTGGTTCTTGACGAGACACCGATTGGCATTTACCTCGAGCTGGAAGGCCCGGGCGAATGGATCGACGAAACAGCGCGGAAACTGGGCTTTTCGCGGACGGACTATGTGCTTGAAAGCTATGGAGCGTTATATCGGAACTATTGCGCGGAGCAGGGTGTGAAACCGGGGGACATGACGTTCGCGTCTTTGTAGGAGAGGCTACGGAATTTCGACTTCCCAGTAATTCTGGAAGTCCAGACATTAGAATGAAGTGATCGTGCCGGAGATGGCCAAGACCGAAATGCTGCCACTGGAACGGGCCACCGTTCAGATGGAGCGCGTCCGCGAAGAAATCTCGAAAGCGATTGTCGGGCAGCGCGATGTGATTGACAGTGTGTTGATCTGCCTTTTCGCCGGCGGCCATGTGCTGCTCGAAGGGGTGCCCGGGTTAGGGAAGACCACGCTTCTGCGCACGCTCGCTCGGGTGCTCCACCTGAAGTATTCGCGGATTCAGTTCACACCCGACCTGATGCCCGGAGACATTGTGGGCAGCATGGTGATGGAAAACGATGAGCAAGGGCATAAGTTACTGCGATTTCAGCCCGGGCCCATTTTCGCGAACCTAGTTCTGGCGGACGAGATTAACCGGGCAACGCCCAAAACTCAGTCGGCGCTTTTAGAAGCGATGCAAGAGCGCACGATAACGAGCGGGACAATGACCTACTCGTTGGAGCTGCCGTTTCTGGTGATGGCGACCCAGAATCCAATCGAAATGGAAGGGACTTATCCACTTCCCGAGGCCCAACTCGATCGGTTCCTGATGAAAGTTTTAGTAACGTATCCATCGCGGGAAGAGCTCAACCGCATTGTGGATGTAACAGTAAGGCAGGACGAGGCGGTTCTCGAGCAGGTTATGAACCGGAGCGAAATCGCGGAGGTCAAGGCGATCTGCCGCCAGGTGATTGTGGCTCCGCATGTGCAGGAGTTTGCTATCGATCTGGTGATGGCGACGCAGCCGGGAGCGGCCCAAGCGCCCGATATCACGAATCGGTATGTGCGGTATGGGAGCTCGCCGCGAGGAGCGCAAGCGCTGATTGAATGCGGACGGGTGCTGGCGGTGCTGAGAGGGCGGCTCCATTTAAGCCTGGAAGACGTGGAAATGGTGGCGCCCAGCGTATTGCGTCACCGGGTAATTTTGAATTTTGATGCGCACGCCGACGGGCAGACGACGGAAACGGTTCTGCAGAGCGTGCTGGAAAGCACCGACGTGCGCGCACGGCGCCGCGCCGCGGGCTAAACGGGAACACGCAGCGCCAGGTTCGAAGACATGCGGGAACCGCTGCTCGAAAGCACGTTTCTTGAGCGATTGGAACGGCTGACGCTGAACTGGAGTAAGTCGTTTGCCGGGCTCGTGGGCGGCCATAATCCGTCTCGGTTTGGCGGACCCGGTCAAGAATTTCTCGATCACCGGCTGTTCCATGAAGGCGACGACTTGCGATCAGTCAACTGGCGAGCATATATGCGCCTGGAACGACTTTTTTTGAAAATGTTTCAGGTGGAACCGCGTGTACCGGTTCGGCTGCTACTGGATGTGAGCGAATCGATGAGGGCGGGCGGCGGTGTGGGCGAACCAGCAAAGTTTGACGTATCGCGAAAGATTGCGGCTGCGTTGTGTTACGTCGGTTTGGTTCGCTTGGATACGATCACGCTGCAACCTTTTTCGAACAAGCTGTTCGACCCGTTTCTGTGCGGAGGGGGGCGGCATCGCTTTCAACCAGCCGAAGAGTTTCTCCGGCTGTTGAAGCCCAAGGGAAACACGGATTTTTTCCGGGTGGTGCGGCAATTCAACACGGAGTATACGCAGCGTGGGCTGCTGATCGTGATTTCGGATTTTATGGACGATCAGGATTGCCTTCGGCCGCTGCAATATCTCGCGGACTTCGGTCATGAGCTGCATCTTGTGCAGGTTTGGGGCAGGGAAGACCGGGTTCCGAGCGACACAGGCGAACTGGAATTAACAGACGCCGAAACAGGCGACGTTTTGAAGCTCGGGTTCGAGGAGGAATCGCGAAAAGAGTACACGGTGAATTTCGACCGGTACGCCGATGAAATTCGGAGACTGGCGCAACGAAATGGCGGACGGTATGCCGGCATACCGGCTGGAGCGTCGCTCGAGGAGATCATTTTCGGTTCGCTGATCCGATCGCAAGGTGTAGTGTAGATGTTCTTTTTAAACCTGAGCCTCCCTGAATTTCTGACGCTGCTCGGATCGCTCGCGGGAATAGTGGCGGCGCTGTATCTGCTAGACCGGGCTAAGCGGAAGAAGGTAGTTTCGAGCCTGCGATTTTGGGTGGCCGCGCCGCGGGTGGACGAACAACAACGGCGCAAACGGATTCGAGAGCCATGGTCGCTGATACTGCAACTTCTAAGCCTTCTTCTGCTGTTGCTCGCGATTGCGCAGCTACAGTGGGGAAGCCGCAGTCGAGTGGGGCGCAATCATGTGATCGTTCTGGATACGTCTTCGTGGATGGCGCAGAGGAGCGGAGCGGCGATGCTTCTCGCGGCCGCCAAGCGAAAAGCGCATGAGTACGCGAGCAGCCTTCCGCCACACGACCGCGTGATGCTGATTCGCGCGGACGGTATTGCCACTCCGGTGACAAGCTTTTCCGAGAATCGCAAGCAGCTGTTCCGAGCTATTGACGAATCGGCGCCGTCGTATTCGGCACTCAATCTTTCGTCCGCGCTGAAGCTCGCTTATCATGCGTTGAAGTGGTCGAATGCGGGTACCGGAGAGGTAGTTTTTATCGGCGGGAGACGCGTTGCGAACTGGGATGACGAGAATGCCGCGGTTCCGGGATTGCGCGTGCTGGCAGTGGCTCAACAATCGGACGACGCCGGCATCCGGCGCATGAGTGTGCGGCGCGATCCGGAAACGAACGATCTTTGGCTCGCTTCTGTGGCAGTGCGAAACTACGGCGGGAAGTCGACAAGTGTTCACGTCAAGCTTCAGTTTGGCGCGAGCGAATTCGCCGCGAGAACGCTGAATCTCGATCCGGGCGAAGAACGCATTGCGGAATACAAGTTCACAACCACCGGTTCGGGGACGCTGACGGCTTCGATCGATACTCGAGACGATCTGGCGCTTGACAACCGAGTTCAACTCGAACTTCCAGCCGCCGGGCGGCTGCGGGTGAATGTCTATTCGAACCGCCCAGCGGCATGGCAACCGCTTCTCGAGGCAGACAGCCACTTGCAGGCAAGCTATCTGCCGGGAACACTGTATACGCCTGTTCCGTCGGCGGATGTGGTGATTCTCGATGGCTTTTCGCCGGCGAAGGCTCCGCGAGTTCCCAGCATCTGGATCTCGCCGGAGCGCGATAGATCTCCTGTGCCGGTTGCTTCAATGCAGAGCGATGTGGTGTTGAGCTGGTGGAACACCGATACGCCGCTTGGCGAAGGACTCCGTTCGAAGGAGACGCATCTTGCTCAAGCCGAAGTTTTCGACAAGAGCGCCTCCGATGTTGTGATCGCGAGTTCGAATCGTGGGCCAGTGGTGGTGGCGCGGCCGGCGGGGGGAAGCTTGCCTCGATTAGCGGAAATAGGCTTTGATCCGCTGGGTGGTTCGTTGAAGTACGAGGTATCGACTCCGCTTTTGTTCGCGAATCTATTTCACTGGCTGGAGCCGGAGAATCTGAGAACAACGGAGTTGACGGCCACGGGTGTGGGGACTGCCTCGGTGGTACTCGACGCGAACGAGTCGAAGCAGCGATTTCGTGTAATTGACGAGCGAGGTTTCGCTGTACCCTTCACCGTTCGCGGCGGAATGTTGCAGCTTTACGCCAGCAAGCCGAGCATCGTGCGCGTGATTACACCCGAGCGCGAGCGAATCCTGTCGCTAACGCTTCCCGGTATCGGTGAATTCGAGTGGAAACCGCCATCGGCCGCGGCGCACACGTTGCCTCGGATAGAGTGGCCGGGCCGCTCAGCGGTCGATCTTTGGAAATGGCTTGCGATTTTGGGCGGCATCGGGCTTTTTGTAGAGTGGCTGTTCTTTGGTAAGCAGCGGCCCGTGCGATGGCGGCCATCGCCTTTGCTGCGCGAGCGCGCTTCGAGTAAGGGCAACGAATTGGTGCACCGATGATTATCACGCAGCCGCTCTATCTGGCGCTCGCCGTGCTGCCGCTCGCGTATTTGATCTACGAATGGCGAAGCGGCGGACGGCGGCTCGCGCTTGTACTGAAGGTGGCGAGTCTGCTGGCGATCGTTGTGGCTCTTTCGGAGCCGACGATCACAATGCCCGAAACCAAAAGAGGCGTTGTCGTTTTGGTGGATACCTCCGGCAGCATTTCAGACCAGGATCTGGCGCAAGCCGGGTCGCTGATATCGAGTATGGGGCAGGCGGTGGGACGTAATTGGATGAGAGTGATTCCGTTTGCGAAGCAGGCGCGCGATCTCGCTCCGGAGGAGGTTCGAGAAGGTTGGCGGCTGGAAAGAACGTCGAATGAAGACGGGCAGGCAACGGACTTGGAAGCAGCGATCCGCGAGGGTGTTTCGGCAATACCCGACGGAAGAGTGCCTCGACTTGTGCTTATTTCGGACGGCAAGGAAAACGAGGGGAGCAGCGCGCGTGCCATTGCGCAGGTGCAACGTTTGGGTATTCCCATTGATACGTTCCCGCTTGCCGGGCGGTCAGAAAACGGCCTTCGGCTTCTCTCGGTATCGGTTCCGGGCCAGGCGTATGCCGGTGAACAACTGCCGATTGATCTTACGGTACAATCGCCGCGCGCTGCGCCGGCCGTGGTCTCAATCCGCGCCGAAGGCAAAGAATTGGGCGAGGATCCGGTTGAGCTAAACCAGGGCGTAACACAGGTGCACGTTCGCACGCGGATTAATACGAGCGGCGCCACGACAGTGGGCGGGCGGCTGATGCTGCGGAACGGCGCAAGCGTGGAATTCGAACAGGCTCTCGATCTGAAACGGGCGCAGGTGCTTTACCTCTCGCACGATCCAACGTCGAGCGGCAGTAATCTTCTGCAGGCGCTGAGCCAGGCCGAATTCGACGTGAAAACAGATCCCCGTCTGCTCGATTCGTCTCTCAACGTTTTTCAGCTTGTCGTGCTGAATAATCTCGATCTGCGGGCCATAAGCAAGGAGCAGAAGGACCGGCTGGAAGAGTACGTGAAAAATGGCGGCGGCTTGTTGCTGATTGGCGGAGAAAAGCAGGCTTACAAAGAGAAGAAACAAGAAGATGCGCTCGATCGGGTTTTGCCGGCCGGGCTTGCTCCCCCGAAGAGTCCGGAGGGGACGTGCGTCGCGCTGATCATAGATAAGTCTTCGTCGATGGAGGGCAGAAAAATCGAGCTGGCGAGGGTTTCGGCGGTCGGCGTGGTGGATCATCTGCGGCCGACGGATTTGATTGGAGTGCTTATCTTCGACAATTCGTATCAATGGGCGGTACCCATTCGCCGGGCCGAAGACAAGAGTCTGATCAAGCGGTTGATCTCGGGAATTACGCCCGATGGCGGGACGCAGATCGCGCCTGCGTTGACGGAAGCGTATCGAAAGATACTGGCAGCGCGCGCAACATATAAACATATTGTTTTGCTGACTGACGGCATCTCGGAAGAGGGAGACAGCCTCGAACTATCGAAAGAAGCGCAGAACCATCAGGTCACGATCTCGACTGTCGGTTTGGGACAGGATGTGAACCGAGGCTATCTGGATCGCGTAGCCAATCTGTCGGGAGGCAAGAGCTATTTTTTGAACGAACCGCAGGGCCTTCAGCAGCTTCTGCTGAAAGATGTGCTCGAGTACACCGGCACAACAGCCGTCGAGCGATCTCTGAAAGCCCTCGTGGACGATAAGGCGGAAGTATTGGAAGGAACGGACATCGAGTCGGCGCCGCCGCTGAAGGGCTACGCGCGCTACAGGGCGAAGCCGACGGCCGAGACGATATTGTCGATTGACGAGGAGAGGCGGGATCCGCTTTATGTTCGCTGGCAATATGGATTGGGTCGCGCGGCCGTGTTCGCTTCGGACGCGAAGAGCCGCTGGGCTGCCGATTGGATAGGTTGGCCGGGGTTCGACAAATTCTGGATCAATGTGACTCGCGACCTGCTGCCGCACAGCAGCGCGGCGGAAGCGGTGGCGCAGTTCGATCCGGCAAACAACGATCTGGTGGTCGACTACCATCTCGGAAAGGGAGTTCCGGAGCCGGCGCAAATCCCGCAGATATTCGCGTTAGGTTCGGGCGGTTTTGAGAAGGCGATCGATGTCAATCAGAGTTCAGCCGGTATGTATCACGGCCGTTTGCATATTGGCGACCTTCGCGGCCTGTTTCGCATACGGCCGCTGGCCGAGTCGGAAGCGTTTCCGGAGATCGGCTTTTACCGTCAACGGGACGAGCTGCTGGACTACGGCTCGAATCCCGATCTGCTGCGGCAGATTTCGGCTTTGTCGGGCGGCCGATTCGAACCCGAGCCTCAGGCAGTTTTTCGAAACGATGGGCATTTTATTCCGGCGGTTTGGAGGCTATGGCCGGGGCTGCTGGCGTTCGCGATTGGAGTCACCATCATAGAGCTTGCAGTGAGGAAATGGCGCGGAATCGTTCAGCGCTTCAGCTCGAGATGAACCACGGTCTCGAAGTGAAAGGTCTGCGGGAATAAGTCGATGAGGGCGACTCGGCGGATCTGGTAGGAACGGGTCAGGGTTTCGAGGTCCCTGGCAAGTGTTGCCGGATCGCAACTGACGACGACGATTTTCGGCGGCTGAACTGCGAGTAGGCGCGAGGAAACGGAGCGAGTCAAGCCAGGCCGCGGGGGATCGGCGACGATGAGGTCGGGGGTCTCGCTTAGCTGTTCCAGAAATTCTTCTCCAGGCGATTGGATGGCTGTAATGACGCCCTGATACGGAGATGCGTTGTACTCGAGATCGCGGTGCGCCGCGGTGTTTCGCTCGACCGCAACGACCGAACGAAAGCGCTTGGCGAGGGGCAGCGAGAACAAACCGGCACCGGCGTACAAGTCGATCGCGGTGTCGCCTGCGTAGGGGCCGGTGACCTCGTCGACGAGCTTTTCAATCAGAAAGCGATTTACCTGAAAGAAAGTACCGCGGCTGATCCGAAATGTTTGCCCTAGGACCTCGTAATTGATTGATGTGGGTTGAAAGCCCGGGATCAATTCAGCACACCAGGAGAAGAAGCGGGCGGCAAGAGGCCGTGAGCTGTCGGTGACATTGAGTTGTACGTCGGATTCGTTCGTGAAGATTTCCAGTCCGCGCAGAAAGGCAGGCCATTCGGGGCGCGTCACAGCTTGGTTGAGAGCTGCGATTACGGTGTTTAGCTTGGGAGACGAGATAGGGCAGTGGGTGACGGGGCAGAGTTTTTGCGACCCCATTTCGAGGAAGCCAAGGTTTCTGCGATCGAAGTGGAGCTGGATTCGATTGCGATACTGCCACGGCTCGGCGCTAAGAATGGGAATGTTGTCATCGAGCGTGATGCGGCCCAGGCGCGTGAGAGTTTCCCGCAGGATCGCTGCTTTTTGCTCCAGTTGGTAATCGTATTCGGCGTGCTGGTAATGACAGCCGCCGCAACGGCCAAAGTATTCGCACGCGGGTTGAACGCGGTGAGGCGAAGTGGAGACGACGCGAGGATTAAAGCCCCGCAAAATTTTACCCTTGGCCCGCGCGGTTGTCACTTCCACTTCTTCACCGGGAAGAGCGAATGGCACAAGCAGCACTTGACCGTTTACGCGGGAAAGAGCATCTCCGCCGTAAACAAGCTTTTCGATTGTGATGCAGCTGGGCGAGCTGCCGGTATCTGGCGGTGGCATCCCTTACCATAAAAGTTTCGCTTACTCGCATGAAAGCACGCGTTTTGTCTGGCGTTCAGCCCAGCGGTCAATTACATTTGGGTAATTATCTCGGCGCGCTCAAGAATTGGGCGGAGATTCAGGGCGACTACGAAAGTATTTTTTGCATTGTGGATCTGCATGCCGTCACGGTTTACCAGGATCCAAAGGAACTGGCGGAAAAAATCCGCGAGACAGCGGCGCTTTTCATCGCGTCGGGCATCGATCCCGAAAAATCGTCGATTGTCGTGCAGTCGAGTGTATCGGGTCACGCGGAGCTGGCCTGGATGTTGACGTGCGTGACGCCGCTAGGCTGGTTGAATCGCATGACGCAGTTC
>JBAUZG010000109.1:0-13857 GCA_049585195.1 Bryobacteraceae bacterium | reverse complement strand
GTTTCTCGGGCGTCAACGTCCCAGTGCTTTCTGGATTGACAATCGGTCACACGGACGACCAGTTGACCCTACCCATTGGTATCGAGGCGCAGCTCGACACGGGCAAGGGAACTCTCACCATTGAAGAAAGCGCCACGACCTAGTCAGTGCGCGCGCTTCTTCAGCACCGAGACCGTGTTGCGATTGGCCAGCTTCGCGGTCATAAACCACCGCAGGACCCCGTTGGGCTTTAGCCCCACCGTATCGAAATCGACCCGCAGGATCGCGCCCTTCTTGAAGTCAATTCGAATCTCGGTTGATCCGAGCAGATACGCCGCAAGTTGGCTGAATAGCGGTTCATGTCCTACCAGCATGAGTTCGGCCTGGTCTTGATGTACCCGGATTTCGTCCCACACCTGCTCCGGGCGGGCATTCGGCAAAAGCGATTTCGTCCGAAGCACGTCGCCACGGTAGCGGAGAACTTCACGGGCAATTTCCGCAGTCTGCAAGGCGCGAACCAGCGGACTGGTCAGCATTAACGACGGCTTCGCCTGGGCTTGGGCTGCGGCTCGTAAAGTTTCGCGGAGTTTTCGGCGGCCTTCTGCCGTTAGCTCTCGCTCCGCATCCGTCTTGCCAAGCCGGGCATCCTCCGCAATTCCGTGCCGCAGCAAGTAAACTAACATATCTCGGGGGGTTCGTTCACCATTCTGCCATAGTGAAAGTTCATGCTCTCCGTTTCCGAAAAGCAGGATCGCATTCTGCTGATTGTCGCCATTGCGGCGGCCTCTCTCATTCACGTTTCCATTGCCGTCAGCCAGACACTCCTCGGCGTGGGAGTGGGACTGATGCTCGTGTTCCGCCGCAGGTTTGAGTTTCCTCGAATCTGGCTGCCGCTGCTGGTGTTCTTTCTGCTAACTCTGATTTCTCTCCTACACTCTGCCGATCCGTGGGGTGGCAGACCGCAAATCCGTAAGTTCTACGTTTTCCTTCTGATCCCGTTGATGTACGGAGTATTTTCGGCCCAATTCTCGAAGGTAATTTACGTCGTGGCTGTCTGGGCAGCGACGGCCACTGCTTCCGGCCTTTGGGGACTCGTGCAATTCTTCGTCAAGTATCACCGCTCGGCTGTGACCGGCGAGGATTTCTATACGGCTTACGTCGCCTCCCGCATCACTGGCTTCGAGAGCCATTGGATGACCTTTGGCGCGCTCCAACTCAGCGTGTTACTTGTTCTGCTGGCTCACCTTCTTTTTTCGAGCAAGCTGCTTCCAAAATGGTCCTACCTGAGCATCCTCGTGCTCGGGAGTGCTATCGTTCTTGGCTGGACCCGAAGTGTATGGCTCGCAGCAATTCCCTCCACACTGTATTTGCTGTGGTTCTGGCGGCCGAAAATGATCTGGATACTTCCGGTGCTGCTTGCCATCGTCTTTCCGTTTATGCCCGGCGACACGCAAGACCGGCTACTTTCGATCGTCAATCCTCATGGCGACATCGATTCAAACGAGCACCGGGACGTCGTTTTCAGCACTGGATGGGAAATGATTAAGGCGCATCCGTTGTTAGGTCTGGGGCCCGAAGAAGTTGGGAAACAATTCAAGTCCTACGTGCCGGCCTGGATTCCGCGGCCTTTGCCAACTGGATACTACGGGCATCTGCACAGCATCTATTTGCAATACGCTGCCGAACGCGGAATCCCTGCGATGCTCGCCATGCTGTGGTTCATCGCGACGATGCTCTGGGACTCGGTGCAAGCGCTGCGAAAACTTGCGCCTGACAGATCCGAAGCGCGTTTCATTCTGCATGCCACAATCGCATTTACGATTGCCATTCTGGTCGAGGGCCTGTTGGAGTTCAACCTGGGAGACAGTGAAGTGCTCATGATGTTCGTCACGTTGGTGGGACTCGCCTACGCGGCAATCAGGAACGTGAGCGTACGAGAGCCCGTCGCAGCGGTGCAACCAGGTTAGTTGTTTGCCAAGGTCTTCAGCCAGGAACAGGCGAGTAACTGTGAATCCCCTGTCACTAGCGTTAGATCGTAGACCGAAGCCGTAGCAGCCAGGAACAGATCCCCGAGGTCGCCTTGAGGAAGTGAAATCCGCGACGCTTCAGCCGCAACCGCAAATGTGAAGGGCGCCTCTCTGAGCGGGACTCGGCTCAGCACCTCGTCGAGCCATCTTGAAAAACCCTGCCGTGCGCGGAGCCGCTTTCGTTTCTCGAGGTGATGGGCCTCCCAGACCGATATTGGGGACAGATGCAACTCGTTGTTGGGCTTTTCAACTTCGCGCCGGACCCTTCGACTCAGCTTTTCGGGACTGTGAACCGTCCAGATCCAAATGTGAGTGTCTAGCAGCAGCTTCACTTTCGCCCCGCGTTCCAACCGCTAAATGCGCCGACAGGTCCGACAATGTCGCCAACCACGTCGAGAGAATCTCTCATGCAGCCAAGCCATGCAGTCTTCTTTGGCGCTCTGGACGGGACGATTTCCGCTACGGGCCGCCCGAACCGAGTGACGCGGACAGGCGCGCCCGTTCGTCGCACATCCTCGAGAACAGCCAGGCACGTCGCTTTAAACTTTGAAATTGCAATCTCCCGCATACACGAGTTGTACCATAGTCACAGACCATGGTCCATCCATCGTTGTTCAGTACCGGAGCGCTTCCGCCGGATTGACGCGGGTGGCGCGCACGGAAGGCACATAGGCCGCGACCAACGCGACGGCGGCGAGCATTAGGGCCACAAGCCCAAGTACGGTGGGGTCCCAAATCTGAATGCCGAATATCGTACTAAGGGTTATACGAGCGAGGGCGAGGGCTGCAGGGATTCCGGTTAAAAGACCTAAAAGCGTGAGCCGCAATCCTTGCATAACCACCATTTCCCGAACATCTCGAGGGCTCGCTCCGAGCGCCGCGCGGATGGCCATTTCTTGAGTCCGCTCGTGGACTGAATACGTCATCAGGCCATACAGACCGGTTGCGGCGAGCACCAGCGCGATGCCGGCGAAGGCAGTCAACACAATCATGTAAAACTCAGCCCTGGCCGAAGACGCCGCAATCGCCTGATGCATCGTACGTATGCGTCCGAGCGGCCGCCCCCCGCTCGAAGTGAGAAGTTCCCGCTCAAGATCCGCAATCATCGTGGGCTGTGCTCCGGCGGTTCGGATTACCCAGATGATCGGGAGGAGACGGTTATTGCGCGCGTTCATGCGGTCATTCACCTGTGCCGCTGGTACGTACATCGCCGGTTCACGATCGAATCCCGCATCACGAACGTCCGCCACCACTCCTACGATCTGCCGCGGAGCATCTTCCAATCCTCGGCCCATCCCCTTGCCGATCATGATAAATTCCCCGATCGGATTAGCGTCAATTTCCTGCCAGTACTTCTTCATCATCGCCCGGTTAATAAGCACAACTCCGGCGGCGTCTTCGTCGTTCTTGTCCGTGAATAGGCGGCCGCGCAGCAAACGGATTCGAAATACATTGAAATAGGCGGGCGAGACACTGCGCCAAGCGGCCGCACCGTTATAGCGTCCCACCAAGGAGTTATCGTTTCTCAATATAGTAAACGGCATCGGGAAGCTTGGAGTCAGTGGAAGCGCGCAGGTAGTCGCGACGACCGATACGCCTCGAATCGCCCTAACCCGCCGCTCGGTGTTGCGGATCAGTTGAGCTACCTGGGCTGTCTTGTCAAACTGCGGGTTACTAAGAGACATTTCGATCGTGAGGATGTTTTGCTCATCGAACCCACGGCTGATGGTGCGCTGGGCCACGAAGGTGCGAATCAGCAGTCCTGCGCCAACCAGCAGCACGAGCGCGAGCGCAATTTCCAAAATCACGAGAGACGAGCGGCCTCGGCTACGTCGAAAGCCCATGCCCGATTGAAGAACATTGTCCTTTACGAGCGAGCTGATATCGGAATGCGATGCGTTGACCGCTGGCACTAACCCGAATAAAGCTCCGGTGAGAACCGATAAGAGCAGCGTGAAGAGGAAAACCTTCCAATCGAGCGTTATGGCTGAACCGTTCGCACCGATTCGCGGCAAATCGCCCGGACTCACGGCCAGCACTTCGCGCACTCCTAGATAACCGAGGGCGAGGCCCACAACACCCGCGCCGAGCGAAAGCAGCACGCTTTCAGTCAATAACTGAAGCACAATTTGCTTGCGTTGCGCACCGAGCGCCATCCGTATGGCGATTTCACGTGTCCGGCGGCTGGCTCGCGCCAGTAGCAGGCTCGCCGCGTTGGCGCAAGAGATAAGCAGCACAAAGCCCACAGCGCCGCTCAAGATATACAGCGCGGGGCGCACGTCACCGACCACGGCGTCACTCAGTGGGATTGCTGTGAACGCTTCCTGGAAAAGCATGGGAGCCTTGGATGGCGAATTTGGTGGATACTTTTTGAGAAAAGTTTGGAGGCTGTCGCTTACCTCGCTCTGCGCCTGCTCGAGTGTAACGCCCGGCTTGAGCCGCGCAGCCACATGCACTCTTCCGATGTGGTCGGCGTCGCGCGGATCGGCGTCGAGAGGCAGCCAAATGTCGGCCGGCGTTTCCGACGTGAAGCCGGGAGCAAAGACACCGACGACCTTGTACGGTTCATCGTCGAGCGATATGGTGCGACCTGCGATATTTGGGTCGGAGCCGAAACGCCGATGCCACAGATGATTGCTAATTACTGCCACGCGCGGGCCACCGGGCTGGTCTTCGCGTTCCGAGAAGGCTCGGCCGAGCGCTAGTTGCGCGCCAAACAAGCGAAAGTAACCCACTGAGACACGAGCAGCTTTCAGCGCCTCGGGAAAAACATCCTCGGTGAGGTTGACGGCCGGGCCGCCAATGTCGTACGCCGTCGTCGACTCGAAGCAATTCAGCGTGTCGCGCCAGACGATGTATTTCGGAATTGAAACGACGCGCTGCTCTCCGAGTTGCGACGTGGTAATCAACTGGACAAGGCGGTCCGGGTCGGGATATGGCAATGGCTCGAGCAGTACTTTGTAGACTACTGAGAAAATTCCCGTTACAGCTCCAATGCCGAGCGCGACGACCGCAATCGTGATCGAAGTGAAGGCGGGACTCCGCCGCAGGGCGCGTACAGCCGGAATCACATACCGCTTGAAACCATCGCGGAAGCTGTTTTTTAAATGTTGCGTCGATACTTTAAGGCAATTCGGCTGCCATCGAAAGCTATTGGTCAGCTTCACATTGGCTCGAAACTAATGTTCGCCTGTGGGAACACTGTGCCCGTTGATGGGCAGCCCCGCACAACTATTAACCGCGCCGTGTTTATTCGTCGAGCAAAGCCCGCCGCGCCCGCTCGACATCTTCGAGAGCCTCCCGCGCGGAACCGGCCAGCGCCGTCAAATGCCCCATCTTGCGCCCGGGACGAGCTGCCATCTTACCGTAAAGATGCAGCTTCACGTTTGGAAAGGAACAGGCATTGAGCCAATTGGGTTCGCGATGGTTCCAAAGATCGCCCAGCAGATTGGCCATTGCTGCAGGTGCGAGCTGTTCCACCGATCCCAGCGGCAAACCGCACACAGCCCTCAGTTGTTGCTCGAATTGACTCGTGACGTTGGCATCGAATGTAAAGTGCCCTGAATTGTGAGGCCTCGGGGCCAGCTCATTCACCAAAATTTTTCCGCTTCCGCAGATGAAGAATTCAACGCACAGCACGCCGATCACGTCCAGTTTTTCAAGCACGGCGCGGCTAATCTCGACGGCCTCGGCAGCCACTCGCGCGCTCACGTTGCCTGGCGCAATTGTCACGTCGAGAATATGGTTCCGATGCCGATTCTCGACAACACCGTAGTGCGCGAAATCGCCTGTCTCCGATCTGGCTGCTATCACCGAAACTTCCGACTCGAACTCGATGAACGATTCGAGAACCGCCTCCTGTTCTCCAGCAGCCTTCCAGGCCTCGGAGAATTGACTGGCATGGCGGATAGTGAACTGCCCTTTCCCGTCGTATCCAAACCCGGTCGATTTCAGGACCGCGGGCAAGCCGATTTCTTGCGCAGCGGTTTCGAGTTCCGCTAGGCCTCCAATGCGCAGGAACGGAGTGACGGGTAAACCAGCCTGACGAAGAAACATCTTCTCTCGCAGCCGGTGCTGGGTGATATGCAGAACGTTTCCGCTGGGACGTACCGGAGTAAGTTCCGCCGCTGCCGCTGCCGTCCTGGCCGGAACATTTTCGAATTCGAACGTGAGCGCTGAAATCTGGCGGGCGAATTCGCGCACCGCATCGAGATCGTCGTACGATCCCGTCACTTCGCGATCGGCAACCTGGCCCGTGGGCGTGTCTTCATCGGGAGAGTATGTGTGGACGCGATAACCCATTCGGCGCGCGGCGATGGCAAACATCCGTCCAAGCTGGCCGCTGCCAAGCACGCCTATGGTGCTGCCCGGAAGGATCGGGGAGCGAAGCCGGGCGTGTTTCATTCCGGAAGATGATCGTTCAGCACGGCCTGCGTTTGCTGGTTGCGGTACGCCTCGAGATTTTGACGATAGCAGGGGTGTTTGTTCGCCAGGATGCTGATAGCGAGCAGCGCCGCGTTTTTCGCCCCCGATTGTCCAATCGCCAGCGTCCCTACCGGAATGCCGGCAGGCATTTGCACAATCGACAACAGCGAATCGATGCCATTCAAATTACTGCTCTTGATGGGCACGCCAAGCACGGGGAGCAAGGTATGAGCGGCAACCATGCCCGGCAGATGAGCAGCTCCGCCCGCCGCTGCGATGATTACCTCGAGGCCGCGTTCCGCTGCGCTCTTGGCATACTCCGCCATCCAATCCGGCGTGCGGTGCGCGGAAACGATGTGTTTTTCGAAGGGGATGCCGAGCGTGGCCAACATCTCGCACGTATGGTGCATGGTTTCCCAATCGGATTTACTGCCCATGATGACGCCGACAAGCGGGGGCCCTGCCGTTTTCGCGGGATCACTCATGAGCTGTGGGTTCTACTACTCCGAGAAACCATTCTCCCCATTAAAGGTGTACAAGTGCTCGGTCTTGATGACGTCGAGGTGGCCGCCATTGAAGCGCTTCAGGAGATCAATTATCTGCTCGTGCGTTACTGGTTTGCCCTCCTCCTCGGCCGTAAAGCGGCAGCGCCAGTGGTCCGAGCAAAACGTTTCGTCAAATCCCTCTGGATAGACCATCACGCCGCGATTATTAATAACCAGCAGTTTCAAACCGTTGGTCGAAAGGGCTTCGACTTTGCGGCCAAACGCCTTCGCATCGCGGTCCGGCCAGTCTACGAAAATATCCACGCCCACCAGTTCTTTCTTGTCCCGCTTCCGATCCTTCAGCGTGTGTGTGACCGTGTGCTTCGGCGCGTGCGAATAGCTCACCGCTTTCAGTGTTTCCGGCTTTTGTCCCAGTCTTCGAACGACAGCCTGGGCAAATTCCTTCGTGCCCACCTTTTGCTTACTAATGCCTTCCTGGAAAATGTCGTAGGTATGAACGCCGTCTTCAATTGTCTTGAGCCAGGCGTTGTGAATCCGTGCGGCGGCCTCGGTCTGGTCGATGTGAACCAGCATGAGCAGCGCCCCAAGTAGAAGGCCCGACGGGTTCGCCAGGTTTTGTCTCGCTCGCCGGGGCGCTGAACCGTGTATCGCTTCAAACATCGCGCACTGCTCGCCGATGTTGGCTGAGCCCGCCAAACCGACAGAGCCGGCAATCTGCGCCGCAACATCGGAAAGAATATCGCCATAAAGGTTCGGCATCACGATAACGTCGAACGCGTTTGGCGTATCGGCGAGCTTCGCAGCGCCTATGTCTACGATCCAGTGCTCTTTTTCGATATCCGGATAATCGGCGCCAATTTCATTGAAGACCTTGTGAAACAGGCCATCGGTAAACTTCATGATGTTGTCTTTGGTGAAGCACGTCACCTTTTTTCGATTATTCCGGCGCGCGTATTCAAAGGCGTAGCGGACAATCTTCTCGGAACCAGGTCGGCTGATGAGCTTTAAGCACTGGTAGACTTCATCGGTTTCACGATGCTCGATTCCGGCATACAGATCTTCTTCGTTCTCGCGCACAACCACGACATCCATACCGGGGTATTTGGTATCGATGAAAGGATGGTAGGCGACGCAGGGGCGCACATTGGCATACAATCCGAGCGTCTTCCGCGTGGTGACGTTCAGCGATTTGAAGCCGCCGCCCTGCGGTGTCGTGATCGGCGCTTTGAGGAAGACCTTCGTTCTCCGCAGAGAGACCCATGCCGATGGCTCAATTCCGGCGCTGATCCCTCGCAGGTATACTTTCTCCCCAATTTCAATGGGTTCGATCTCGATCTCGGCTCCTCCTTCTTGAAGGATGTGGAGCGTAGCGTCCATAATTTCCGGGCCGATTCCGTCACCATGCGCGACTGTGATAGGAACTTTTTTCGATGCCATATGCAGGGGTAGTCAGGAAGCTACCAAGATATCGCACGCCGATATCGTGAAGGAGCTATCGCACGGGCGATTCGTGAAGCCTACGGGCGAGTCGAGGCTCTAACGCCGATAGAGCTTGTACTGGCGCTTGAAGTACCAGCCGGAGCTAGTATCGCTTCCATGCCAAGGGCAGCATCGAGAGACGGCAGACCTTCGACAGGTTGCACAGTTAGTGTGTTGGCCGGCAGCTTGAACTTTGGCATGGTCTTCTCGAGCGCTGAGACGGCTGCTGGATCGAGCGAAAATGCGTTAATCGAAACGGTGTTGCGAATATCGGCATGCACCGCCTCGACGTCACGCTGGAGGTGCGACAGAGCCGAATCGGCATCGTCGAGATACGTCCCAAAACTAAGTTGCAGACCCGTGAAAACGATATGCGGTTCCGTAACAAAGGCAACCCTCGGATCGTTCGATTCCGCATGGGCTGAACCGGGAGACAATCGAGCTACGGCTTCACACGTACTTTCCGAATTCGCCGGATCGCGAAGCGCCTGCATCAGGTTTATCGAAGCCTGGGGGAAGGCGGTATTCATAGCTTTCTGTCCGGCTGCGTAGTCGGTCAGCCGGTCGGTGAAGCACGTTGCGCGCAGCACGTCGTCTGATGTGAGGCCCACCGATTTCGCATTGGCGCCTATCTTCGCCAATGCTTCGTCGAGCGACGAGCCAGTCTGGCCGGCCAGGAACGCCAATCCGCCGGGGTTGACCTGCTTTCGCTCGGAAACCACGGCTTCCATCACCACGGCTGCCGCATCGTCGCCAAGCGCCCCAACCTGCACGATGGTCAGAACCGGCAAGGGCAACTTCCGGTCTGTGAACATATCGCCCACCATCTCGTCCACCCGCCGCGAGTCGCCCACACCCGCTACGAATGCCCGCAGCTTAACGATGGTTCCGCCGCGAACGTCTCGAATTAATCCGGATAAAGTATCGTGGATTTGCGAGGAGAGATGGCCCGTCTTCAGAAGGGGCGTGACGCGGAACGAAAGAGACTGAGTCTCGGCGGATAGGGCGCGGGGCAGCTCCTTGGGAAGAGGCAGCACCTGCGGTTTGGGCTCGTCCTCCTTCTTTTTGTGGCCAGCCCACGCCGTCGAACCGAGAATCCCAACCAGGGTTAACGCAACCGTACTTCGCAACAAACAGCGTCGCATCATCCAGTGCTCTTTAGCGTATCGCGGTCGAAGCGGGAAGAAAAGGACCGCTCGCCGGGGTAACTGGCGGTGCCGCTCGTCGCAATCCTGAGATACGATCAAGGGATGGCGGAAGTGTTCGAAATACAATGCCCGTGTTGCCATAGCGCCCTTCAGGTCGATCCGGAGACAAGAACCGTTCTGACCCATCGGGAACCGCCTAAAAAGCCGCTCATTGAGGATTTGGAATCCGCTGTGCATCAACTGAAAGGCGACGCCGAACGGCGGTCCGAAATCTTCGCAAAGAGCTTTGAAGACCACTTGAATAGCGCAAAGGTGCGAGAGAAGAAATTCGAAGAGCTTTTCAAGCAGGCAAAAGAGACGCCCGACGACAAACCCCCGAAGCGGGCCTTCGATTTTGACTAACGCTTTCGGGTTCGGCGGATAACGTGGCGAACCGGGAACTTCAACCCATTGACAATCCGTTCCGCGAGTCCGTTCGAGTTCTAGGACGCTACGTTAGAGGTCAGGTCGTAATTGTTTGCGTTGTCACGGTTCTGTACGCAATCGGCTTCGGCTTCGCGCACGTGCCGCTGTGGTATTTCTTTGCGATGATTGCGGGCGCCTGCAACGTGATACCGCGAATCGGCTCGCTCATTGGACTTGGTATCGTGGCGCTTGCGGCTTATCTGCCTCACCTCGACTGGCAGAAGCTTCTAATTGTATTCGCCGTCTGGGTGGTGGTTCAGGGAATCGAAGGCTTTTATCTCACGCCTCGGATTTTGGGACGGCCGCTCGGGCTGCGCCCTCTCGCCGTCTTTTTTGCCCTGCTCGCCGGAAGTTTTTTATTCGGGCCCATTGGGTTTTTGCTGGCAATTCCCGTCCTTGCGATCGCTAATGTGTTTTGGCGGTATTACCGCGACCGTCGTCCCAGCTAGTCACTCGATGACGCGCGGAAGCTGGCAAGCAAAATTGGCGCACTCATAAACGGTGATACCGTCTTTGCGTTCGAGACTCGCGAGAAACGGGGCAACAGCGCGTAGACGTTCAGTGTCCGCATCGGCGACCACGGCATACGTTGTGAACGGATGGAACTCGCGTCTCCGATCTTCTAGAATCTGCTTGACGCGAGGATCAAAGACCTTGCATCGTACGACGACCTGAGAAGGTTCAGTGAGGTACCGGCCCAGCGCCGACAGCATCATGGGGAGTTGCACAGGTTGCTCCTGCAATTTGGGCGCAACGTGTGTTAGGCATTTTTCGGCTTTTGCCCGGAACCGCTCGTCGCCTGTTATATGGGCCAGCCTCAGCAAAACATCCGCCGCAACCGAGTTGCCCGAAGGTTCAGCGCCGTCGTAATCGTCCTTGATCCGCAATAGCAGAGACTCGCCACGCTCCGCCGTGCTGAAAAAGCCCCCGTTCTCAGCATCTTCAAATTGTGCAAATCCTTCTGTGGCCAGCTTCGCAGCGATCACCAAATACTCCGCGCCAAAATCGGCTTCATACAAATCAAGAAGAGCCTGCGCGAGAAAGGCGTAATCGTCGAGAAAACCATCAATAGCAGCTTCGCCATCGCGAAATCGCCTTAAAAGTTTGCAGCCTGGCTCAGAATACATGGTGTCGAGTAGAAAAGCCATTGCGCGCCTGGCTGCCTCGAGATAAACGCCTTCGCCGAGGACTTGCGCAGCCTTGGCCAGCGCTGAAATCACAAGGCCATTCCACGCTGTTAAAATCTTGTCGTCTAAGTGAGGCCTTGGCCGCGTCGATCTCGCGTCGAATAAAATCCGCTTCGCTTCGTCCAATTCAACGCGCGCCTGTTCGACTGACATTCCGCATTCGTCGGCGGTTTGCTCGTCACTCGCCGCTTCATAGAGAATGTTTTTTCCGGTAAATTCTCCTTGCGGATCTTCGAGAACGTTCCCGTCGGCTTGCACTCCATAACGGCGGCAAAAGAGCGGGGTGCGAACCGGGCCGAGCAGACTCTCGATTTCACTCTTGCGCCAGATGTAAAATGCGCCTTCTCCTTTGTGCTCCGGATTTTCGGGATCGGTGCTGTCGGCATCTTCAGCGGAGTAAAAAGCTCCACCGGAATGCCGCATGTCGCGGAGCACATAGTCGAGCGTACGCCGCGCGGCGCGCTCCAAGCGGGGCTCCCGCGTAATCTGGAATGCTTCAAGGTAAGACGACGCCAGTTGCGCCTGATCGTACAGCATCTTTTCGAAATGCGGAACCAGCCAATGGCGGTCCACCGAGTAGCGATGAAAACCGCCGCCAAGCTGATCGTTCATGCCTCCCGCGGCCATTGCGTCGAGAGTTTGAACCACCATGTTCAGCGCCTCTTCATCCCGGCTCGAAGCGTAGTGCCGCAACAAATAGTGGAACACCACCGGCCGGGGAAATTTCGGCGCCGATCCGAATCCTCCGAACTCCCGATCGAACGTCCGTCTCAGCGGCCAGAACCCCGCGCGGAAGAGATCGCCGTTCAGCTCGCCCGGACCTCCACCGGAATCAACGTAACCGCGGAGTTGCGCCGTGACTCGCTCGCCCGCCGCCTCGAGTTCACCGCGCTTCTGCCTCCAGACCTCAGCGATTTGACGCAATATGTCTGGGAATCCCGCGCGGCCATAACGGGCATCCGGCGGAAAGTAAGTTCCACCGAAAAAAGGCGTTCTATCGGGAGTCAGCCAGACCGACATCGGCCACCCGCCACTGCCTGTAGTTGCCTGGACAAACAGCATATACACGCGATCGACATCCGGCCGTTCTTCCCTGTCCACTTTTATTGAAATGAAATGCTCGTTCAGGATTTTCGCGATTTCAGGGTTCTCGAATGACTCGCGTTCCATCACATGGCACCAATGGCACGTCGAGTATCCGACCGAGAGAAATACTGGCTTGTTCTCCGTGCGTGCTTGTTGAAAGGCATCATCGCCCCATGGCAGCCAATTCACGGGATTGTGGGCGTGCTGCTGCAAATACGGGCTTTTCTCATGAATCAGCGCATTAGTCATCGCAGGTCAATCTTTCTCAAGTTTAGTGCGCGAGACCCGCTACCCTGTAGAACGTGGGCATTAAACACGGATATCTTGCGAGCGAAGAAATAGTTCGATATGTTTGCGCGGTGAGCGAGCCAGAGCATCCGGTTCTGGCGAAATGCCGCGAAGAAACCGGCAAACACCCTCTCTGGCAGATGCAGATTGGGGCGGAGCAAGCCGCGTTCTTTCGCATACTCCTCGCCATGCTTAACGCGAAGAAGACGCTCGAAGTGGGCGTATTCACCGGATACAGTTCGACGCTCGCGGCATTGTCGCTGCCGGCAGACGGACGCGTGGTCGCGTGCGATGTGAGCGACGAGTTCACACAGACGGCCCTGCGCTTTTGGCGCGAAGCGGGTGTCGCAGACAAAGTGGAGCTCCGATTGGGACCGGCTGCGGACACGCTTCGGGCGCTCGTTCAGGAGGGCCAAGCCGGCACGTTCGATTTTGCTTTTATTGATGCCGATAAAACAAGCTACGATACCTACTACGAATACGCGCTTGAACTCGTACGCCCTCGTGGATTGATCGTGCTCGATAACACGCTGCGGTCGGGCAAAGTGCTCGATGAGAGCTCGACCGACGCAGAGGTGATCGCGGTCCAGAAGTTGAATCGAAAGCTCGCAAAAGACGACCGCGTTCTCGTCAGCCTGCTTCCCTTGACAGACGGGACAACCCTCGCCTGGAAAAAGGGCTGACCTAAGGAACTACCAGCGCGAGCGCCGGAGTCTTCCCGACACTGACTGCGTCTCTTTCTTGAAGATTCGCCGTGTCGATGACCAAAACCTTATGCTGCTCGGGCGCAAGCGCGTAGATAAGCCTCCCGTCCCTACTCGCCGCCGCGCTCCAAAAGGGGACGCTCGTTTGAAGCGTACCAAACGGTTGCCAAGTGGACGTATCAAAGACACGGAGTTCCGAGGCGGTAGACATTCCGTTGGGAGCTATGCCCCCGTAGCCCAGGTAGAGCTTTGCTCCATCCGGTGAGACCGGCCACTCAACAGGGAACACCGCAAAATCGCGACAATCGCTTGTCACGGGCGTTGCGCTCAGCTTCTGCGTAGCCATATCCATCTGGTAGATCGCCCCATCGCTGCGAACGATTGCCAGCTTGTTACGGTCCGGCAACAAAAAGCCTTCAGCCGACCCACATCCGCTTGGCCACGGGAGCTGCACAAAATTACTTGATGGGTCCTGACGCCCGGCATCTGATCGAACGGAGCGGAGAGTGTTCTCCCAGGAACAAAGCACATCGAATTGATTGGCGGTCGAAGAGGACACGAAG
>JBAUZG010000108.1:0-1994 GCA_049585195.1 Bryobacteraceae bacterium | reverse complement strand
GCGGTTTCGGCAGCCAGCCTCATGCGCTCTTCGCCCCATTCCTCATCGCTTTCGGTCATCGCTTCGCTGATTCCGTCCGTATAAGCAAATAGCACGTCGCCCGTTTCAAGCGTTAAGGATTGCTCCTCGTACGGTACGTTTGGAAGCAGCCCGATAACCGGGCCGCCCGCCTCCAGAAAAATATGCTCGATAGTTCCGCCGGCCGTCCGCCGCATCAGGAAAGGTGGATTATGACCGGCGTTCACGTATTGCAACTTCCTAGCCGGTGAATCATAGATGGCGAAGAAAAAGGTGGCATAGCGGTTTGCGGCGGACCATTCGTAAACCAACTGGTTCATTTTTTGCATCAGCGCCGCGAGATCCAGCGATCCCACGAGCGTCATGGTACGGAGGCAGGCACGGAGGCTTGCCATCAGCAACGCGGCGGAAATGCCTTTGCCGGAAACATCTCCGATCGCGATGCCGAGCCGCTCGCCTCCGAGCTCGATCATGTCGTAGTAATCGCCGCCGACGCCCTGCGCCGGACGGCAGACTCCGCACATGCTTAATCCTTGAATCGCCGGCATACACTGTGGAAACAAGCGTTGCTGCACTTCGCGCGCGATTTCGAGTTCGCGATCCTGCCGCTCGCGCTGTCCGGTTTCTCGTGCAACTGCGGCCGTCAGACGCGAGACCTCGAGTGCCATGCTGGTCTGCGCTGCCACCGAATTCAGCAGACGCAAATCGGTGCCGGAATACGGCGCTTCCGCCAGCTTCTGACTCAAGCTCATGAAGCCGATCAGCTCCTCCTTGGCTACCAGCGGCAGCAGGAGTTCCGCTTGAAGCTCGGCCAGTTTCTCGCGCTCGCCGGCGCTCATCTCGGGGAGCCGGTAAATCCACGCTTCAGGGTCGTCAAAGTAGACGCGAACCGGCTGCTTCTCCTTCTTCAGCAGTTCGACCGTGGCCGCCCGTTCGGGAAACATCACGTTAGGCAGGCTTCCATAACCGATGGCGCACGCGGGCTTATAGGGACTGTTCCCGTTGAGCAGGACGGCTATTCTTGGAACATGCAGGGCGTCTGCTACGCGCCGGGTGACGGTTTCAAGCAGCGGTCGTGTCTCGACGATAGTACGAACCTGTTCGGCTAGTTCGCTTAGCATCCGCTCAGCGTTGTAGCTGTCGCGAAAGAAGCGGCGATCGATCCAGATCGCCGCACGCTGCGCCAGACCGTGGAGCAGGAAAGTGCTCCAGACGCCCGCTGCCAGTATGATGACAGTCCAGATGAGACTGAGAGTGTGAGTGGTCACCAAGCTCGCGACCACAATGAACAAAATGGCACTGAGCAGAATCTGCAGACCAAGGACGCCGCGCCGCGCGAGCGTGTATTGCAAGCCCTGCCGGATCACGAGGCTCACATCCATGGCGCGCTGCACAATCACTACGTAAGCGAGACTCAGCGGAAAGAACAGCATCAGAACGGCACTCAAATACCCGAGCCACTGAATGCTGCCGGGATCCGCGATGCCAAACCACGGAAGTAAGCCAAAGATGATCAGCAGGCTTCCATGCCCTACCACTGAACCGGCACACAGCACGCGTACTCGCCGCCGCGCGTCGGGCGCCGATATCGTGAAATATTTTTCGAAAATCGCGATCCAATAAAGAACCACACATGAGAGCATGATCCAAAGCTCGATCCGATCGTTAATGGAATCGATGACTGCTCGGTTTGGGATCAGCGCCAGGTCATACCATTCGCTGTAATCCATCGTGAGCCCGACTCCGAAGCCGCACCCGAGGACACCGAAAATCAACCATTTAAGCCACGGCAATCGGATATCGATTCGGGACCGTTCGGGAAACAGCAGACCCAGCCAAACCAGCGCGACTGGCCCGAGAAACTCCAGTACGAGATGCCAATCCAGCCGAAGCACAAGCCAGATTCCGGGCCACCAGTTATAAGTCGAAACCGAGATAAAACTCTCGGGATAGCTGAGCAAGATCAGGATGAGCCA
>JBAUZG010000107.1:0-20809 GCA_049585195.1 Bryobacteraceae bacterium | reverse complement strand
CAAGGAATTGGCGGACCGCTTTGGCCTGCCCTTCGAATATGCCAACATTACAGATGTTCCGACTTATTCCGGAAGTTATCCATCCGTTCTTGCTTCGAGCGGAGTGAAATACTGGGTGGCCGCTTCTAACAACGATCGGGCGCCCGTGTTCTTTTACGATCATTGGAACGAGAAGTCGCCATTCTGGTGGGAAGGGCCGGACGGTAAGAAGGTTTTATTCTGGTATTCGCGCCATTACATGCAGGTGCAGACGCTGTTCGGATTGCCGCCGCAGCTGGAGGCAGTGCGAGAATCGTTGCCTATCTATTTACAGGCCTACTCAAAGCCGGATTATAAACCCGACGTGGCGCTGATATATGGCACGCAGGTTGAGAATACGGACCTGTTTCCATCGACTGCAACCTTTGTGGACGATTGGAATAAGACATACTCGTTTCCTAAGCTGAAGTACGCTACATTCCCCGATTTTTTCCACTATGTCGATGAACACTATGCCAAAGACCTGCCGACCTTCAAAGGGGACGGCGGCGGATATTGGGAGGATGGCATAGGGAGCGACGCCTACTACGCCGCCGAAGACCGCACGAATCAAAACCGCGCGCTTTCCGCCGAGATCCTCTCGACTGTTACACATTCCGTCGATGCAAATCTAAATCCGCCTAAACAGGAGCTCGCCGATATCTGGCGGAATATTATCCTGTTCACGGAACATACGTGGCTTTCGTATAACTCCGTTACACAACCGGATCATGAAGAGTCGATCCGCCAATTAAGAGTGAAAGATGGCCGCGCCGATCAAGCATCTCTTGACATCGAGGACGTAATGAACCGATCTCTGAGCCAGTTGGCCGATCAGATTCACATTCCCGCTAACACCTTAGTGGTTTTCAATTCACTGAACTGGCAGCGGGACGCTGTTGTGGAAACCGATCTGCTCGAGCATCCAAAACTAGTGGATTTGACGACGCAAAAGGAGGTTCCGCTCGAAATCCTTTATGCAAAAGAGAAATTTCTGCACGTACGCTTTCTAGCAACCGACCTGCCCCCGGTGGGATATAAGTGCTTCCGCATCGAATATGCGAAAGAAGGCGGCCCCGCGGAATCGTTACGCTCGATGGACAACATTGCTGAAAACTCGTTCTATCGGATTACTGTCGATCCAGAGAGCGGCGCCGTTAAGAGCATCTATGACAAGCAACTGCAGCGCGAGATCGTGGATTCTAACAGTCCTTATAAGTTTGGCCAGTATCTGTATGTCACCGGCGGCGACGGCGATACACAGATGATCAATCCCTTCCCTGCCCTTCCGCCGGGACGTCTGACCGTCCATCCATCCGTGCACGGCAAGTTACTGGGCGTCGAGCGGCTTCCGTGGGGCCAGTCAATTCAAATGACGAGTTCGGACGTCAATACGCCCGCAATTACCACGGAGATTCTTTTATTCAACAACCAAAAAAAGATTGAGTTCCTGTATCGCGTGCATAAGGAGTACACAACCGCGAAAGAAGGAGTGTACTTCGCATTTCCCGTTGGCGTCTCGAGTCCCGAATTCCACTTTGCCACCCAACAGGACTGGGTCGATCCGGCGCGGAATCTGATGAAGGGCGGCAGCCTGGAATGGTTCAATATTCAACAATGGATGGCAGTTGGCGGCCCGAACCTCACGGTAGGAATCGTTCCCGTGGATGCGCCCTTAGCTCCATTTGGGGACATCAATCGGGGCAAGTGGCCGGGCGACTTCAAACCATCGTCGGGAACGATTTTTTCCTATGTCATGAACAACTACTGGCACACGAATTATCGCGCGGGCCAAGCCGGAGATTTTGTGTTCCGCTACGCAATTACCAGCGGGCCCCAGTTTGATGGAAGGGCGCTCAGCCACCTGGGAATCGAAGAAATGCGGCCGGTGGAGGTGAATGATGTTGTTAGCCAGGATAAGGTGGGCAACCCTCCTCGACCACTCCCGCCAGAGGGTGATACGTTTTTGAAAATCGACGGCCAGGACGTAGCGCTTCTCACCTGGAAGGAAGCTGAGGACGGCAACGGCACAATTCTTCGCTTGCTCGAGACGGGTGATCACGCGTCTGAAGCGACGGTTCGATTTCTTCACTCGAATATTGCATCCGCTCAGCTTTGTTCAGGGGTCGAGGAGAATATTCGCACCGTGCCGGTTGAAAACCAGACCATCCGTCTTTCGTTCCAACCTTTCGAGGTACTTACGGTCAGAGTAGCCGGGCGGTAGTTCGAGTGCCGCTCGCTCCCGGGCGCGGTTCAGTTAATATTGTCGGCGAGCATGCAGCTTTGGGCGGATGACGGCGAACTATTTGCGATTTCGCGAATCGAGCTTTTCACGTCGGTGGTCGGCGATGTAATGGACAAGCTGGGTCTGATTCATCAGTTTCTCCCACCAGCAATCAGACCACTGCGCAATGACATGGTGCTGATCGGCCGCAGCATGCCCGTTCTCTCTGTGGATGTATTTTGCGAACGAATCACGGAAAGCGCCAACAAGCTGATGGAAAAAGCCTTCGGCCTGATGCTGGAGGCGCTCGACGATCTTAAATCAAATGAAATTTACGTGAACACAGGTTCTTCACCCCGAAATGCGCTTTGGGGCGAGATGATGAGTACGCGCGCCATGAAGCTGGGGGCAACAGGCGCCGTGCTGAATGGCTACAGCCGCGACACCAAAGCCGTTTTGCAATTAAATTTCTCCACATTTTCTTGGGGCAGCTATGGCCAGGACGCCGGATCGCGTTCGAAGGTTGTCGATTTTCGGATCCCTATTGAAATTGGTAATGTTTCGATCAAACCAGGTGACATCTTGTTTGGCGACGTCGATGGTGTCTGTTGCATTCCCAGACAAGTAGAAACCGAGGTCTTCGCGAAAGCTCTCGAAAAGGCTCGCGGCGAGAAGCTTGTCAGGAAAGCGCTCGAAGAAGGCAGCAGCGCAGTTGCAGCATTCGAGAAATACGGAATCATGTAGGCGATTTTCGAGCCGGTGATGTGACGCCCTCCTAACGGATGTGAAAACTTTCACTTGGCCGTTAAAAAAGTCTTGACTGCGCTACTCTTCTGCCTTATACCTGTTCCTAACCGCGCCTGCTAGGTCAGCCGTGTATTCGGTGCAGCCGTGGATTCTCCCGGGTAGGAGTTGAAGATGAAGGTCGTTTCGATCCTGGCTCGTTCAGCCCTCGCAATCCCATTCCTCGTCAGCGTTTTGGTTGGTCAGACGACAAATGGTTCGATAACGGGCACGATAACCGATCCGTCCGGCGGCGCCGTTGGGGGCGCGCAAGTACAAGTCACGAACAAGGACACCGGCGCGCAGCGCTCTGCTACATCGCTGGACAACGGAACGTATAACATTCCGCAGTTACCACCCGGCAGATATGACATTGTGGTTCAAAAGGCGGGGTTTGCGAAGGAGGACCGGAACGACGTTCAACTGCTGGTCAATCAGAGCGCAACTCTCGACTTCAAGCTCTCGGTTGCGACAGCATCTCAAACAGTTGAGGTCACGGGGACCCCTGCGGAATTGAATACAACAAACGCGACACTTGCGGACGTTGTTCAACACCAGCAGATCGTAGATTTACCGTTGAACGGCCGCAATCCCAGCCAGTTAACCCTATTGACACCGGGCGCGGCGCCACAGGAATCGGGCCAGCAGGGCTCCTTCACGGTGAAGTTGGGAGCGGGTGCAATCAGTCCGTCCGTAAACGGACAGAGAGGCCAGCAAAACAATTTCACGATGGATGGCCTGCTGAACAACAACATATACACGGATACCTGGGCCATCAGCCCGCCACCCGATGCCGTGCAGGAATTCAACGTTCAGTCTCATATCACCGATGGTCAGTTCTCGATCTCGTCGGGCGCGAACATCAATTATGTCTCCCGCTCGGGAACAAACGAGTTTCATGGAAACCTCTGGGAGTTCTTCCGAAACGACGTCCTCGACGCCCGGAACTTCTTCGACCAGACGAAGCCGCCTTACAGGCAGAATCAGTACGGTGTAACCTTTGGCGGCCCGATTATCAGAGACAACACTTGGTTTGAAGCCTATTGGGAGGGATTCAGGTCGGTCCAGAGTTTGAGCTACTTTGCCAGCGTCCCCACCCAAGCCATGCGAAACGGCGACTTTTCGGGAATTCTCGGGTCACAGGTCGGCACGGACAGTCTGGGAAGACCTATCTACCAAAACGAGATTTTCGACCCGAGTACCAGCCGGCCCGATCCCACAAATCCGGCCAACATCATTCGCGCCCCCTTTGCCGGAAACATCATCCCGGCAAGCCGGATAAATCCAGTGACGCTTCTGGTCTTGCAGAAGTATTATCCACTGCCGAACTTGAATGTTGGGCCCAGCGTTCTTCCGAACTATATATTCGCGGGCAGTAACAATACTCAGAGCGACCAAACCGGAATACGAGTTGACCACCGCTTCGGAGATAACGACACGTTGTTTGGGCGTTACAACCGGTCGAATGCGACGCTTCTTCGCCCCGAATCGTTGCCAACGTACCAACAATCGCTCGTTAATTATGCGCAGACCTTCGCACTCGGCTACACACACCTGTTCAGTTCAACGGTGATCCTAAACATCCGCTATGGCTTTACAAACACAAATTTCGGCCAGTTCGATGGGGCAGCAGGTCAGGCCTTTCTCACTGCGACTAACTTCGATCAACTCGCACCTGCCAAGAACGGCATTCCTCTTGGACCCCAGGTCGGAATTTCAAACGGATACACGGGTACCTCTCAATTTGCAATCCCTTTGGGGCCGCAATACAACCACGACGGTCATGCCGATCTCTCCATCGTGCGCGGCACGCACACGATCGGCGCCGGGGCAATGATCTACCATATCCACAGCTTTGACGATGGATGGGGGCAGTCCGTGAGCTTCACTCAAAATGCAACATCCCAGGGAGGTTTAGTCAACGGAAGCGGTTCTGGTGCTGCCAGTTTCATGCTCGGCTTGCCAGACAGTTTGTATGGATTTTTGGGCAACACGTCGGCCGATGAGCGCGGCTGGTGGTATGGCGGCTATGTCCAGGATCAATGGCAGATGTCGAAAAAGCTGACTGTCACCTATGGTTTGCGTTACGATTTCGTCGAGCCACCCAGTTACGGCAGTAAGATTGTCTCGGGCCTTGACGTCTTAACCGGCAACTTCCTCGTTTCAGGCGCAGTCCCACCGCTCTACCCGCAGGGGAATGTGCGAAAGACCTACTATGATCCGCATTACAACGGCTTCGAACCGCGTTTCGGAGTTGCCTATCGCGCCAGCGAAAGCACGGTTTTTCGCAGTGCGTTTGCGATGTTCGACGATCACAACAACACTCTTGTGCAAGAAGCTCAAGATCCGCGCATATCCTGGCCACAGGGCGTGGGAGCCTCGGTCATAGATCTGAACCGCGGACAGCCAACGACGTACTTCAATAACTTGCCTTTGTACAGCTCGTTCTTCAATCCTCTTCAACCCCTCGTCGCCTTTGGAGCTGATCCCAGGAACAAAATTCCTTACGCGATGGAATACAACGGAGGCGTTGAGCAACAGTTACCACAGTCGATGGTGCTTAGCGTCGATTACGTCGGATCCGTGGGACGGCACCTCTTTATCCAGCCTGTAGCCAATACTGCCCTGTATCCCGGAGCGGGACCTATCTCCGCCCGGCAACCTTTCCCGCAATACGGTGGGAGCTTTTCATTCGATGAAAACGTTGGGAATTCGAGTTATAACGCGCTCCAAGCCAAGTTACAAAAACGCCTATCCTTCGGGCTCAACTTCCTTGCTTCCTATACCTGGTCGAAATCGCTCGACATTCAATCTGAAGGGCAATCGGGAACTATCGAGACGATCTACGATCGAAGCCGTGAGTGGGGACCTTCCGATTTTAATCGAAGTCAGCTCTTCGTCTTGAGCGGCAACTATCAGTTGCCCTTCGGAAAGGGAGAGCACTATCTTTCAAATGCGAATGGCTTCGCAACCACGGTGCTCGGGAACTGGAACGTCGGTGGGATTTTGACGATGAACTCCGGCCAGCCATTCGACATTCTTGCAGGTGGCGATATAGCCAATGTCGGAGGTGGCAGTCAACGCGCTGAGGTGGTCGGCCAGCCTAACTCAGGCTTCACGCAGAGCCGCCTGGAGTGGTTTAATACGGCTGCATTCGCTCTTCCCACTTCCTATACTTTCGGTAACGAGGGCCGCAACAACCTGACCGGCCCTCCGGTGAAGAATCTGGATTTTATCGCTTATAAAGACTTTCTCTTTACGGAACGAGCCAGGCTGCAATTCCGCGCGGAATTCTTCAACATCCTGAACCACACTCTCTTCGGGTTGCCCGATACCACGGTCACGGATTCCAGCTTTGGCCAAATCACCAGTACGGCGACCGGTACATCTCCACGCGAGATTCAGTTTGCTCTAAAACTGATGTTCTAATGGTTGAGCAAGGGATCGCTTTTGGAGCGAAGGTCCCCTGTTTTCCATGGTTGTATTGCCGATTCTGCTGTTCTCCGTCGTGGCCACGTGCGAAGAGAGTCTTAAACCTGCTACTCTCGCGCTGCAACAAAAGGAGCCGGCCAAAGCGCTCTCGCTTCTCGAACCCCTTCGTACCACCTGCGCGCAGTCCAGTTCGTTCTACGAAATTCTCGGATTAGCAAACGAATTATCCGGCAATGCGGCTGCTGGTGAGGAAGCGCTTAAAACGGCAGTTTCGCTGGACTCGAGGTCGGCGCGCCTGCTAACAGAGCTCGGCGCCACGTATCTCCGTAACGGCAAGCCTTCGGAAGCCGAAAAGATTCTGAACCAGGCGTTAGTCCTCGATCCGTCAAACACCGTAACGATCAAATACGCAATTGGAGCAGCAGTTGGATCGCACGATTGGCAGCGCGCAGCGACTTTGTTTGAGCAGATTGGCGCCGGGAAGAATCCCGCGGCTCTGCAACAGGAGCCGGTTCTTGTTTTGTGGTTTGCGCAGACCATGATAGAGACGCATCAAAACGATCGGGTCGGTTCGCTACTGTCATCGCTGCAGGGGCCCATGCCGCCGGGTTTGCTCTTCTCGCTGGGTACGCTATTTGCGCAGCACGGAATGTATCAACGCGCCGTGAATTGTTTGAAGGAGATCCCGGCCCAAAGTGCAGACGATGCTGTTTATTTCAATTTAGGATTGTCCTATTCTCACCTCGGGCAGTTTGATGAAGCGCGAAAATTTTACTTTCAGGCGATCGATAAACATCCGGAACACGTTGATTCCTATTTTCATGTCGGACTCGACTATGCCGCGAGCGGTGAACCGAGGATGGGCATTCCGTGGCTATTCCGAGCGCACGGCCTGGCGCCTGCTCGACCAGACATCGCTTATGCTCTCGGCGAACAACTGATCGCACTCGAGTACTTGAATTCCGCGAAGGAGGTTATTGGGCAGGCGCTTAACAGCGATCCCCATGACGCGTTACTCGTTGTAGCTGATGGCGACCTCAAACGCGCTCAAGGCGATACTGCTGCCGCAATAGATAGCTATCGAAGAGCGTTAGCGGAACACCCGGGATTGACCGCTGCGCTCGTTGGTCTTGCCAGAGCCAGCATTGCTCAAGGCAACGAGAGCGGCGCGAAAAGCTTTTTGAAGACGGCCCTTTCGCACGATCCCGAAGATCCTTTTGTGAATGGCGAGCTGGGTCTCCTCGAAGCGCGTCAGCACGATTGGGATGCGGCTCTCGATCACCTCCGCCGCGCGTGGACGCAGAATCGGTCGAATCCAGATATAGCTCTCGAACTTGCTCGCGCCTATGAACGGAAAAACCGGCCGCTTGACGCCCTCCAGCTTCTCGCTTCGATTAGTCCGGTCATGCAGGAGTCTTCGGCCTTTCATTTTGAGCTCGCTCAAATCTACGCCCTTCTGCATCGGTCTGCCGACGCTCAGGCTGAGCGCGATGCTCTCACCAGCCTCCAGGCACGCACCCACGATGCTTTACATTTCGAAAATCCGCGGACGTACGTGCATTAGGCGCGCTTCTTGCGCTGTACTGCTTCTCATCCATGTCTCCAGCCTGCGAGGGCAGCCAATGGATCAGAGTCAGGAATGCAACGCGAGAACAGTGTTTCAACGCGTCAACGCGCTCCTCGAAGGTAAGCAGTACGACCAGGCGGCCAAGAGCCTGGACCAGTTGCGAGCTTGTCCGAGGCTTTCGCCCCTTGAAGCCTTCCAGATGGGATGGCTTTATGGCAGAGCACGGCGTTTCGATATCGCTCTGAAGATTTTCAATACCGTTCCGGCGGACATTCCAGATCCTTTGACTCACGATTACGCTGTTGCGCTCAGTAAATTTGAACTCGCTGAATATAAAGGGACGATCGATATTCTTAAGCCGCGCCAATTGTCCGGCGCTGCGGATGTGAAATCGATCAATCTTCTCGCTGTTTCGTATTCCAAGCTCGGCCTCTATCGCGAGGCGTATTCGGTTCTTCAGCAACAAATTCAGAAGGATTCGAGCGATCTCTCAATTTATTTGAACCTGGTCACCGTTTGCGCCGAAGGCGGAAACTTTGCCAAGGCCGCTGATGTTGCCGCGCAAGCGAGGCGGTTATTCCCGAACTCTCCCGATGTGCTCATCGTCCAGGGCGCCGCCGAGACACTCCTGGGTCATCTGGATCAGGCGTATGACGATTTCGCTGCCGGCGCGCGGCTCGCGCCTTCGAGAGCCGATGCGCGATTCTTTCTTGCTCTCACCGATTACAAGCAGGCGAAATTTTCCGAAGCCATCTCCATTCTGCAGTCGTCCGCAAAGGAGGGAATCGCGGATTCCGATCTCGACTATCTTATGGCGGAGTGTCTGCGGAAACTGGATCCGGCGAATAGGGATGCGGCGCTTCATGAGTTGGATCGCGCCATCGACTTGAACAGGAATTCCGTTTCCGCTCGCACATTGCGTGGGAAGCTGCTTCTTGAATCGGGACGTCCTAAGGAAGCCTTGACGGATTTGGAAATCGCGAGACACCAGGATCCGAATTCGAGAGCCGCTCTGTACAATCTGGCCCGCGTATACCAAGCGCTCGGGCGAACCGGCGAAGCGCAGGCACTGTTCCGTCAGTTTCGCGAGGAAACTGCCGACACTCTTAACGAGTTCGGTGACAGACGGCTAAACGAGGCTCTGGCTGGCGGAGCACCCGAGTAAGAATGAGACTCGCTGCGCTTTTCTTTGCCCTTGCCGCTCTTTCTCTCAGCCAAGCAAGAACTCCTCACGTCACTCCTCATATCGGGGCCGCGCAAGCTGCCTACGAAGAGGGTAAAGCGGCTCGCCTCGCTAAACAGTTTCAACGCGCGGCAGAGTGTTTCCGCAAAGCGATCGAGATCGAACCGACTTTCCTCGATGCGCATGAGGCGCTGATTGCCGATTATCTCGACTCCGGCCGGCGCTTAGATGCTGCTGCTTCTATAACTCAATTTCTCGAAATCCAGCCTGACGTCGTTCACTATCGCGTGCTGCTTGGGCAAATCCTACTCGAACAGAAACAAGCAGAGAGAGCTCTTGCTCAGTTCTCGCTGGCTCTGAAGAGAGATCCATATAATGCTGACGGACTTCTGGGCTTTGCCACTGCGGCCCGAGCAATGGGCATGCGAGACCGCGCAGCGGAAGCGATCGAACGTGGACGGAAGCGGTATCCTCTGGACGAACGATTCAAGACTGTGCCCGGCAACGGCCACCAATGACTGAGAACAGGCCGCGTCCTAATCCTTACCATCGGGCTGACCAATTACCACCAATGCGAGGCGACAATCACAGGCGCGCCGGGAGAGTGCCCGTGAATATAGGTGTGAATCACCGCCTGAAAACTCTTGTGAGTCCAGCCGGAAGGAGCCGAGCGGATGAAAGCGCTAAAGTACTCTTCCTTCGTGAGGAATTCGACAGTCGACTGTGTGTCGCGGGCGCTCATGCCGGCTGCGATGACCAGCACGTGGCCGGTTTCCGAATCAAACCAGCGAGTATCAGTGCGTAGCCTTCGTGCGTCTCCGACTGATTCTGCGCGCGCGGCATTTTCCAAACCCGGTTTGGGTCATTTGAGCTGTAGATCGTGTTCCACTCGTTGTCGGTGTTCAGCCAACCTCCGTCTTACGCTTTCGGTACGGCGCCCCGAACATTTAACAGCGTCCGCTCCGACCCGACGAGAAATGTGGATCTTTCGCTAATGAAGGATACAAGCCTGACGGAAAGATTAAAGCTGGAATTTCGTGCCGAGACGTTTAATCTTGGTAATATGTCCGCCTTTGCGCCTCCGAATGCCACGTTCGGATCGTGGACTTTCGGCGTCGTGAGCGCCATGCAAGGGCAGCCCCGAATTGTGCAATTCGCGCTGAAGCTTCTCTTTTAGCGCAATACGAGGAGAACATGAATCGTAGAAATTTTTTACAGGCGGCTTCGCTGCCCATCGCAGGAGCTTTGCTCGAAGGCGAGCCGCAAGAAGGCCGTCACGCCGACGGACCGAAACCGGATGCGACACCGAACGTGATATGGGTTTTCGGCGACCAGTTCCGCGCGCAAGCGCTGAATTTTCATGGCGACCCCAACTCGCGGATGCCGAATCTCGAGCGCGCCGCCGTGAATGGCGTCGATTTCACGCAGCACGTTTCTGGTTATCCGCTCTGCTGTCCATTTCGCGGAGCTCTCCTCGCCAGCCGTTACCCGCATCACTGCGTGCCGGGGCACGAGTATCCTCTGCCTAAAGGGCAGAAGACCGTCGCCGATGTCTTTAATGCCAGCGGATATCGCACAGCTTATTTCGGTAAATGGCATCTTGGAGGCTGGCATGAAAGGGATGGCCGTGCTGCATTCTTCATCACCGACCCAGACCGTCGCGGCGGATTTCAAGATTGGATCGGGTATGAGAATAACAATAGCCAGTGGGATTGCTGGGTGCATGGCGGACGCGGTAAAGAGGCGTTTCACTACAGACTTCCCGGCTACGAAACAGATGAGCTGACAAACCTGCTCATCCGGTATGTGAAGGAACGCGGTGAAGAAACGAAGAAAGGGACTGCAAAGCCGTTCTTCGCCGTGCTCAGTGTACAGCCGCCGCATGACCCGTATGTCGCGCCTGAACAATTCATGGCCAAGTACAACCCCGAGCGCCTAGAAATGCGGCCCAATGTTGCGCACTCGCGTCCCATCGAGGATCAGGCCCGGCGCGATCTTCCCGGCTATTACGCGATGATCGAGAACCTCGATTGGAATTACGGGCGTATTATTGACACTCTCGAGCAAACAGGGTTGATCTGGAATACCTACTTGATGTTTTTCGCCGACCACGGCGACATGCACGGCTCGCAGGGCATGTACCGCAAGACGAATCCCTATGATGAAGCGATTCGCACGCCGATGATCTTCTCCGGCGGCAAGTCGCGATACGCGGGAATGAATGGCCGCCGCATTCCCCTACTTTCAAATTCCGTGGACATTGCCCCAACCACTCTTGGTATTTGCAACATCGCGAAACCTGAGTGGATGGAGGGAGTTGACCTTTCCGGCTATCTCAATGCACCGGCCTCGGCTCAGGATCGCGATTCGGCCTACCTTCAGAATGTTGTTCCGCCAGGCCATCCGGACACTATCAACACGCCGTATCGTGGCCTCGTTAGAAGCGATGGTTGGAAGTATGTCTGTTTTGAAAACCGCTCCTGGCTTATGTTCAATTTGAACGACGATCCTTATGAGCAAGCGAATGTGGCGCAAAACAACCGCTATCGGGCTGAGCGAAAAAAGCTCATCGCGCGGGTCAAGCAGTGGGTGGCCGACACTGGCGATCATTTTGCTATCCCCGAAGATTGAATCTTGAACACCCGCTTTCTAGAACTGGAGATGAAGCCCCAATTGAATGATGCGCGCCTGATTTCCAGACACAAGCGAAGTCACTTGACCGAATGTTGGGCTGCCTTGCTGTGTGTTCGGATTCGCAAAATTCGCGTGATTGAGTACGTTCAATCCTTCCGCCCGAAACTGAAGGACGAAGCGCTCGCTAAGCGCGAAATTCTTGAGCAACGAGGTGTCGAGGTTTGCGAATCCAGGGCCTTCTCCGAACGTACGGCCGGCATCACCAAAGGTGTAAGGCGCTGGCGCCGCGAACGCATTTACGTTGAACCATTCGGCCAATTGCGCGGCCTTCGACCGGTCGCCGGAAATTGCAGGATTGCCGACTACGTTAGGGCGAACGCCATCTGAGAATGAATTGGTGTTGTTGGTCAGTTCGATGGGGCTTAGCGGCGTTCCTGAATGCAGTTCCGCGATTGCTCCGACAGTCCATCCACCGATAAACGTGTTCAGGATTTTCGACGATGGAACCAATACCCTGCCTCGGCCGACTGGAAGATCATAAGTGAAGCTTGCAATGAATCGGCGGCGAATATCATTGCCTGACAGACCGCGATCGTTCGCTTGGTTGTAATAGTTGGTGAAGGCATCGTTGCCGGGATACGCCGCTAGCTCATTGCGGGAATCGACGTTGTCGATCATTTTCGAGAACGTGTAGTTGGCCTGAAGCTGCAGACCAATCGAGTAGCGCTTATTCACGCCCACGTTGAGGCCATGGTAATTGGAGCTCCCAATATCGGGAGCGATAATTTGCACGTTGCTGTACTGGGGATAAGGCCGTAATACCTGAGTGTTTCCAGGTCCGAGGAGATTCGTCGGAACTTGATCGATGCTCTGTGGATCGGGGGCAGGTAGGTGATGCCCAAACGTCCCCAGATACCCGACATCCACCAAGATGTTGCCTTTCAACTGACGTTGGATGTCGAAGCTTGTCTGGTAGAGATACCCATTCACTCGATTGGGATTGAAGTAGGTAATCGTGGTCGTTGGTTTCTGGCCTACTGCAACCGCGCCAAAGCCCGGCGTGAGTTGAGCCTCTGTCGGAGCGCTTGCCGGGGGCATGCCATTTGAAAGCAGAAATGCCGGCGTCACTCCGTTGTTGGGCGAGACAAAATTGCCGGAGATGCTAAACCCCGTGTTGGCGACAATGGGTGTCGCCTGATCGTATTCGGGCAGATAGATGATGGCTCCGCCTCCTCGGATCACCCAGTGGTCGGCCGGCTTCCAGGCAAAGCCAATGTGCGGCCCAAAATTGTGTAGATCCCAGTTATTCGCGTATTTACTGACTCCATTGCGTCCGGAAAACGTAATCACTCCGGGCGTACCCGAGACCGGGTTGATGGCGGTTGGATCAAATCCATTCTGGCGATTGTTTTCTTCCCAGCGAGGTTCATCTACGTCGTAACGCAAGCCGAGATTCAGGGTCAGGGAGGGCGTCACGTGCCAATCGTCCTGAAAAAAGGCGCCGACCGAGGCGGCACGCGTGTTGAGCGGTTCGGTTGCCAGAATGGTGGCGGAATAGACTCTTCCGAGCAGAAGCGAAGCCAGGCTGCTACCGGTGGATTGATTGGTGAACGTAAATGCCCCGCCGGCGGACGGATAGTAGCGGTCTTCATTCTTCGAGTTACGAAATTCGACGCCCGCTTTGAACTGATGCGAGCCGCGAATCCACGTGATGTTGTCGACGTACTGGTCGCTGCGAATGGGTGTTTGCAGCCGTTCCTGCTGGCTATTACCTAGCTGGGTATAGCCGTTCACGGTCACAGTGGGAAAGTAAGCTTGATTCACGCCGGTGAGGCCGATTTCTGAATCGATGTTGGTGTTAGCGCCGGCGGAAATGTACAGGTACTGTCGCCGCGTGTATGTATACCGCGCTTCATTGATGACTGTCGGAGAGAAGTTGTGAAACCACGTTCCGGAACCGTTGTAGTAGTAGTCGTGCGTTAAGTTGCTAAACGAATCTGTCCCGGCGACGGGGAAGATGGAGGCCGTGGTCGTGTGGTCGGTTTGTGCCAGCAACCGGCCGAAGATTCTATCTTTGTCACTGATCGTGTGATCAATTCTCGCTACATACACGTCGACCGGAGTGTAGGCAGGGTCGTTAGCGACAAAGTTGGCCTTGCCGGGCTGCGCACCGGCTACGTTCGGAACCGGATAGAACGCCGCGAGCTTCGCACCCACCGCGTCCAGGCGGCTTTGCGGGATGATATTGCCCGGGAACTGTACGCCCGTAGTGGGGTCGGTGACCTTCGTCGAATCGGCCGAAAAATTTCCCTGTACCTCCGCCGCCGAAGGAACATTCAACACTTCCGTTGTGGAAGTTACCTGCCGGCGACCCTCATAGTTGAAAAAAAACTGCGTCTTGTTTTTCTTGATGGGTCCGCCCAGGCTGGATCCAAATAAGTTGTAGCGCAGCGCGGGAATGTTTTGGGCAAAGAATGTTCGAGCATTCAGCACGTCATTGCGAAAGAATTCGTACGCCGAACCGTGAAAATCGTTGGTGCCGGATCTGGTCGTCATCTGAATAACCGCGCCTCCCGTGCGGCCAAGCTCCGCGGCGTAATTGCTGATGGCAACGTTAAATTCCTGCACCGATTCGATGGGAGGATCGAAGCTCAGCGTCTCCACGCCTAGCAGCAGATTCTGCGCCGTTCCTCCATCGATGAGGTAATTCGCATTGTTGCCGCGGCCGCCGGCGATCGCGAACGTCGCGTTCGCTCCGGTTCCGCTCTGTACAACGAATCCGCTGAGCCGCTGCAGCTGGGAAGAGCGCCGGTCAATCAGCGGCATATCGACAATCGTCTTGTTCTCGACTACGTTAGAAACCGCCCCGCTGTCGGTTTGTAGTTGCGGCGCGTTCGCCTCTACGTTGATTGACTGTGAAACTGCTCCCACCTCGAGCGACACGTCTACGGTACTCACCTGGCCCGTCTCGACGCGAATGCCCGTTCGAGTTAGCGTCTGAAAGCCTTCCTTCTCTACTTGCAGCTCATAGCTACCGGGTGAGACCAACGGAAAGCTGTAATAGCCTTCGGCGCTGGTGAGAGTCTCCCGGCGATCACCTGTATCGGTTCGTGTCAGAACGACGCGCGCCTTGCCAATCGCCTCTTTTGCAGGATCTGCAACCTGGCCCGAAACCTGCGAGGTTTGCGCGTGTAAGCCAATTGCTCCGATGCTCGTTGCGAGCCAAAGCATGCGCAACAATATTTTTATCTTGTCCATTTCTGCCCCTTTTTGAACTCAACCGCACCCCCGCCGCGAGCGTTAAGCTGCGGCATATTGCGTTCACGCTGCGTGGTGAGTCAACAGGGACAGAGAATAGGAATCTTCAGCCGGCAGGATTGCCGGCTAGCTTTTAGCCATATGATCTACGCCCGGAGAATCTCGATTCGTTCGGATTCTGGCGCCCGAAATGTCGCAACCCTATGTGCTGAGGTGAACGATAGCGCGGCCTTTGCTTCGAACCAGAGCGCCTTTCGGGCGCTCCGAAGACCAGGGTAATCTCCTGGGCGATTTGCGATATCGGCTTGCCCGAGCGCCGGCTCGATGCCAGCAAAAAATCATGCGCCTGTTCTCTCGTCATGGCGCCTTGGGATGAGAGGAGCGTTTTCGCTCGCTCGAGGAGTTTTCGAAGAGCGAGACTTTCGCTATCAATTCTGATCTCGGCCGAAAGCGCACGGTTGGCCTTCGCCAGCTCGTGGATTTCAACCGCCAACGTGATCTGTTGCGCAAGATACTCCGCGAGCAAATGTAAGACTTGCGCGGCGACCTCCTCGCCCGAAATCAGCCAGACTCTCACCGACAAGCGCGAACGATTGTGGGCTCCGAAAAAGTGAACGCAGCCTTGCTGCTGTGGTTCGCCGAACGCCCAATGCTGGGCTTCTTGCTCGAAGATTCGTATTTCAAACCCACCGCCTAAGAACAGCTCTGACTGGCAGAGTAGTTCGGAGGTCCGCTCCATGGCTGCCGAGACGTCGTTTCTATGACGATGCAAGACCTTGCTGGCTTTCAACGCCACAATGTATGCCCGAAGGTCTACAGCCGAAATCGATGACTCCGATGGCCGATCCAACACCTTGATTCCCCTTTCTTTTGCTTCACAGCTGTCGCTTTCACGAGTTTCGGGATCGACCAACAACAGCGATAGTAGGGAGTAATCATAACGGTGTCAGGAATCTGCGACCAGAGTAGCAAGAATCTACTGATTGTCAATCGAATAAATTGACTATGCCCCGGTTTCGTGGTTTCCTATTCTCTAACTGGCGATGCAACAAGCTTTGAAATTGCGCGGGGCCGCCACGCTTAACGGAAAGAAAATCCTCACTCTCGTGGTGCTTACGCTCTCGCTCGCAATAGCCGTTGCGAGGCAGAAAGGCTGGCACTTGTCATCCGGAATGCAATTGGCGTGGTTCTCTTTGAAGAAGGCTGAAGGCCCCGACGACGCCACGTACAAAATGCTCGACGCAGCGCGAGCCGGCGACGTAAAAGCCTACCTCAATTTCTTTTCCGGACCATTACGCGCCGAGTTGGCGCAGACGGCCAAGGAGAGCCCGCCAAATGCGTTCTCTAATTACCTTGTGCGGCAAAGCGCCCTACTGACTGGCGTTGCCGTAACGGTGCTCGCGTCGCCAAAAGAAGGGGAATCCAAGGTGCGGCTTGAATACGTGTATCGCGACCACAGCGAGGTTCAGGATCTCACGCTTCATCTTGAAGGCGGCAGCTGGAAAATCATTCGAACCGCTGGATCGAATCAGATCAAATCGCTGATTCGGTACGGAACGATCGTTACCGATTAGCGACAACAACCGATGTACCACTCGATAACCAACAGGATTGGGAAGAAGCAAATGAAACTAGGGATTCTTGCGGCCGCAGCCGTCAGCTTATTAGGAGGAAAAGCGCAAGCTCAAACGTCCGAGTCCTTTCGTGTGCTGCTTGGCGTAACGGACAGTGCGCCGACACGATGGGATGGGACGATCACCGTTCGAAACGGCGGTTCTTATAATCTGCAGCCGTGGCGGTTTGAGGGCGTTGACGCCATCTCGGGTTCCCTGTTCCATATCTCCACGCATCCCGTTCGCTTGTTCAACGGCGGAGGGGCCGCCGGGGCCACCGTAGTTGCAAACGGCTTCATAGTCAACGCCAATCAAGTGACCGAGAGCACCGACTTCTCGCTTACGACGGCGCAGGGCGACTTCACCTTTCGAGCTTCCGACGTAGTTTACGGTGATGGCTTGTACAAGCTTTCGGGCCGGGTGTATATCGATCGCGTGCCTGCGAGCCAGCGTCTTAGCGACACGCCCGAAGAAGAGGATTATCCTTCGGCGGCAAGGGCACCGAATGGCGACGTCTGGATCGCGTACGCGCAGTTCCATCACAGCGAGAATCACAACGCACTTCGCGCTAATCTGCGGCAGGATCCAAAGAGCTACGCGCGATACAAAGCGCCGACAGGCGGCGATCAAATCTGGGCGCGCAAATACGCGAATGGCTCGTGGACGCAGCCTGTCGAAATCACTCCAGGGGGAGGCGATCTTTATCGGGCCGCTGTGGCAGTCGACAGGGAGGGGCGAGCGTGGATCTTCTGGTCGGAGAATCATGACGGGAACTTTGATGTTTACGCGCGAGCCGTTGATCAATCCGGGGTGAAAAGCAAGATTCAAGTCTCAAGCGAAGCGGGATCGGATATTGACCCGGTAGCGGTTCGCGATTCCTCCGGCAAAGTATGGGTGGCATGGCAGGGCTGGCGAAACGGCCGCGCGGCTATCTACGCGGCGCAGCAAGATGGAAGCCGTTTTTCGACGCCGGTGAAGGTCTCGAATTCGAACGCAGACGAGTGGAATCCGGCCATTGCCGCGAGCAAGGACGGTTCGGTGGCAGTCGCGTGGGATTCCTATCGCAACGGCAACTACGACGTGTACGTACGGAAACATGAGTCGAATGCTTGGGGCAACGAGATTGCGATAGCCGCGTCGAGCCGATATGAAGCGTACCCGTCCATCGCATACGACCCAACCGGCCGGTTGTGGATCGCGTACGAAGAGGGCGGCCGGGGATGGGGAAAAGACTTTGGCGCATACAACACGACAGGCATCTCGTTGTATCAGGGCCGGCTGATACGATTGCGAGGACTCCAGGCGGGCGGCCGGCTGGTTTCGCTTGACGCGAATCTGGACCGCTCGTTGACGGGCGTACCCACCTTGAAAGCGGATCACACAGGGTCGCAGAGCGATTCCGCATCGCTCGATCCCGATCCGCAAAATGCCCTGCACCGGCAGCCGGATGCAACGGCCACGCTCAACCTCCGCGCCTCGCGAAACACGCTACCGCGTTTAGCGATTGACGATTCCGGCAGAATCTGGCTCGCCTTCCGCACAGCGCATCCCATCTGGTGGAGCCCGCTCGGAACCGTCTGGACCGAGAACGTTGTTTCCTTCGATGGCAAGACCTGGTCGAAGCCGATCTTCCTGAACCATTCGGACAATCTTCTCGATAATCGCCCCGCTCTCGCCGCGCTCGCAAACGGCCAACTCTTAATCGTCAATTCATCGGACGGCAGACGGGACTTTCAGATCTCGCAGCGGAATTCAGATCCACTGGGTCTCAGCAACAATGGCACGCCTGACCCATACAATAACGATCTGTGGAGCGCCACCGTCGCTCTCGGTCCGGGAAATCAAGCCATTCCCGTTATCGCGGCCGCGGGTCTGGGCGTAGCACAGGCGTCTGGTGCCGTTGTGCGAAGCCCAGCTCTGCTTGAAACCAGGCGCGATGCTCCCACGATCGATAAAGTCGATGCAGCCGCAATCCAGACGATGTACAGCTATCGCGGCGGCCCGGACGACAATTTGCGCATTTTGCGGGGCGAGTTTCACCGGCACAGCGATGTTTCAATGGATGGCGGAAACGACGGTACGCTGCTCGACCAGTGGCGCTACATTCTCGATGGGGGAGCGCTCGACTGGGTGGGCTGCTGTGACCACGATAATGGCGGTGGCCGCGAGTACTCCTGGTGGATCGAGCAAAAACTGACTGATATCTTCAATTCGCCCGGACGATTCACCGCGATGTTTGGGTACGAGCGGAGCGTTCCGTATCCCGAGGGCCATCGCAATGTGATATTCGCGGAACGCGGTATCAGAACTCTGCCGCGGCTGCCGCTCAGCGGTGAAGACGATCCTGGCCATGCCCCGGACACGCTGATGTTGTATGGCTACCTCAAGGAGTTTGGCGGCATTGCCGCGTCGCACACCAGCGCTACAGCGATGGGAACGGACTGGCGCGACAACGATGCCCGAACCGAACCGGTTGTCGAGATCTATCAAGGCGATCGCCAAAACTATGAGATTGAGGATGGACCGCGGGCGAACAGCGAGAAAGATTCAATCGGCGGCTGGCGTCCCAAAGGGTTCGTCAGAATCGCTCTCGATAAGGGGTACCGGTTGGGCTTCGAATCGAGCTCCGATCACATTTCGACGCATATCAGTTATTGCAATCTTTACGCGAAAGACGCAAGCCGCGAGTCGGTGATGGAAGCATTTCGGCAGCGGCACGTTTACGCGTCGACAGACAACATTCTTGCCGATGTAGAGAGCGGGCCGCACCTGATGGGCGACGAATTTTCGACCTCCGATCTGCCCATACTCAAAGTGAAGCTCAAGGGGACGTCGCGGTTCGCGAAAGTCGTCGTTGTAAAAGATGGGAGATACGTTTACTCGACGTCACCAAACTCGGCGGATGTCGCTTTCTCATGGCGCGATAACCAGCCCGCTAAGGGCAAGACGAGTTATTACTACGTTCGCGGCGAACAGGACAACGGAGAAATCGTCTGGGCCTCGCCGTTCTGGATTACGTATACGGGCAAGTGATGGAAGAAGAACGAAGAGAACGGATTCTGTATTACTCGTTCGCCGCGATCGTGGGCGCTCTATTGCTCGCGAACTGGCTGGGCATCTTCAGGACGCTTTTCGGCATCGACACGGCTATTTTCATTACGTTGCTTGCCGGATACAAGACCTTTTATAATTCGCTGTCGGCGCTTCTTGAAAAGCGCATTTCGGCCGATATCGCGCTCTGTATAGCCGTAATTGCAGCGCTCGCGACGGGCCAATATCTTGCAGCCGCCGAAGCGATGTTCATTGTGCTGGTGGGAGAGGGGCTCGAGTCATACGCCGCCGGGCGGACTACGGCCGCGATCGAGAAATTTGTCGAACAGATGCCTCGCGAAGCGCGGCTGATTCGCAATGGGGTCGAAGAGGTGATCCGGGCCGAACTTCTGGCGCCAGACGACCTGATCGCGGTGCGTAGCGGGGAACGCATCCCGGCGGACGGTGTTGTCGAATCGGGTCAATCGATGGTGGATGAAAGCTCTGTCACCGGCGAACCGCTTCCGAGCGAGAAGAAACCCGGCGACGACGTTTTCTCGGGAACGTTGAATGGCGGTGGCTTAGTTTACGTTCGAGTGTCTCGTGCCGGCGACGAAACAACGCTTGCCCGAGTGGTGCAGCTTGTGCGGGAGGCTCAGGAGCGGCGGTCGCCCGTTGAGCGACTGGCCGATCGCTACGCGACCTTCTTCCTTCCGGCTCTGTTGCTCTCCGCGGCGCTCACATTCTTCTTCACTCGCGATTGGCTGCGAACGGTTTCAGTTTTGGTTGTGGCATGCCCCTGCGCGCTCATCTTGGCTACACCGACGGCTATGGTGGCGGCTATTGGAGGATTGGCGCGCCGTGGAATTCTGGTGCGCGGGACAGCCGTTTTGGAACGCGCCGCAAAGAGCCGTTCGGTGATTTTTGACAAGACTGGCACTATAACGGAGGGCAAGTTTCAGATTGTCCGGCTAATTGCAATCGACCGGTCAGAGGAGGAGTTGCTTTCGCTCGCTGCGGCCGCGGAAAGCGCATCGAACCACCCGCTCGCGCGAATCATTATGGAC
>JBAUZG010000106.1:0-5682 GCA_049585195.1 Bryobacteraceae bacterium | reverse complement strand
GTAGCGCTCGAGTTCCGGCCCCTCAGCCGGTTTATATCCGGATTCAGGCAGCGCCTTGTTCCATATGGTGGACCATACTTGCCGGATTGTTGAAACGTGATCGCGGTGAGCGAACACTAAATATTTCTGTTCTTGAATCCTTAGGCGGCTCCATTCTTTGGGCACTTTGGCAAAATCGGACACTTCAACGCCGGAGATGTATTCGATATTTCCCGCGTCATCGCTGTTGCAAATCACGCCATACGCTGTTCGGCCGATTTGTCCCGGGATATGCCCGATGTGCGGCACAAACCGCTGCCATTGCGCGGGGATACCGGCGCTGGTCTCGGAGTTGTAGCGTTCGCCCAATCCGGCAATGAGCAATGTCCTGCCGTTCTCGATCCGGGGCGGTTGCAAGTTTGTCACAAATGTTTCATTCATTTTGATCGGCTCCATAACTTCGATGTTGTTTAAATTGCCTTGTGTGCGGACCATTTCCGGTGTCAGACCGAATTGATCGCGAAAGGCGCGTGTGAACGCCTCATGTGAGCCGTATCCCGCATCCAGGGCGACGGCCAGAATATCCGGCGCACCTTGGGCTAGCGTTCGGGCTGCCTCCGTTAGCCGGCGGCCGCGCAGGTATTGCATGATCGAATTCCCGGTAGCCACGCCGAACGCTCGTGACATGTGATAGCGTGAGACACCGGCAACGGTTGCAATGTCGTCGAGTGTGATCTCTTGCCCAAAGTGACTTTCGATGTACCAGACCGCTTTCGCGGCGGGATTCACAAGTTCTCTCATCAACACGAAGCCAGAATATCTGCTCAGCAAACTGTTTATTTGATCGATATTGCGGTTCCTCGCATGAAAATAATGCATTTTCCAACTACCGGGTTCAGGTTGCCAGCGTCTAAGGCGGAAGCACTGTATAAAAGGAGGGAGAGTGCTTCATGATCTGCGTTTCACCCTACGAGCGTTGCTCAAGCAACCGGGCTTTACCTCAATTGCCGTTTTCACGTTGGCGCTGGGAATCGGCGCAACTTCTGCGGTCTTCAGCCTGATTCAAGGTGTCCTGTTGACGCCGCCGCCTTACCGTCAACCTGAGCGGTTGGCGCTGATCTCGCCGGCTCGCGCTAATGGTCAGCAGACAGCGCACGTACGAGGTTGGCCCGCCGAGCAGTGGATGGAATGGCAAAGGAAATCGAAATCGTTTGAGGGGATCGCCGCATACGACTGGTCATTCAACTTTCTTGTCCGGCCGGAGGGCAGCGAATCGTTCGAAGGGATGTCGGTCACCAAGGACTATTTCGCTGTCGTCGGACTGCAGCCTTTACTCGGGCGCACTTTCCTCGAATCCGAAACCGGTTTTAGCCCAAAGCCGGTCATCATCCTCGGTTATGAGCTCTGGCAGCGCACTTATAATGGCGATCCAAACATCATTGGCAAGAAGATTCGCATTAGCCGCTGGGATACGCCTCCCACTGTCATCGGCGTCATGCCGCCCCGTGTCCGCTTTCTTCCGTCGCCGACGACTGCCCAGGAGCCGAACTATGACCCGAACGCGCTAGTGGATTTTTGGATTCCGGCTGCACTCGACCCCAAGAGACTGAAAGAGCCTGGGTGGAATGTCGTGGGGCGTCTGCGAGACGGCGTGACACTGAAACAGGCGCAAGCCGATCTTCGTATCATCGCGGTCAGGGAGGGGCAAGCCGATCGTGAGTTTGAAGGCGTTACTCCTCAAGTCGAATCGCTCACGACCGAATTGAATCGCGACGGCGGGCGCATTCTGTTGCCGCTTTTGGGCGCGGCTGCCTTTGTACTTTTGATCGCGTGCGGTAACACGGCTTCCCTGCTGCTGGTGCGCGGCCTTCAACGGCAGCAAGAGTACGCCGTGCGCAGCGCCTTGGGAATACGCCGTGTAGCCCTCTTCTGGCAAGCGTCTTCGGAGAGCTTGGTAGTGGCTCTTTTGGGCGGGGCCTTTGGCGTGGGTCTAGCATTTGGAGTCGTCAAGTTGTTCAAGCTGATTGGCGGACACGCCATCCCGCGCCTGGATGCGGTTACCGCAGGCTGGCCAGTACTGGGCTGTGGACTCGCTGCCGCGATATTTTCAGCAATGCTGGCTGGACTGTTTCCTGCGCTGCGAGCCTCGCGGCTCGACCCCTCGGAGGCACTCAAGAGCGCGGGACCAAAAAGCAGCGCGGGACGAGGCGAGCGGCGGCTTCTACGGGGAGTCGCCATGGTTCAGACGGCACTGACACTCGCGCTGTTGGTTGGGGCGGGCCTCCTGATTCGAACTATGAACAACCTGTCGAGGGTGCAATCGGGTTACGACATCTCACACATCCTGACCATGAGTGTCACGGCAGTGCAAGGGAACTGGGCTGATTTTCATCGGCGAGCTTTAGAGCGGGTATCCGCGCTTCCCGGCGTGCAGCACGTTGCCTTCGCGTGGGGTGTACCCCTGACCGGCAACAATTGGCCTGACACGGTCGAGGTCGAAGGGCAACCGCCCGCTAGCAAAGCGAGCGACCGGCTTTCCTTCCCGCTGCGCTCCGTTACGTCGGACTATTTCAAACTGATGGGGATGGGCATTATAGATGGGCGAGACTTCCGCTCCACGGACACAGGCGATCATCCCACGGTGGCTGTCGTCAATCAGGCTCTCGCGGATCGTTACTTTCCGCATGAAAGTGCGATCGGTAAGAAGCTTTGGCTGTCCGGCCGCGACCAGCCGCCCGCAAAAATCATCGGCATTGCGGCCAGTGGGCGGACCGACGACTTGACACAGGCGGCGCAACCCGAGATTTATCTTTCTCTATGGCAGGCGTCTGCGTTCTCGAAACATCTGGTGATTCGGACGATGGCAGACCCCCGCTTATTTGCGGCCAGGGTCCGGCGCGAGCTGCGTTCAATTGATCCAACCGTTGCCGTTGAAAACGTAAAGACGCTCGAGGAGATTCGGAGTGATTCCCTGGCCTCGCGCACCTTCGCGATGCAGTTACTGGTTGGTTTTTCGCTTGTGGGCAGTGTACTGACGCTTATTGGTATCTATGGCGTGCTATCGCTGTCGGTCGCTTCACGCCGTCGCGAGATTGCGATTCGCATTGCGGTTGGCGCGGAACGGCGAAACATTCGAAATCTCGTCTTTATAGAGGGATTTCGCCTGATTGCCGGCGGCGTATTTTCAGGCGTAGCCGCCGCGCTTGTCTTGTCCCGCGTTCTGAGATCCTTCCTATTTCGAGTGGAGCCAACGGATCCCGCGACTTTGCTCGGAGTGGGAGTATTATTTGCCAGCGTCGCACTGTTGGCATGTTGGGTGCCCACGTATCGCGCTGCGAAGGTTGATCCGGCAGAGGCGCTCCGATACGAATAAGCGTCGGCGCATGAGCCATACAATGAGCGTTGAACGTTTCGATGAGACTAGCCGTCGCTCTTGGCATTGCTCTCGTTGGCGGTCTGCCTTCCTGCGCATCTTCCATTTACACTGAACGAATTGACGATCCGAAAGCCGTCTACCTCACACAATCTGAATTTGACGCGCACGCCAACGGCAAAGCGGACGACACCGCAGCCATCCAATCGGCGATAAACAGAGTTCAGGAAACGACCGGCGAAGGCATCCTCTTTATTCCTGAAGGCCGCTATCGAATCACCCACACGGTGTATGTCTGGCCCGGAATTCGAGTCATCGGATACGGTCATGCCCGCCCCGTCATGGTGCTCGCCGACGACACCCCTGGCTATGCGAAGGGAGTCGCCGACATGTTCTTCTTCGCCGGCTACCGTCCAGGTAATAGGCGTAGTGCTGCGTCGGCTGCATTTCCCGGAACAGCGGGCGCGAGTCTATTCCGCGGTCCGGAATCTCCTCCAGGATCAGTTCCTCCTACTCGCACGATGCCAGATGCGAACCCAGGAACGTTCTACTCAGCGATGAGCAACATCGATTTCGAAGTCAGTGACGGCAACGCCGGTACTGTGGCTGTTCGCTTCCACGCTGCTCAACATTCCTACCTGGCGCACATGGATTTTCACATGGGATCGGGTCTCGCCGGCATCAATGACGCAGGTAATGAGGCCGAGGATCTGCACTTCTATGGCGGCCGCTACGGCATTCTCACTCGAAAGCCGTCGTCGGCCTGGCAATTCACGCTTCTCGACTCTACTTTCGAAAGCCAGCGTGAAGCCGCCATTCGTGAGAACGAAGCCGGCTTGACGCTCGTTCATGACGAATTCCGAAATGTTCCCACGGCGGTGGCTATCGACCGCGACTACTCGGACGAGCTTTGGGTCAAAGACTGCCGTTTCGAAAACATCAGCGGTCCTGCACTCATCATTAGCAATGAAAAGAGCCGGATGACCGAGATCAACGCCGAAAACGCTATCTGCAATCGAGTAGCGACGTTTGCGCAGTTCCGCGATAGCGGGCGCAAGCTCGCAGGCCGGGGCACTGCATATGAAGTGAAGCTCTTGTCGTATGGATTGACGCTGAGTTCTGAAGAAGCAACCGGCTCCATGCAAACCAGGTACGAAGCCGCGCCTCTAAATGCCGTCCCCACTCCGACTGCAAATGTGATTCGAGCCATGCCACCCGTCCCCGACTGGGCGAATCTCCGCTCCCTTGGAGCTAAAGGCGACGGCAAAACCGACGATACGGAGGCCATTCGCAAGGCCATCTCCGAACACCGAGTCGTATACATCCCCATGGGCAAGTACATCGTCACCGACACGATCACGCTTCGCCCTGATACCGTACTCATCGCGCTTCATCCCGACGAGACGCAATTCGTTATCCCCGACCGAACGCCGGTCTTTCAAGGTCCAGGGACGCCCAAGCCGCTCCTTGAAGCGCCGCGCGGCGGGCAAAACATCGTCACCGGCATCGGCTTATTCACAAATGGCATTAACAGCCGAGCTGTGAGCTCCCTTTGGATGGCAGGCCCGGACTCGCTCATGGACGACGTCCGCTTCCTGGGCGGTCACGGCACGAATGGTCTTAACGGCACTCGGCTCAATCCGTACAATAATACCCACACGGGCGATCCCGACATTCATCGGCGCTGGGATAGCCAGTACCCGAGTCTCTGGGTTACAAATAACGGTGGTGGCATCTTCGCCAATATCTGGACTCCCGATACGTTCGCCCAAGCCGGATTCTATGTTTCGGACACGACGACGCCGGGACGTGTGTTCGAACTCTCGGCAGAGCACCATGTCCGCACTGAAATCAAACTCAAAAACGCCGCTAACTGGGAACTCGACGCGCTCCAGACGGAAGGCGAAGTCGGTGAGAGCGCGCACGCTTATTCACTCGATATCGACAACTGCCATAACCTCACGATCGCGAACTATCACGGATATCGTGTAGTCAGGAGCTACGAGCCGTTTCCTTACGCAATTCGTATCTCGCACTCGCGGAACATACGGTTTCGCAATCTCCACGTGGACAACAACAGCGCGATAGGTTCCTGCGACGATCACGGTGAGCACTGCCGGCAATTGGTGCGCGCCGGCAAAGTAGGCTTTGCTAATTCAATCGTTGATCAGACGACGCACGCGGAAGTGCGCGATCGCGAGTTTGCCTATCTCGATATCAGCGGGAACCCGGCGCCAGCCGAAACTGCAAAACCATCGTCCGTACTTGCCAGCGGCGCGATCGTTCGAAAGGTCTCATCCGGATTTTTCAATTTATGCGGCGGTACTTCC
>JBAUZG010000105.1:0-18259 GCA_049585195.1 Bryobacteraceae bacterium | reverse complement strand
GCCTCTCTTCCGATCCCGATCGAACTAAAGCCGGTTTCCATGATCGGGCGCTCGCTTCATTCATGACAGGAGTGGAACCGGCTAAAGGCACCGTACACGTCGGAGTATCTGTGGATCAGGTAGCGGCGCAGGCCCTGGGAAAAGAGACTCAGTTCGCCTCGCTCGAGCTGTCAACCGAATACAACGGCGCCTTAGGTGGAGTCTCTTTTAAAACTGCGACTACGCCCTTGCCGTTCGAACCCAATCCGCGCCAGGTATTTGAACGACTTTTCGGCGAGGGTGGCCGAATCGATCCCGTGGCCGCCGCCGACCGCCAGGCTGCGGATCAGAGCAGCCTCGACACTGTGATGACTCGGCTCTGTGAACTGAAAACCCGTCTCGGGCCCAGTGATCGCCGAAAGCTCGACGAGTATGTTCAATCGATTCGCGATATAGAGCGAAGAATCAAGGTCGCAATGGAGAAGAAACCGGTGAATCTACCCGGTGTGAGCCGCCCTGCTGGCATACCGGACTCTTGGCTCGAGCATGTCAAGATCATGTTCGATCTGCAGACGCTGGCTCTTCAGGCGGACCTCACGCGCGTCTGGACTTTTATGTACGCTCGTGAGGCTACCTCCATGACGTTTCCTCATCTCGGCATCTCGATGGGTCATCACGAGATATCGCATCATAATTTCGAGCGCGAAAAGCTCGACGCGCTTGCCAAGATTAACGTCGATCAGTCTCGCCTGTTTGCTTACTTCCTCGGTAAGCTGGACGCCATTAAGGAAGGCAACTCGACGCTCCTCGACCATTCTCTCATCATGTACGGTAGCGATTTAAGCGTTCCCACTGTTCACAGCCAGCACGATTTGCCGATCATTCTCGCGGGAGGCGCCTCCGGGCGCATTGCAGGCGGCCGCTATATTGTCTACCCGGGTGATCTCACGCCCCTTACAAATCTTTATTTGACGATGCTTGATAAAGTTGGTGTCCCAACAGAGAAGCTTGGCGACAGCACGGGAAAGCTGAACCGTCTGGAGGTATAGCCGTGAGGCGAGGTGCTGAAATCCTCACCTGTATTTTCCTGCCGTTGCTGTTAATGGGCACAGGCATTCGTTCTGGAACGGCTCCTGCTCCGCTAAGCCGGCTGGGCAGAGAGCTCTTCGAGGCGGTTCAAAGCGACGACGAGAAATCAGTGGCGGCTCTCCTCAGTAGAAAGGTTGATGTCAATTCGAGGGAGGAAGATGGCGCAACCGCGCTCGCTTGGGCGACTGTGCGGTGCAATGTGGCGATTGCAAAGCTGCTGCTCAAATCCGGAGCGAATCCAAACCTTACGAACGAACAGGGCATCGGTCCGCTATATCTTGCGATCACAAACGGCTCGACTGCGATCGTAGAACTCCTGCTTCGCAGCGGCGCCAACCCGAATATCGCTCGAGAAGACGGCGAAACGCCGTTAATGACGGCGACGCGGTTAGGGCAGGTCGATGTCATGAAGATGTTGCTCGATCGCGGCGCTTTCGTGAATGCACGCGAGAAGAATTTCGGTCAGACGGCGCTGATGTGGGCTGCCGGCCACCCTGCGGCAACGCGCCTGCTTGTGGATCGTGGAGCGGACGTGCGCGCCGTTTCGAAAGTATGGAACATCACGGCGACGATCTATACGCCTTCAACTGTGACCCTTGGCAGAACAGGCATACCGTGGAATAACGACGGAGTTTATACCAGCAAACAGGGCGGGCAGAACGCTCTTTTGTTCGCTGTTCAACAACACGATCTGGAATCCGTCCAGATACTCTTGAAAACCGGAGTGGATATAAACAGTGCGGCAGCGGATGGCACAACACCTCTGTTAGCCGCACTTTATAAGTGGGATCCACTGGGGAAGGAATTTGTGGCAGGCGCAGGTGCTCCGGCGCCGTCAGGCAGTTCCGCTCGGTTCGGTGCAGATCTAGCCATGGCGCGTTTTCTTCTTGATCATGGCGCACACATCAACGTTGCAGACGGCGCCGGCTACACTCCTCTCCATGGTGCAGCTTTAGCCGTCGCAGCGATCACGACATTGGGGCGCGACCGTTCTGCGTATGGCGGCGGGAGGGCAGTAAGGACTAAGGCCAAACCGGCGCCTACGGCTCAGGCTACGAACCCGTCACAAGTTGAAAATGAGCCTGGGAATTCGAATCTGGCGAAGTCCGCCAACAAACTGGAGGAAGCGCTGGCAATGGTAAAGCGGTTACTCGACGCCGGCGCCGATCCAAATCGTCAGACGCTCTATCCCACGTCTGGACCCGTAGGCGACGTGCGAATCAATCCAGCCCCACCGGGATCGTCCGCTTTCCACATTGCGGCAAATTCAGATTGTGTGCCGCTAGTAATGATGATGGCGAAGAAGGGAGCGAATCCAAACCTTCTGCGAAAGGACGGTCACACGCCTTTTTCGGTGGCCGTATTGTCGACTAACGTTGAGATCGTGCGCGAAATGGTGGCGAGCGGCGCAGACCTCACTGCCGTGTATAATCCAACCGATCATTTCCCGGATCCTGTGAAGCCCATTTCCCTTCCCCGGCGTAACCAAACAATCATGCATATTGCTGCCGGAGCCGGCGCGCCGGAGGTGATCGATTATCTCTATTCACTGGGTGTGCGGCTGGACGCGAAAAACTCGATGGGTGAAACGCCGCTCGATCTTGCGGATCACCAAGAGAGGTATCACGAAGCCGCAGCCCGCGAGAATGCGGCAGATAAGCCGGACCGGATTGTGAAAAGGGACACATCGACAACCGATGAGATTAAGAAGCTGCTTGCAACTTCTGCGAGTGGCCCCACTCGCGCTGACGCCGGCATCGCCACGAGACATTGAGTCAGTTCTCATTGCATCAGCACTACTCTGTTGCGCCATAAGTGGATCTGTTGCTCAAAGTTCCTACCCTGATGGCCGACCTGTCGCGACGATGCGACTGGAGGCTTCTGGCGCACAGCCAATAATCCGCCATGGAACCGGACCAGATCGATGCGACTATCTGGGAGCGCGCGAAGCAATCTGCTTTAAGTCCGGAACAACTTACTATCTACATTACGACGGCGCTGGACCAACAGGATGGCGCGCCTGTTTAGCGACAAGCAGCAATCTTCGCCACTGGGATCTAAAAGGCCCAATCCTCGATTTGGGTCCTGCCGGGAGTCGCGATGCTGGTACGGCAAGCTCGCCATGGACGATTTTTGATGGATCGTGGTGGCATATGTTTTATGTCGGCTCGCGAGGTACGACACCGCCTCCCAATCGAATACCGGCAGTCCCCTATTTCACGCTCACTGCAATTAGCAAAAATCCTGCTGGTCCGTGGACGAAGCAGCCTCAAATCATCCCGTTCGAGACCAAAGCTGGGACCTACTATGCCGACACCGCAAGTCCCGGTCAAATCATAAGATACGGAAATCAGTTCTTGATGTTTTTTAGCGCCGCTGCTTACACAAACAATGACCACAAGCGCTTAAAGCGGACTCTGGCCATCGCGCGCACCAATGATCTGAATAAGTCTTGGCAAGTCGACTTAGAACCAATTTTACCAGCTGAGCAGCAAATTGAAAACTCAGCGCTTTACTTTGAACCTTCGGATCAAACTTGGTTCTTATTTACGAATCATATCGGGCTGGACGAGGGCGGCGAATACACAGAGGCGATTTGGGTTTACTGGAGCAAGGACCTGACGCATTGGGACCCCGATCATCGCGGGGTGGCATTGGATCGCGCCAACTGCAAATGGAGCCGCCGCTGCATTGGAATGCCCTCGGTTGTGAAAGTCGGCCAACGCCTGGCGTTATTTTATGATGCGTCTACCGATACGGACAACAACATGCACCGCGATATTGGTATTGCTTGGTTTAGTCTTCCTCTTCAACCGCCAAAGCCATGACTTCGAAACGATTGAAAGAATTTCTAAGAATGAACAAGGTCACTCAACAGGGAATGAAACTAACAACAGGAAAAGAACTCCGTGATCGCCGCACCATCATAAAACGCTTAGCCGCCCTGGCGATGGGCTCTGTTGCGTCGGCGCCATCTCCTCAACTAATTGCGGCTTCTGCGAATTCCCTATCGCAAAGCCATACCGATCCGGATTGCTCGAGCAGCCGTGAGACCATCGTCGCCTCTTATTCAAAGGCAATCGTGGAAACCGAGGCAGGAAAGGTTCGCGGATATATTCGGAACGGCATCTACTCCTTCAACGGCGTGCCTTACGGAGCACCCACCGGCGGGAGCGCGCGTTTCATGCCGCCGCAAAAGCCCAAGCCTTGGCCCGGTGTACGGAGCTCCCTGCATTACGGGCATATTTGCCCGAATGGATTCAGCATGGTGACAGGCGGCGACAATGTATCCCATACTGACGAAGATGCGTTCTTGCTGTACCGTGCCTACGGCCAGCCAGCCGGTGAAGACTGCTTGCGCGTGAACGTTTGGACTCCGGAGATTAATGGATCCCGGAAACGCCCGGTGATGGTCTGGATGCATGGCGGCGGTTATAGCGGCGGCTCCGGCCACGATCTATTGTCATACGATGGCGAGAATTTATGCCATCGAGGCGATGTTGTAACGGTAACTCACAATCATCGCCTCAACACGTTCGGTTACTTGAATCTCGCTGAATTTGGCGGCGAACAGTATGCTAGCTCCGCTAACGCCGGTGTGCTCGACTTGGTCGCAGTCCTCCAATGGGTCCGCGATAACATCTCGAACTTTGGCGGAGACCCCTCTAATGTTACGATCTTCGGCCAGTCGGGCGGCGGCGCGAAAATCTGCACGTTACTGGCAATGCCGGCGGCGAAGGGACTGTTTCACCGGGCCATCATTCAAAGCGGCTCGACACCGCGAAACTCACTCCCGGAAGATTCGAGTAAGCTCGCGGCTGCGGTTCTCGCCGAACTGAATTTATCGAAATCTCAGATCGATCAACTCCAAAGCTTGCCAGTCGAGCGTTTGTGCGGGGCGGCTCAGGCCGCTGCCAAGAAAATGGGGCCGCCGTCAGGCCCGCCGCCTCTAATCAGAACGCCGCCGCGGCGGATCACATGGGGGCCAACTGTGGACGGCGCGATTTTGCCCATTCATCCTTTCGACCCCGTTTCTCCCGCGATCTCCGAAACAATTCCGATTCTCGTCGGGACGAACACGAATGAGTTCGTGAACGAGGTAGATAATCCGGAAGCCGAAACGCTCAGTAATGAGGAGTTGGAAAAGCGTGTCCATGCTATCTATGGGCCTAAGACTGGGGACATTCTCCGGGCATACCGTCGTGAATACCCGGCCGCAAAACCGTTTGATATCTTTTCGGTCATCTCCATTGCATATTTTCGCCAGAATGCGTTCCTTCAGGCCGAACGCAAAGCTGCGCTTCACGCCGCGCCCGCTTACGAATATTTGTTCGCATGGAGAACGCCCATGCTGGATGGAAGGCCGGGAGCATTTCATAGTTGCGAAATCGCGTTTGTGTTCGACAACGCTAGCCGGTGCATCAACTATACCGGCGCATCACCGGAGGCCCTGCGGCTTTCTGCCAGAGTGAGCCAGGCGTGGATTAATTTTGCCCGTTACGGGAATCCGAATCATTCCGATTTACCGAAATGGCCCGCGTTTCAAGAGGCGAAAGAGACGATGATTTTCGACAACACATGCGTCGTGAAGGACGATCCCGAAGGTGAAGGACGCCGCTTGCTGCAAACTGCTTAATTAACAGATAACGCAATGCGAATTCTTACCATTTCTTTGACGTTTGCTCTGGTTACGCTCGGCGCCCAGCAATACAAGCTCATTCCTGATGTCGAATACTCACGTCCAGGCGGTTTCAGTCTCAAGTTAGATGCACATATCCCGCCAGGCGATGGTCCGTTCCCGGCTGTAGTCCTTGTCCATGGCGGAGGATGGTCGGCGGGTGATAAGGCGGGCAAATTCATTCAGCCGCTTTTTGGGCCGTTAAACGAGACGGGCTTTGCGTGGTTCAGCATCAATTACCGCCTAGCGCCCCAGTTCTCCTATCCAGCGCCTGCGGAAGACTTAGAGGCGGCCGTTCGTTTTGTGAAACAGCACGCGAAAGAATACAAGGTGAATCCCGCGCGCATCGCCTTGATGGGAGAGTCCGCGGGCGGCCATTTGGTGAACGTGGTCGGCGCTAAGAATGATGTGGGTGTTGCTGCGGTGGTCTGCTTTTATGGTCCTATCGACTTGGTCGAGTGGTCGAAGAGACTGGAAGGCAAGCCGCTATCGCCCAGTGTGCAGGCCTTCTTCAGAATGACTACCCTGGATGAAACCGGGCGCGCTCACATCCGTGAGGCCTCTCCGCGAATTTACCTGAACAGCAAAACTCCGCCATTTCTTGTTATTCATGGTACCCGAGATGAAGCGGTATCTTATTCGCAAGCCCTGCTCACGGTTGAGCTTCTTAAGAAGCGCGGAATCCCCTGCGAACTCATTACCATTCCCGATGGCGTACATGGGGTTATGAACTGGGAGAAGGACCCTCGCTTCCAAATATATAAGGCGCCGATGGTCGCTTGGCTTCAGAAGACTCTCCGCTGATCGGGATCGCCCGCACCGCGGCTACGCATCGGAGACTTCGATATCCCAGCCCAGCCCCGGGCGTTCGGAAGGACGTGCATAAATGCCTTCCGGACCGCGAGTCATGTTATTTTCTTCCTCAAACATCTTGTACACTGCATCAGGGCCGCCAGGCGGCGGCATAAAGGTTTCAGCCCAGGGGCTATTTGTTGTCGCCATCACGAAGTGAATGGCATCGAAGACGCCACCGACGTGCGGAATCACTGGAATATCGTAAGCGGCAGCCAGAGCAGCAATTCGACGAATCTCGGTCATTCCGCCGCACCAGTGAATATCGGGTTGCCAGATATCAGCCGATCGATGCTCGAGAAGCTGGCGGAAACCGTAGCGCGTGTACTCATGCTCCCCGGTTGCGATGCGGATCGGCTTGATGGCATCGCGCATGCGGCTGAAACCTTCGTAATCGTGCGGCTGCAGCACCTCTTCCATCCAGTAAGGACGATACGGGGCAACCATCTGGGCAAGATCCAAGGTGTAGGGTTGGGTAAACGCCATGTAGCAATCGAGCATGACGTCGCCATCGGCCCCGACCATTTCGCGCGTTTGCCTGACCAGTTCCGTATTCTTTTTCAATCCCTCGTGGTTATCCGCCGGCCCATAGGGAATAGCTAGTTTGACGCGTTTGTACCCGAATTTTAGATGCTGCTCGACATCGTTGCCCGTGCAATAGGCCGGAATGCGATCTTTTGTAGCGCCCCCGAGGAGCTTATAGACGGGCATCCCAAGCGCGTTGCCAACGACGTCCCACATTGCCAGGTCAACGCCACTGATGGCGTTGATAGCGATTCCGTCACGCCCATAAGGCATGCTCGAGCGCCAAAGGATATCCCAGTTTCGCTCGATATCGAATGGATCTTTTCCGATCAGAAGCTTAGTGAAATGCTCCATTACGACGGGACCGCCACCTGGACCTCCGCTTCCATAGCCTTTTACACCCTTATCGGTGGAGATTTCGACTGTAAACCCGCCCAACTTACCTGGGTCAGGATTCCACAACGACCGGACCGGCTTGTATTGGGGGTAGATCGACATGGGGTTAGCAACTTCGACGCCCTGAGTGGACCAGGAGCCGGGAGCCGGAGTATACGAAGGCACCGGATGTTTCGGCCGCGTGCGAACCAAACGCACTCCAGTGATTTTGAGATTGCTTTTCTCCGTCTGAAAAGGGAGGGCTGGCAGCGTAGCCAGCCCCGATGCCGAAAGCCCGGCCAATTTTAGAAACGACCTACGATCCAAGTATTCGTGTCCTTTCAGAACAAAAGCTTAAGCGCTAACTGAAGATTTCGAGGCGAATTGGACTGACCAGTGATGACACCAAAATTTGTTCCATTAAGAGTCGTCCCAGGAGCACTGAAAATCGGAGTGTTCGAGAGGTTGAACGCTTCGGCCCGAAACTGGAGATTAAATCTCTCTGTCACTTGGAAGTTCTTGAACAACGAAGCGTCGAGGTTTCTCGTCCAATCGGTGCGAACGCCGGTATAAGTGCGAGAAAGATCGCCGGAAGTGAAGTTAGCCGGCTGAGCAAATGCGGCAGTATTAAACCACTCATAAATACTTTGCCCGCTTGAAAGAACCGGATTCCCTACAACATTCGGGTGCTGGCCGCCGCCGTAGGTGTAACTGGTATTCTGGGCGGTTGTGAATACGAGCGGCTGGCCTGAGGCAAGTGTCAGAATACCATTCGCCTGCCATCCGCCGAGGATAGCATTCACAAAGCCATTCCAGCTAGAACCGAACATCTTACCTTTTCCAAACGGCAATTCGCCCGTACCAGTCAGCGTGAAGCGATGCGGGACATCATAACTGCTCACGGAGTGCTCGCAACGTACACAGTACCAACTCCTGATGGATCCCGCGCTACTCCAAACACCATCGGAGATATCAGACATGAGCTTCGACCATGTGTAACCCGCAATGAGACTAACGCCGTTGGTAAACCGCTTTGTAAGCGAAGTCTGCAGGGCTTCGTACTCGGAGTTGCCGATCGCAGTGCCGTCTGCGGCAACCGTCTGCCATTCGGGAAACGGGCGCAAGAGTTGGCCATATTGAACCTGCGATTGGGACAGCGGTCCGCCTGATGTGATAATTCCATAGAAGGGATTGGGGACCAGCGTCAACAGTTGATTCCCCAGGCTCGAGTACTGGGGCGCCAGTTGGTTCATCGAGGATGTTCCGCCGCCGCTGTACCAGTTCAAGTGCGTTCCCTTATTTCCCACATAGGCCGCCTGAAACATCATGTCCGACGCAATACTGCGTTGAATCGAAAAATTCCACTGTTGATTGTAAAGTGTTTTGATTGTTGGAGGGTAAGCGCTAACCAGGTTCTGGCCGACAGCGGAGAGCAAGCCTTGCGAGTTTCCCGGCGGATAGACATAACCCGACGGAAATGGATTGCTCACAAGATTCGTCGGGTGAATGCCGTCCAGCGAAGCCACCCAGTTTGTCGTGCTACTGAATGCACTGCTCGTAAATTCGCGCGTGGCGCCTGCGTAAGGCACACCATAGAAAATGCCGTAGGCGATGCGAACGACTGTTTTGTCATCAATGGAATAAGCGATTCCTAACCGCGGGTCCGGCTTCCACTCGATACCGCGGATTGCGTTCCGGCCGAGACTATCCGGACCGCTGCCAGCGAACACATATCCTCCATACAAGTTCCAGGGTGATTGTCCAGTGAACGGATTTGTCACATCGTTCGAGATGGGGTTGAGCACAGTAGGATTGATGGCCGCCATCCTGTTGTAACGCTCGGTCGTTCCCGTTTCCTCTTCTAACCGAAAACCGATGTTTATAGTGAGCTTGTGCGTCCACTTGATGTCGTCCTGAATGAACTCCGCAAGATAGTGATTTCCATTCGCTACTCTGGCGTAATAGCTGGCGCTACCGCTGTCGCCCGTTCCCAACAGCATCGAGGCAACACCGTCGCCGGCCCCCGAGGACACGGCAAGGGCGCCTGGGCCTTGCGTCATGTCGTTGCCAAAATTAAAGAGCAATGGGTTTGTTTGAAAAAAGTTTAAGGTGTAGTCCCTCTGCTCCGCTCCTACAGTCAAAGTGTGCTTGCCGATAACGCGGGATAGAGCACCAGTGAAGATGTAATCTAACTCGTGGCTCTCGTAATAGGGGCCGTTGTTGTTACCTAATGTAGAGTAACCCTGAACTGCAATACCCGGGAACTCAGATACGTCCCCCTCTTCCATGTAGGTTTGGAGACTTTGCGACAAACCGAGCGTCGTCAGATCGAATCCTAGCCCGTTGCTGGGACGGAAGGCAGAAAATCGGTTAACGCCCGCGCGCAATTCCAGCACCGTATTAGCGCCGAATGTCTGTGTGTATCCGAGGGCGGCGTTATGCGCATGAACCGTCATAGGTCCGTACCCCTCATCAGCCTGATTATTAAAATAGTTAGGAGATCCGCTTACATTCCACAAATAGCCATAGCGGAGAAAAGTCCGTATTTTATCGCTGAAGTCATGATCTACTTTGACTGTAATCTGCTCAAGCGGGCTGGCGCTGACGGCGGTGGCGCCTAGGTTGTTCAACCCTGTATAATTCGACGTCCCTGGTATGGCAGTTCCGGGCAAGTTCGGCATCGGCCAGTACGAGGCGGACTTTGCTCCTACAGGGTCGATGAGGTTCGCTGGAATGACGTTGCCAGGAAAAGGAGTGCGCAAGTACTGTCCTGGGTTGTTTGGATCTGGAGTTGCGCTGAACGGATTATAGATGGTCCTCAACGCTCCTTCTGGATTGAGGTCTTGGGAAAAATTGCCTGCTCGCTCAGCGGCGGTGGGCACCGTAAAGAGGCTGAACCCGCCGGAGTTGTTGATGTCTCTTTCGAACGCTCCGAAGAAAAATGTCTTGTTCTTAATGACAGGACCTCCCAGCGAGCCGCCAAACTGGTTTATGTGTAACGGGGCAATCTGCGCTCCGGACTTGTTCGAAAAAAAGCTATTGGCGTTGAAATCGTTATTTTTTAAGAACTCGTAGGCATCGCCATGGAAGCTGTTTGTCCCCGACTTCGTGACCATCGTAGTGATACCGCCGCCGCTGCGGCCATAGGTAGCAGAGTAGCTGCTCGTCTGAACCTTCATTTCATCAATGGCTTCCACCGACGGCAACATCGTCAAGCCCATGATTCCTGGAATATCGCTCTGGTTAAGGATAGAGATGCCGTCCTGCTGAAAGTCGGAGGTCGATTCCAATCCGCCATTGAAGGAATAGCGAATAGCGCTGGTGAAAAAATTACTCTGGTAGCTGTTTGGAGTCGAAGGACTGACACCCGGCTCGACCGCCATCAATGTAAGGATGTTTCGGTTAGTGAGCGGCAAATCGACGATCGATTTGTTATTCACAAGCCCGCCAAGCGTCGCATTTGATGGCTCAACCATCTGCACCTGGCTTGACACTTCAATCGATTGATTCGTCGTGCCGAGTTTCAAGGTGAGATTGAGGACTGCCTGCTGAGTTGCCGTTAACGGAAAAGTATCTACTACATAAGTCTGAAAGCCCGTGGCTTCGGCAGTGACCTTATACGTGCTCGGGATCAGGTTCTTTATGAAGTACACTCCGTCCTGATTGGTGCTTGTCGTGAAAGGCACGCCCCGCGCGATGTCTGTCAGCGTAATTTTGGCGTTGGGCACCACAGCTCCGCTCTGATCGTTGACAAAACCAGAGACCGACGCCAAACTCTGCGCTCGTACACAGAGCGGAGCCAACATCATAACTAGAAGGATTATCGAGATCGATCGTGCGCCAGAATTCAACCTAGATGGCGCTAAGTGTTCAAGCTTACTTCGATTCGCCATGGCCTATCGCCTTTCTTAAACTTGGAATGGTTTGTTACACCGGCATGGGTTTTGTATGAACTATCTGGTATCGAAATCAACGGCATAGCCCGGTCTTCCGGATGTCTGCCCGGTATTGCGTCGAGACTAGCATTAGTATATAGGCGACATTACCGGTGGCGTCAAGCGTAAAATGAAAGGATCGTGAGTATTTTGAAATGGTCGATTCAATTGCGGCAAAAGATGTCCAGGACGCCTTCCAAGAAGTGCTAGGAAGCTCACAATACGGACCTCCCGCTCCCATTCAGACAATCTTTGGCCCTTAGACCATTCGATGTGCCACTCCAAAGTTTGAGTCTTGGACTCGTGGTTCGTCCTACTGGGCGTTGAGTTGTGGCTGCTCGGCGTCGCGCTTTACCCATCGATACGCCGCGATCGAATTCCTCCAGAAATACTTCTCTCGAGCGAGCCGCCCTTTGTTTTTGAAATAGTCCTGGACGATGCGCAACATAACGTCGTATGGAACCCAGTTGCCGGTGCTGTTTGGCCAATCGCTTCCGTATACAACGCGATCTTCCCCGAAAACACTGTAAAGCAGGTCTAATCGAGGTTTGTAGAACGCCGGATCGGTTTGAACCCGGCCGTTTACCCGGCGAGCCACTGCCGAGAGCTTAGCGTAGGTATTTCGTTTCGCGAGTTCATGCAGAATGGTTTCGAACCCCGGGTGAGTTTGGGCTTCAACAGGAGCCTCAAAAGCAGGCAAATGATCAAGTACGACGCGCAGTTCGGGTACCTTGTCGGTCAGCCGGATGACCGCGCTCAGGAGGTCCATCGTCGGATTTGCCGTATCCATCGTCAAATCTGCTGCCGCAAGATCTTTGATCCCTGCAACGAACTCAGGTTTACCCAAAGCGGCAGACAGGCTTCGACCCCAGAGATTGCCGTATCGTATGCCCCGAAAAAGCGGATTCTTATGGTAGCGATCCAGATATTCACGGAATTCGGGCTTGTCGGGTTCGAGATCCCCAATCGTGCCGACGACGATGGGGTCCTTGGCCGAGATTTCAAGGACCCAAAGATTGTCCTCTATCCAGGGGCTCGCCTCGATTTCAATTGCGCCGACGATCCCGAGTGACCGGACCACTTTTCGGTATATCTCGGGTGTAGCAATCGGCACGCCTGGTATGACATTCGGTTTCGGATAAGGAACACCTTGAGGTCTGGTCGTGTCATAGAAGTGAATGTGCGTGTCGATGATCGGAATAGGGGAGGACTCCGCTTGAACACGCCCCACTGCCGCCTCTGTGGCGAAGGCTGCCACGAATCCTCTTCGCGAGAGCGCCTTCATACGATGCTGAGAGTTTGTCCCGCCACTTCCGATTTGCTGCATTTCAAGGTGTGAGTTCCCGTTTCGGAAAATATCACAGCGGAAGATGGAGTCTACTCAACTACGCCGCAAAATGTCCGTTTTCGCAAATCGGAAGGGAAACGGCCGCGCCCGCACTCATTTGCAAATGAGAACACTGTTTCGCTACCATGAAACGAAAGTGGTATTTTGAAACGGTTATGCCCACATTGAATAAGGCTCGGGGGAAAAAGATCGATGCGGTGAAGAAGGCTCCTCGCTCAGGGGGTCAATATCTTTCTCGCGCAGTCGGTAAGGCCTTAGAAGCACTGGAAATCCTCCAGCGCCACCAGGCCCCTATGCCACTTGCCGATCTCGCGCGGAGAGTTCAATTGTCGAAAACCTCTGCCTTTCGCCTCTTACGCACCCTTGAGAGCGTGGGTTACCTAAAGTCGAACTCACTGGGCCAATACTCGTTAGTACCCGAGATTCGTTCTGTTGTCCCCACGAACTTTTTGATGAAGTTGCTCCGAGTGACCTCTCCCCAGATGCGCGTGCTAAGTCGCGAATTGCGCGAAACGGTGTCTGTTGCTGCGCTCTTTGAGAATCATTCTGAAGTCATCTCGGTCATCGAAAGTTCAGAAGTCATTCGGATGATCAACGTCATTGGTCATATTCTTCCACCGAATGCCAGCGCTCTCGGAAAAGTAATTACCGCGTTCCAACCAGAAGCGCGTCGTGAGCGGCTTTTGCGCAGTTATGGCATTTATCGCTTTACTCCAAACACCATCATCGATGAATTCGAACTCTCGCGAACGTTTGAGCGCATTCGGGAACAAGGCTACGCGGAAGATCTTGAAGAATCTGTTTTGGAAGGCGTCTGTTTCGCGGTCCCTATCTTTGCTGAATCCGGCGAGGTTCCTGCTGCGCTGAGTACGTCCATTCCAAAGGTACGTGTTCGCGGAAGAGAACACGTCGAGTCGATTCTAACGGCGCTTAAGGCTTGTGCCGCTCAAATTGGTGCGGATCTCGCGGCCTCTTAGTAGTCGGATTCCTCGTGTGGGGCGGGCGCTTTCGCCTGCCTTTGCTTCCTATGTTACGGCCTCAAAAGACGAATGTTTGATCTAGACGGCCAGACCGCCATTGTGACTGGTGCGGCAACGGGAATCGGCGAGGCAATTGCTCGCCGGCTGGCGGCCGCCGGAGCAACCGTCGCGCTTGCTGATCGCAATATCGATGGCGCCACCAGGGTTGCAGCTTCGCTGAACGGGGGGTCGTTTCCGGTCTCTTGCGATGTAACCGACCCTGCCTCCGTTCAGCTTGCTGTGGCGTCGGTGCTGGATCGAACGGGTCAAATCTCAATCCTGGTAAACAATGCCGGCATTGCTGGGAAGGCGGCGCCTGTGTGGGAACAGACCGAGGAGGATTGGCACCAGATCATGGCGATCAATGTCACGGGGGTCTTTCGGTTCTGCCGCCTGACGGTTCCTCACATGCGTGCTCAAAAATACGGTCGGATCGTGAACATCGCCTCCATCGCTGGAAAAGAAGGCAATCCGAATATGGCGCCCTATTCGGCAAGCAAGGCTGCCGTTATTGGATTTACTAAGTCGCTAGGAAAAGAGCTTGCCACGACTGGTATTTGCGTCAATGCCGTTGCCCCCGCTGTCATTCACACCCGGATACTTGATCAATTAACGCCGGACCAGGTCGACTACATGACAAATCGGATTCCGATGTCCCGAGCGGGGAAACCGGAAGAAGTGGCAGCGGTGGTACACTTTCTGTCCAGTCCGGACTGCTCATTCGTAACAGCCCAGTGTTACGATGTCAGCGGCGGCAGAGCTACCTACTAACAGAATTACGTACCTCTTGTAGGGAACGGCGTGACGCCAGAGTGACGGAAAGCTTAACTGAGTTGCGCGAACCGGTTCGCTTCTTGTCAAATCGTCACGGTGTCCTTTCCCTATTGGTAGCGTTGGCGATTATCACGTTTCTCGATCGCATTGCGATCGCGAGCGCCGCACCCCGCATCCAAGAGGATCTCCACATTCCGCCAGAAATGTGGGGCTGGATACTAGGCGCTTTCGTGCTTTCCTATGGCCTGTTCGAGATTCCCACGGGTGCGCTGGGTGACCGGCTCGGACAGCGCCGCGTGCTCACGCGCATCGTGGTCTGGTGGTCGGCATTCACCTGTTTGACAGGCACTGCATTTTCCTTTCCTCAATTGTTGGCAACTCGCTTCCTGTTTGGTGCGGGCGAAGCTGGGGCCTATCCCAACATATCCTGTGCGCTCGCACATTGGTTTCCAGCAAATGAGCGGGCACGCACGCAAGGTTACATTTGGGCTGCCAGCCGCTTCGGGGGTGCGCTTGCGCCCATCCTGGTGGTTCCCTTGCAAGAGAACGTGGGGTGGCGCTGGACATTTGTCATCTTCGGCGCTTGGGGTATGTTATGGGCGGCAGTCTGGCGCAAAGTCTATCGCGATCCCCTGCCCCTTCCGGCATCGACAGATTCGGATCATGCCGGAATTCCGTGGCGTACGCTGCTTGGCTGGAGGCAGATGTGGCTCATCTTCACCATGTACTTTTGCTACGCCTGGGGATCGTGGTTCTACTTCGGCTGGTTCCCGGTCTACCTTGTGAAAGGTGCAGGCTTTAGCGAGACACAAATGGGCATTTTCGCGGCTCTTCCTTTCCTCATGGGCGCGGCAGGTAATCTAGGCGGAGGCTTTCTTTGCGATCGTCTCGTTGTACGTTTCGGACTAAAGGCTGGGCGTCGCCTTGTGGGTGTCGCCAGCTTAGCGGCGTCGGCTCTTTTGCTGGTCGGGATGACGATGAGCCGTGATCACACTACCATCGTCGTGTTCTCGTCCTTCGGGTTCGGCGTGGCGGATCTTATGTTGCCGGCCGCCTGGGCCGTCTGCCTCGACATCGGCGGCACTCGGGCCGGTTTGGTCACGGGAGTGATGAATACGGCAGGGCAACTCGGTGGGTTCGTCTGCTCGGTGCTCTTTGGGTATGTCGTCAAAGCTACCGGAAGCTACAACGTGCCCGTGTGGGCGGTGGCGGCGATGGTGATGACTGCGGCGATCCTATTCAGCCGCATCGATCCAACACACCAGTTAGTTGATGATTCGTCGGTTAAGCCGGCGATGCGATGACTTGAAAGATCGATTTCAGCAACTGATTGACAGTCGGCGCTTGTTAAGCGGACGTGGTTCGCGCCCCTCGAGGATTGAACTCGGTTTGTCATAGTTTGACGCCGAGGATATGGAATTGTATTTTCTATCGGCCGCTGGCGTAGAATTAGCCTGACCTGCTCGGGGGGAGCGCACAAGGAACCAGACGTGCGACCCTCGCGTCTACTCCGATGAAAATGCGTGACCTTTCAGCAGGGCTGCATAGATCCGGGTGATCAGAAGGCCGTCGCTCATGCTGGCATTGAATGCGGAATTGAAGCTTTTCAGGCGTTGGACTTGACAAACGCAACGATTGCGGCTAAAGTCCTAAGCATCTTAGGAGCTGGAAGTGGATAACCGCGCTCAAATCCTCCCAGGCACTCTTGATCTCCTTATCCTTAAGGCGGTCGCGCTCGGCCCGCTGCACGGTTACGGCGTCCTTCTGCGAATTGGGCAGATTTCGAGAGGGGCACTGCAAATTGAACAAGGCGCCCTCTATCCCGCCTTGTTCCGGTTGGTGCGCAACGGCTTGCTTAAGGCGAGGTGGGGCGTTTCAGACAATAACCAGCGCGCGAAGTTTTACGAGCTGACCGCCTCCGGCCGAAAACGCCTGCAACAGGAAATTGAAGGCTGGGACCGGCTTGTGGCCGCCATAGGGAGCGTGCTCAGCGCCCGACCGGACGAAATATGAGCATCTGGTCATCGCTTCGTACGATCGGAGGATTTGTGTTCCGGCGGCCGCAAGTCGAGAGCGAAATGGAGGAAGAGCTTCGGGCGCATTTGCGAAGGCGGGCGGATGATCTGGAACATCAGGGGTTTTCTCGCGCGGAAGCGGAGCGCCAGGCCCGCATCGAATTTGGCGGCTATCAGCGCTACAAGGAAGAGTGCCGAGAAGCGCTTGGGCCGCGTCTGCTCGGGAAACTATTCGCAGACGTGCGTTACGGATTGCGCCAGCTTCGCCGCAATTTCGGATTCGCCGCCGTCGCTGTGATCACGCTCGCGCTCGGCAGTGGGGCAACAACAGCTATGTTCTGCGTGGTTAACGCAGTTTTCCTGCATCCTTTGCCCTATCGGCAATCCGGGCGGCTGGTTTCGTTTTTCTCGAGCAGTGCCGGTTTCCCTCGAAATCTGCCTGCACCCGGAAGTTATGCTTACTGGAAAACTGAAACGAACTTATTCGAAGGTGTCGCAGCCGACGATTCGCGCTCCTATACTTTCACGGGTGCTGGTGATCCGGAGCAGCTAGAGGTAGAAGCAGTCAGTCCCGGGCTGTTCCCCCTTTTGGGGGTAACCCCGCTGCTGGGTCGCGTGTTTGGCCCTGCTGAGGATAAGCCCGGGGCCGACCATGTCGTCTTAATTAGTTATCGCTTGTGGCGAGGTAGGTTCGGGGGAGACCGGACGTTGGTGGGCCGAAACATTCTCCTGAACGGCGACAAGTACACAGTTGACGGCGTGATGCGGCCCGATTTCTCGTTTCCGTTTTCGACCTCCGAGGCGTGGGTACCGATAGATTTGACTCCGGAGCAGTTAAGGGACCGCTGGGATCACTACCTGAATGAAGTCGTGGGCAGGCTGAGGCCCGGTGTCACACTACAGAAGGCTAACGCGGAGTTGCTTTTGCTAAGTCAGCAGTTGGCTCGCGCGTACCCCGCGACCAGTGAAGGACGCATTGAACGCTTTTTTGTCGAGCCGCTTCGCGACACCTACACGCGGAATGCACGTGGTGGTTTGCTGCTGCTAATGGCGGCGGTTATATTCATTCTTTTAATCGCCTGTGCCAACGTTGCAGGCCTTCTCCTGTCACGAATGGAGCAGCGACAACACGAGATTGCGACACGGATTGCGCTGGGGGCGAGTCGGGCGCAAATCTTCGGGCAACTACTCACGGAGAGCGCAATGCTCGCCATCGGAGGTAGTGCGCTCGGCGTTGTTTTTGCTGAGAGGTCTTTCGGTTTTCTGAAGGCACTAATCCCTGGCGATCTAGTTCACTCGGTCGCGCTAACTCTCGATTTCCGCGTTCTGGCCTTTCTGGTGGCGGTTTTGTTGGTGAGCACGCTATTATTCGGCAGCGCTCCTGGGATGCGAGCCTTGCTGTTCGACCTGAACGAGATTCTGAAGCAAGGACCGACGAGAACATCTAGTTTACGACGAACGCGGCTTGGCGAGGTCTTGGTAGTGGCGGAGATAGCCCTTTCCCTCATGCTAGTAATAGGCGGTGGACTGCTGCTTAAATCCTTTTGGAAATTACGTTTTCTTGACCCAGGCTTCCGCTCCGCGCATGTAATAACGTTCTCTCTCGTGACGCCGACGACACAATGGGGTGGTCCCCTGAGCTGAGACAAACAGTTAAGACACTGTTGACC
>JBAUZG010000104.1:0-3168 GCA_049585195.1 Bryobacteraceae bacterium | reverse complement strand
ATGCCGGTGAGCACAGCGTTAGTGCAGTTGACAAAGTCTCCTCGAAGGCATGAGAGGCAGGTGTCGTCCCATCCGCCACAGATCCCAACACCCACCCGCTGACCTACCGAACGGGTCGTAACGTTCGAGCCGACGGCATCGATGCGCCCGATGACCTCGTGCCCTGGTACGCACGGATAAATAAGGTTAGGCAATGCTCCGTCTACCAGCAGGCTGTCGGTATGGCAAACACCGCAAGCCTCAACCCGAATGCGAACCTGATTAGGACCGGGCTCCTGCAGCGGCCTGTTAACTTCAGTGAAAATTCCCGGCTTGCTGATTTCGATTGCTTTGTACGTATTGTTCATCATTGCCCCCAGTGTGACGGGAATATCTGTTCGTTAGGCTGCGAATTGCCTCAAGTGATAATCGATGTGGATCTGTAGCAGCTTGCCCCACTCCCCGACTGTCATCGAGCCGAACATCGGATGGGGCTGCCAATCGGCAGGTGATATTGCGTGCCAGGCGTCATCCAGAACCTTGAGGAGTTGCTCCTTTTCGAAGTCGAAATCAAACGTTGCGTCGTGCGGGATCTTGAATCCCTTCGGAAGGCGCAACCCCACTGGTTGCTCGGGATACCAGTCCACGAGAATCCATCGAAACGCTGTGCGCGATACGAGATAGCTCTCGTCTGGAAGGTCATAGAAACCAAGCGAACCACCACAGGCCAAGTTGAGGTGATGCAACATCTGTGCGACGGTCATCGTTCCCCACTGCCGTGGATTCGCTGGTGTGATCCGGAGAATCCTGTCCCGAAACTCGTGGAGTTTTTCCTCGGTGAAGAACGCGTTCCCGTCCACTTGCTTCACTCGGAAGTAGCGTGGAATGTATTTCAATATCGCTAGACCGGACATCCAAAAGTTGCTTGTGAACGACTCTCGGATGAAGCTCGTGGTTTTCGGTTTCGTGAGCTGTACTGGGACCGTTTCTTGTGTGCGATCGCTCATCCTCTTTCTCCAACTATCAAGCCGGACCTTCCACTACGACCCCTTTTTCGGCTCGCCCCGTAACGATTCCCCATGCTCACGTTAGGTGCGTGGTCTTCATTACGGAAATTCCGTCCCGAACATCGGGCGTCCGCTCTTTGATTGTTCGCGCGAGGCTTCGTCTTGGATAACATCCCAGTGCTCGACAAGAACGTTGTCCTTGATGAGAACAATGTCCGCAGCAATCCAGTTCACGGGCAGGCCGAAATGCGAAAATCGCCCGTGCACGATGACGAAGTCTCCATCAGCGACGATCGTTCCTGGCTCATACCTGAGCGTCGGGGGAAGGCTCTTCACGAGATTGAACAGACCCTCACGACCAGGTGCGATATGAGCGCTGTGTTGAATGTAGTAAGGGGACCAATAGCGCCCGGCCGTTACGTAGTCACGTTTGTTGAACAGCGTGTCGAACGCTTCCAAAACGAGCCGTTTATTTTCCTCACTTGAATTGTTCATGTGAATTTCCACTCGGTAAATTAAAAAAGTTGTTCTATCCCGGCAACGCGACAGAAGACTTCCTGGTTGACTCGGCGGCCGAGATGACGAGATCCGTGACTTCTTTCGGGTGTGAGACCATCGCCGCGTGACTCGAAGGCACCGTGCGCATAGTCGCACCCATCCTTTTCGCCATAAATTCCTCGGCTTGCGGCGGGATCATCTGGTCTTTCGTCGCAACCATGTACCAGGACGGAATATTTTTCCAGGCAGGCGCACCCGCTTTGCCGGTAAAGGAAGCAACGCTGAGTGGCTTTTGCACCGCAGCCATGACGCGCGCTTGAATTGGGTCGACGTCGTAAGCAAACGCCTGCGCGAACCCTTCGCGGTTGATCCAAAGAAATCCATTTGCGTCTGGGCGAATCTGAGCAGCGCCAGCAGGAGCTGGCCCAGACTTGCCTAGCGCCTCTATGCTCTCGCCTTCGTCGAGTGCAAACGCAGCGATGTACACAAGCGCCTTCACGTTGGGTGAGCCGCTGCCGGCGCCCGACACGACGATCCCTCCATAGGAGTGGCCCACGAGTACGGTCGGCCCGTTTTGTGCGGTAAGCAACCTTTTCGTTATCGCCACATCATCCTCGATGGACGTAAGCGGAATTTGTGCGGCGGTCACATTGAATCCTTCGTCTTGCAGGAGAGGAATTACTTTGCTCCAGGAAGAGCCATCCGCCCAGGCCCCGTGAACTAGCACCACGTTGATTGGTTCCATGTGCTCTCCATGATGTTGCCCGAATTTGTTTGTTCTGCCCGCGACCAACCGGCATCTTTCGAACCGAATTACGGCTCACGCGTCCTTCCGCTCTGGCCGACTTCGTTCCCGCAACATCCATTCCCTGATGTAAGCCGAACAGTGCAACACCGAAATGCCCTTTGCCTCACACGCGTTGAGAAAGCGGACACCTTCGACATCTACGAGGTCCAATTCTTCCAAATCCAAAACTGCTGATGATTCGCAACGCTCGATCTCGGCTTGAACCTGAACCAGCTGCTCTGAGCGAAACTCCCCGCTCAGCCGAATCCGCGATCGGATCCGTTCAATCTTGAGCGTCATGAAATCGCGGCTCCGGAGTGCACGAATGCGAATGCAACGCAAGGTCCGATCAGACTCCATTGAAAAGGTGGGACTTAGAATCGCCGGCGATGCTCGTTCTTGAGCAAACGCTGTTTAATGAGCAAATGTTATGGAATTTTACGTAGTGAGGCAGGAGTCAGCTGGACCGTCGGACCTTAAACCGATATTTGTCGATTCCCAATCGCTTAATTTTCGCGTCAAGGGTTGGTCTTGGAAGCCCCAATTTCGTTGCCGCACCATCTGGGCCGGAGACGCGGCCCCGAGCTTCTGCCAGGGCGGCCTCAATCATTTCTTTTTCCTGCCGTTGCAGCGCGCTATTAAGTCGGACTGCCGGAGCAGCGAATTGTGGCGCTTGCCGTTTGAGCCACGTTTCGTCCACGCAAAAAATGTCGCCGTCGCTCAGGATCACAGCTCTTTCAATCACGTTTTGTAATTCGCGAACGTTGCCCGGCCATTGGTAGGATTCGAACAGTTCGACTGTTTTTTTCTCAATAGTTCTGAACTTCTTTCCAGCCTTTTTTCCGAAACGACCGACAAAGTAGTCAACAAGCAAAGGAATATCATCCGTGCGCTCGC
>JBAUZG010000103.1:0-11148 GCA_049585195.1 Bryobacteraceae bacterium | reverse complement strand
GAGTTGGAGCTTTCAGTAAGCCTTGATAGTTACGCCGAGATTTTGAACGAAGCATGCCGAAAAGCCGAAACGCAAGCCAACGAGTATCTACAGCAACTTTCTTCTTTTACTCAAACAATACCCGATCCGTCCCCAAAAGGGTAGGTTTTGGAACAACCCCAGGATGTCCTGGAACCAAGGTCTTCAGCGTCTCGAAAGCCAGTCACAAAATCAGCACCAAACAGTGGCCGTTGTATCGCCGAGCGTTGCCGTTGGCCTCGTCCCGAAATTCCATCCCGAAATCAGGCAACGTTTTCGTTCGACGCTCGGGTATTCAAGTCCACTGGCCGTTTGTCGGCATACTGGTGAACTGATGATCGAATCGAGTGCACCACCCTGTGCTCTTCTTTCCGCTCGAGAGTCCAGGCCCCGGCGAGAGGCTTTTTAGCCTATGCAATAGGGGACAGTCGCCCAGTATCCTGCTCGACCTCGAATTCGAGCCGGCCAGGCCAATTGCCTGCCGCCGGCAACGGTAAAGACGGGCGATGAGCGAGCTCGGCCTGCTGACGAATAATGTCGACAATTTTCTCCGCGGCGTGCCCGTCTCCAAACGGGGTGGTCGGGGGCATCAGGATGCGGCCTTGTTCCGCGGCGTCGAGCACCTCGTTGACAGCTCTGACGATATTACGTCGGCTCGTTCCAACGATGCGGACCGCGCCGGTGTCCACGGCCTCCATTCGTTCGGTCGTCGCTCTCGTTACAAGCACAGGTTTACCCAGTGCGGGCGCCTCTTCTTGAACGCCTCCCGAGTCGCTCAGTATCAGAGTGCTTTTGTCCATCAGGTGGACAAAGGCTGGATACTCGAGCGGAGGCAAAAGAAATACGTTCTTCGCATTTTGAAGTGAGTTGTACACCTGCTCGCGAACGGTCGGATTCGGATGCACGGGGAAAACAATGGCAGCATCGGGGCGCTCGAGGGCGATCGCAGCCACTGCACCGCAGATTTCCCTGAGTCCGATACCGAAATTCTCGCGCCGATGCCCGGTTACTAGAATCACGTGCGACGCCCGTTCTATCTCTCGAAGTGCGTCCCTGTCGATAACCTCGCTGAGAGGATCCATACGGGAGCTCCGTATGCGGTCGCGCGTCCACAGAACGGAATCGACGACCGGATTTCCTGTGAGGAACACAGCGCGCCGAGGAACTCCTTCCTTCAACAGTGCTTCGACATTCATCTCGGTGGGCGCGAAATGCAGACTCGCCAGCCGCGACACCATCTGCCGGATGGCTTCCTCAGGAAATGGCGATTGCAGGTCGTGGGTCCGTAAGCCCGCTTCGATATGGCCCACTCGAATCCGCTCGAAGAAAGCGCCTAAAGCCCCAGCCAGAGCCGAAACCGTATCGCCCTGCACCAGGACCATATCGGGTCGCTCCGCCAGCAGGACCGGCCGCAAGCCATCGAGGACTCTCGTGGTCAGGCTGCTTAGATCCTGATTTTGCTGCATTGCCGCTAGATCGTGATCGGGGCAGATGCAGAAGAATCGGAGAACCTGGTCGAGCATTTCGCGATGCTGACCCGTTACACAGCTACGGACATCCAGACCAGGGGTGTTTTTCGCCGCCCGAATAACCGGCGCCATTTTGATCGCTTCAGGCCGCGTTCCGAATACAAATAGGAGTTTCACAAGAGAAGAAAGAGCGCGTTCGCCAGGGTGACCACACCAGTGGTTCGAGGCTCGCGCTAAGTACGTAGTGGTGGAGCATGGGCGCTTGTCTCATCGCGCGGCGTTGAGAACATAAAGAAGCATGAGCGATCTTCGGTCTTGCTTTGCCCGGACGACGATTCTGGTGGTCGGCGACCTGATGCTTGACGAATATGTCTTCGGCGGCGTCAGCCGCATTTCGCCGGAAGCTCCGGTTCCTGTGCTCGACGTGAAAAACCGGCGCTATGTTCCGGGCGGCGCGGCCAATGTGGCCGCAAATCTGCGCAGTCTGGGCGCTCACGTGCGGTTGGCCGGTGCAGTGGGAGAAGATGCAGCCGGAGGGACGTTGCGATCCGCGCTGCTCGAAGCCGGCATCGGCGACGAACTGCTCGTACCGGTTCGCGGCCGTGTAACAACCGCTAAAACCCGCGTAGTGGCCGGCCAGCAGCAGATTGTCCGCTTCGACAGTGAAGAGCGTGCCCCGCTTCACTCCGCGTCCATCGAGATTCTGAAAGCGAACGTGAGCGCGGCGGCCCCTGTCTGCACTGTTTGCGTTCTATCCGATTACGGAAAAGGGCTGCTATCTGCTCCGGTTTGCAACTGGCTGATCGAATGCGCTCGCGCCCACAAGCTGAAGGTGATTGTCGATCCGAAGGGGCTCGACTTCTCGAAGTACCGTGGTTGCACCCTGATTACCCCGAACTTGAACGAAGCGGCCCAGGCATCGGGAGTACCGATCGAATCGGAGCGGGATCTCTTCGAGGCGGGCGACCAGCTTCTTTCGCTTTTGCCGGGGACATCGGTGCTCGTGACTCGGGGGAGCGAGGGCATGACTCTTTTTCGCCAAGGAAAACCACCCCTGGCGGTTGCGGCCGCCGCACGCGAGGTGTTCGATGTCGTAGGCGCCGGCGACACGGCGGCGGCGGCGCTGAGTGTCTCCGTAGCAGCGGGACTGACTCTCGAAACAGCCACGCGCCTCGCCAATATTGCCGCCGGAATAGCCGTCGGCAGACACGGAACGGTTACTGTATCGATCGACGATTTACTGGCTCACACTGACGTGAAACAACTAATGGATGCGGAAGCCTGACGTTACTCACTGCGGCATTTTAAACGCAAAGAGATCTTCGCCTGCTCCGACGACAACGTATTGACGCCCCTCTAGCTCGTAGGTCATTGGACCGTTGCTCACGGTCGAGCCGAGGCCTGCGTGCCAGAGGATGTGACCGTCCGCCGGCTCAAATGCGACAAAGTTGCCCGACGGATCGCCGGTGAAGAGCAGTTTGCCCGCGGTGGTCAAAACTCCTGCCGACGCGAAACCGGTGCCCGGGTAGACGTGCGACCAACGAACCTTGCCAGTCCGGTAATCGATAGCTTTCAAGGCCGATTGCGACCACACGCCCTGGTCGCGGCCTCCATAGCCTTCGGGCTTCTCGTTCGTATCGGTCAGGTAGAAGACGCTGTATGACTGGTCGGTGTCCACATAAACGAATCCAGTCTCCGGATCGTAGCTCGGCGCAAACCAATTCGTTGCGCCACTGGCGCTCGGCGCAACGAGAGTCCCATCGGTTTTAGGTTCCTTCGCGGGATTGGGGATGAGCTCTCCGCGGCTGTCGATTCCTTTGGTCCAGTTTGTGTGTATGTACGGGGCCGTCACGAGATGTTTGCCGTTGGTTCGGTCGAGCACGAAAAAATATCCGTTGCGGCTGGCCTGCGCCACTAGCTTCTGCCGCCGTCCGTCCACATTTCCATCGAAGAGAATAGGAGTCTGCACGGCATCCCAGTCGTGCGTGTCGTGCGGAGAAGATTGGAAATACCAGGCGAGCTTACCGGTATCCGGATTGAGCGCGACAATCGAGCAGGTCCACAGGTTTTCGCCCTTCCGGCCCTGACCCGCATGGACGGGATTTGGATTGCCGGTGCCCCAATAGATCAGGTTGAGCTCCGGATCGTACGTGCCTGGCATCCAGGTCATCCCTCCGCCATGCTCCATGGCATCCTTGTTGGGCCATGTCTCCGATCCTGGTTCGCCCGGTTTTGGCTCAGTGTTCCAGTGCCACTGCACCTGGCCGGTTTCCGGGTCGCGCGATTCGAGATAGCCGGGCACATCGAGCGAATCTCCTCCTACTCCGACAATCACGTGGTTGCGAATGATGAGCGGGGCGGGAGTCGAGAAGTATTCGAGCTTGAGGTCGGCGATCTCGACGCTCCAGCGCAGCTTGCCATCCTTTGCGTTCAAGGAAACCAGATAGTTGTCGGGCGTCTCGAAGAACAGCCAGTCGCCGTAAATACCGACACCACGGTTGCCTATATGAATGCCACCCTTCGTTTCCCATTTGAAGTGCCACAACTCACGCCCCGTCCGTGCATCGATAGCCCACGTATGATCCGGAACGGTGAAATACAGAACGCCGTTCACTTCGAGAGGCGTCGATTTGATTTCGACTCCAAACGGATTTCCGCCGCCGCCCGTATTGGCATGGTAGACCCAGGCCAGGCCCAAAGATTTCACATTGCCGCTGTCGATCTGTTGCAGCGGGCTGAACCGGCGCCCTGAATAGTCGCCGTTGTATGTAGGCCACATGTCGGTCGGGGGTTCGAGCAGCTTCTGCGGATTGAGAAATTGTGAAAAAGCCAATGCAGGCAGCAGAAGCGCCGTCAGTGGAATGAAAAGCCGGTTCAACTTCACTTCAGAGTCTCCAAATACGCGAGCACGTTGTGCATATCGGCGTCGGTATATGTCTTCAAAAGCTCGGCATGGGCCGTGAGCGGATCATCGAGCTTTACCTTGACCGCATCTTTCCCATCGAGCGGAAACGAGTGATAGGTTCCGGAAGCATCAAGTAAGGAAACGTTGAAATCGTCGATTTGATCGAGCGTCCCAGAAATAATAGCGCCCGAAGGCAGCGTAACCGTCGCTTTCACAGGCGCTGTTTCCTGCTGCGGGCCGGTTCGAAAGTATGAATGCGTGCGCGGAAACAAGAATCGTGCCTGCAGAGTTACAGCATCGTATTTGCTGGCGATGCCCGCCAAATCGCCCGTCGGCGAATGGCAGGTATTGCATTTGCCCGCGCCATTGAAATACGCTTCACCTGCCCTGGCGTCGCCAGTGACAATGTTCTGGATCTTATAATCCATGCGATTCGCCGCGCCTTGCGATTTCGATTTCAGAAACGCCGCGATATCGGAAATCTGCGCGGGCGTCATGGAGGCAAATGCCGGCATCCCTTTGCCGGGGCGTCCGTGCAAAATCACCGGACCGATGTTGCTGCCGTTATCGTCGTGCAGGACTAAGACCGAGCGAATCAGATCCGGCCCGCCTTCACCGCAATTCGCGTTCGTGCCGTGACAAAAAGCGCAGGTTGAGACAAATATCTTCTGTCCGCGCTCGACGGCCGCCGGGTCGGGTGGCGCGCCTATGGCGAGAAAGTCCCTGGCGGCGCGCCTGAGGCCCTGATCGCCGGGGGCCGCTGGCTTGGTTTGCGCCGCATTGGCGCCTGCTCCCGCGGGACCTTGCTGAGCTTGCGGTTGAGCTTGGGCTGCAAACAGGATGGAGACCGCCACGAAACTCCCGAGAACATACAGGAGCAGTCGTCTCAAAAACTTCATGTATATAAATCGTATCGAAAGACGCCCAATGCAAAACGAAAGCGACACAATTCGCTGTGCGGCCCACCACTGGCGCCAGGTTAGCCTACCTTTACTCGCAAAAAAAGGGGCTTGGCGCCTCGGGCATAAAACCAATCAACGCCTTCCTGAACCATGGATATCCACAAAGTGTGTGAACCCGAGGTGGATGGCGGGGCCAACTGCAGCTGCAGCCGATCGCTCTCGCCGGGTCGAATCACAGGACGATTGAGTAGCGCTCGGTTAGCGGCGAACCCGCCATTCCGTTCGTCATCGCGCCAGCGATAGCCCGCGGTAACCGATGTCGCCCCTCCTTGTCCCCTAAACCAAGGCTGTATTCCAGTATTCTTCACGTTGATCTCGAGCGTATAGGTCTCTCTAAGCTTTAGTTCAAGCTCAGTGATTCCGCAAGTGATCTCTTGCGAGAACGAGGTCAAGTTATCTCCCTCATGTATCTCAGCGGGGTGCGCATGAAAAATCCCACGATCGTGAACGAAGGGGTGGCGGATGTGGGAAATATTCGTAAATCCAAGATCTCGCAGCATAGCTGTCACACAAGCAATGTTCGGACCCCACCAGTTACTCGGGTCACCTTTGAGTTCCTTGCCGGGATAGAAGATCATCGCCGGCTGCTCGATGCCGAGCGCATCCATATGGGTTTCAACGACGAATGTTTCCTTGACCAACTTGGAAACTGTTTCGAGCGCCTGAAAGGGATTCCGAAGATGATAGAAGATTCCGAGAAAAAGGACGATATCGAAAGTGCCAATCTTCGATGGCGTTAGATCCGGAATATCGATGTCCATCACCTCGATTTGGGCGCGAGGTGAGCGCGGCCCAGCTCAAAGGCTTTTCGGTTTCCGGGTCCTTCATTCCAGGCGAAATGATCGGTGGAGAGCACACGCGCAGCCCCTCGCCTATGTGCTTCGAAGCTCATGAAACCATCCCAACAGCCGATGTCGAGCACGGTCTTACCAGCTAACGATCTGGGGAAATAGCGGTCGGCTTCTGCTTTCAGGATCGCGAGCGGCTTCACGCCAGGGCTTACAATTCCGCCACCAAAATCGATCGAATGAAACCACGTAAAGCGGTTGATTTGTTCCTGGAGATCGGGCGTTCGCTGCTCTCCATAATCAATGGCGCTTGAATCAGGCGCGCTTCGTGAGGATTGTCCCATACAGAATAAGCATAGACGGCTCTTTCTCGATACGGGAGAGCATGTACTAACCCGATTCGGTGATTACTTCAGAAACAGCGCAAAGTTCGTCTTGAAGAAGTCTCCAAAAATGTGAGCCTGGGATAGGCTAATATTGCGCCGACCACTTAAGATGTCTGAAATACGGGATTGCGGAACGCCCGGTATGTCCGCTTGCGTCAGACCGTTTTCCTCTATCAGGAACTGCAGAATGTCCCGAGGTTCCGATTTGCGGAACATTTCGGGGTAGCGGCGGTGCTCGTAATCCTGGATCAGCACGCTCCAGGTCTTAAGCAGCTTCGTTTCCTCGGACGTGCGGGGCCGCTTCCGCATCAGATCGCGCGTGATGTTGAGCGCCGCCTCGTGCTCCCGGTCGGATTCGATTAAAATCGGAGCGGCGGTCTTTTGATCCTCCATAACAAGCATTTTGGCTATTGTCTCCTTTTGCTCCAGCGGTCATATTCCCGGTGCGTCATCACTTGGTCGATCTGCACGAGTTGCGCTTCAAAGTCCACCAGCGCCACTATGCGGCATTTGTTCCCACCGACATTAAACACCGCAACAGGATCGACATAGTCCGCAGAGCGAAATGTGACCTTCAGTTCTGGGAAACTCCTCCATTGCGCCCCTTCGACGGCGGAAAGCCAGTGATTTAAACCGGGCCGAGTAGCGGGGTGCTTCCTCTGGTGTTTTGCCACCCTGTCCCGGCCCAGCAGCCTCATACCATAATGGTATACAAATGTTGCAACCAAAAGTTGCTTAAATCAATGAGGCCGAACTGGTCGGGCCGCCGGGATTTGAACCCGGGACCTCTTGCACCCCAAGCAAGCGCGCTAGCCAGGCTGCGCCACGGCCCGAACACTTCAGTTTAGCTTACGTGGACGCGCTCGCTATTCTGTAACCATGTCCTTTCGCGTTATCTCGACGATTGTGTTTGCCTCGAGTCTGTTTGCCGCGCTGTTATCGGCCCAGGACCTCGAAATCTCGGGAGAGAAAATACGCGCGCATGTGAAATATCTGGCAAGCGACGAGTTGGAGGGACGCGGAGTAGGAACGCGCGGAGAGAAACTGGCGACGGAATTTCTGGCCGCGCAACTCGAGACCGAAGGCGTAAAGCCGGGAGGCGAAAACGGAACGTACTTTCAGCCGGTGCCGCTTGCGGGCGTTACTACCTCGAAGACCGCGACGCTTTCGTTTGCCGGCCCGCGAGGGCGGACAGTGTTTCACTATGTCACCGACTTTGTCGGAACATCGCTGGCCCAGACAACGGTGAATAATTTCTCGGCGCAGGCGGTGTTTGTGGGCCATGGCATCGATGCGCCGGAGTTTGGCTGGGACGATTACAAAGGCCTGGACGTGAAAGGCAAGGTGTTGGTATTTTTCACCAACGAACCGCCATCGAACGACCCCAATTTCTTTGGCGGCCCGGCTCTGACTTACTATGGCCGCTGGACTTATAAATATGAAGAGGCTGCGCGAAAGGGCGCCGTGGCGGCGATCATTATTCACACCACACCGACGGCCGGTTATGGCTGGGAAGTTGTTCGAGGTTCGAATAGCGGTGAGCACCCGCAAGAGAAGCTGGAAGCGGGCCAAAAGGGGCTGAAATTTGCGGGCTGGGTGACGCAAGCCGCCGGCGAGAAACTGATCGCATCCACCGGCAAGACGCTCGATCAACTGCTTGCGATGGCGAACGAGAAATCCTTTCGTCCGATCGTATTGGGCCGCATCACGGGGCGTGTTCCAGTTCAGATTCGCAACATAGAAAGCCGCAACGTAGTGGGCCGTGTAGAAGGAAGCGACCCAACTCTTGCCGCGCAGACGGTCATCTTCACGGCGCACTGGGATCATTTGGGAATCGGAGTACCAATCAACGGAGACAAAATTTACAACGGAGCCGTCGATAACGCAACTGGCTGCGGAATGGTGCTCGAAATTGCTCGCGTGTGGGCCGCGCTTCCACTTAAACCGAAGCGCAGCGCGCTGTTCCTGTTTGTCACCGCCGAGGAGGCTGGGTTGCTCGGCTCCGACTATTATGGCAAGCATCCGCTTGTGCCGCCGGGAAAGACGGCCATTGATCTGAATTTCGATGCGTTTTTTCCGTTCGGTAAGACTCGCGACGTGGAAGTTACGGGAGCGGAACGAACCACGCTGTGGCCGCTGGTTGAGCGGGACGCGGCTGCCATGCATCTTGAAATCAAGCCGGATGCCGAACCTGGGCAGGGTCATTATTACCGCTCGGACCATTTCTCGCTAGCTCGAGTGGGCATCCCTTCGTTCTCTATCTCGGCCGGCCGGACTTACATCGGCAAGCCCGCGAATTTTGGGACCACGGCGTTTGAACAGTACAACAACGAGCACTACCATCGGCCATCGGATGAATACAAACCCGATTGGGATTTCGGAAGCATGGTGCAGATGGCGCAATTCGGAATGCGTATTGGGATCGATGCCGCGGACGCTCCAAAACTGCCAACCTGGAAGCAAGGCGATGAGTTCTTGAAAGCGCGCCAAGCGAGCGGAGTCGAGTAAACGGAATCAGGCTCTCGGCGCAGCGTTCACGATCAACCCAAATTTTGGCCGGAGCGTGATGAGCGGTTCGGGCTCGACTTTGGCTCCGGCGGCGAGCCGGAAGCGCCATCGCTGGCCAAGGAGAGCGAACAAGAGTGTGGCCTCCATCCACGCGAACCGTTCCCCGATACAGATGCGAGATCCTGCGCCGAAAGGAAAATAAGAAAAGCGCGGCCGGGCAACGGTCTCGTTCGTCCAACGCTCCGGCAGGAAACGCTCGGGTTCTGGAAAAAATCGTGGATCGCGATGAGTGACCCACTGCGACGCGATGCACAAAGAACCCCGAGGAACTACACGGTTGCCGATCTGGATGTCTTGCTTTGTGATTCTCGAGACCCCCCAAGCCGGAGGATAAAGCCGCATGGACTCGGAAAGAACCGCGTTAGTGTAGATGAGATTCGGAACATCCGCGACACCAGGCGAGCGGCCGGCCAAAACCTGATCGATTTCTTGATGGAAACGCGCTTCTGCTTCGGGGTTCTGCGAAAGAAGGTACCAGGTCCAGGTGAGCGCATTCGCTGTAGTCTCATGCCCGGCAAGAAACAACGTGATGAGTTCGTCGCGAATCTGGCGATCGGTCATTCGAGTCTCGCTCGCGACGGCTTCCTGATCCTGCGCCGCCAGCAGCATCGATAGCAGATCGTCGCCTTCGGTTTTTCCGGCACGGCGCTCGCCAATCAAACCGTAAATGAGCGAATCCAGCCGTTCGCGCGCTTGACGGTACCGGCGGCTGACCGGTAAAGGCAAATGCTCGACGTATTCGCCGAAGGGGGAGATCAGGTACGGAAACATGCGCACAACCAACGTTGTAAGCTGGCTGAGTTTGTGAGCAACGGGCGCAAGGTCGGAGGAAAAGAGAGCGCGAACGACGATCGACATGGTGATCTGCATCATCTCGCCGTGCAGGTCGACGGTTCGATCGGCGAGGCGCATTTCGTCCCAGCGCCGCAGCCATTCTTCGCCGGTACGGATCATAATGGCGCTGTAGCTGAGTAGACGTTCCTGATGAAAGGCCGGCTGCATCAAGCGGCGCTGACGAGTGTGCAGCGGCGGCTCGCTCGTCAACAAACCTTCTCCCAAAAGCGACTTCGTCCGTTGGAGAGCCATGCTTTTGACGGTCGCCCCAGCATGCTGCAGAAGAAGGTCGCGGATGTAATCGGGATGAGCGAGCAAATAGGCGTCGATGTTGAGCACGCGGAAGTGCGAGAAGTCTCCGAATTGCCGGTGCTGCCAAGTTAGATATTCGAGCGGATTGCGGCGAAAGGCGCGGCCTTGCCCCAGGAAAGACCAGGACCTCGGGCCAGGAGCCATCGCGCGTTCAGCCATGCCGCGATTGAGCCTGCCTGGCGTTCACGGCGGCGCCGACCAGGGCTATCTCTTCGCCACCCGGCACCACTTCGAGCGCATAGCCTTGCAAAGGACTCAGCTTCACCATTTCATGTAGATATTCGCTAAGAAGGCTGACGTTGAGAAACCCCGCGTTCATTCCCGTGATGAAGAACTTACCCGGCCCGTCCAGATGAATATTATTGGCTGTTGCGGCAGCGAGCGCGCGATGCCACGTCTTCACAAAATCGACGCAGCGCTGCTCGCCTTTTCCCGCGAGTTCGAAAACTTCCTCAGGCTCGAGGTCCATGAAGCGTAGCCGCATGGCGCGATTGCCCATGATGCCCTCGAGGTGCCCGCGGCCTCCGCAGCCGCAATACTGTTCTTTCGGATCGAGGCTGACCACCAGGTGCCCGCCCTCCCAAATTCCCTCGAGAAACGGATAGCGGCCATAACCGATTCCATTCCCGAGAGTCCAGACGCGAATTAATCGGTCGAGTTGGCCGCGCGTGGCCGCAAGTCCGGCGGCAACCACATCGGCGTCATTGAAGATAGAAACGAAAATATCGCCGGCAAACTGACGAAGCGCCGATTCGAGCATCGTTTGCATCGGCTGGCCATTGAGTTGGACCAGATTGGGCGAGTCTTGAATCGTGCCATTGCGCACGATACCCGGAAAGCCCACACCAACACATTCCAACCCTGTTGCCGACAGCATCGGACCGACGACTTCGACAATCTTCTCGA
>JBAUZG010000102.1:0-12762 GCA_049585195.1 Bryobacteraceae bacterium | reverse complement strand
GTCCCTGACATTATTGCAGTCAGGGAGTCGGAGACTCTCGCTTGGAGGTTCTACAAAGAAATGCCAGCGGTATCCGCGGCTTTCCGCATGTTGCGGAAAAACATTTGGGTCAGGGTGTTTCGCTTTTTCCCAAAGCGTTCTATGTATTCGTCGGCGCTGCAACCACGCAACATCATCGGCACCATAGCGACCGCATCGGCCATTCCCATCTCGCTTGCCTGAGCCACGAGCTTGTCTAGTATGTCCTGATTCTGAGCTTCCGCAACCAGATCGAATTGGTCCTGTAGAAGGCCGACAGTTTCCGAAAACAGCTCAACTTCGGTACCGGCCCGCAAGCGTCGCCCGCCGGCCCGCAAATCTTCTGCGTACCATTTTGCTCGCTTGTAGACCACAGTTCCAGGATCGGTTCCTAGGTTCGGGCCTCGGTTTCTCCAGATAGAATGAACGGCGAGTTCAGCAATCTCCGAGACACGCCAAACATCATTCAGCACTCGGCGGGCTAATCGTCGCAAGCGGTCGGCGACGGGCGTGACTCCTAGCTCAAACCAGTCCGGATGAATCAACCTACCTTCGAGATCCGTATCGCAGATGCAAATCGGTACTACGGAGGGTTGAAGCTTCTCATCGTAGTCAACGGGAATCGTGATTACCGGCATGCCTTTCTCCAAGCAGTAGGACGAACAGAGTTTGGGCGTCGCGTCGCGGACGCGCCTTTGGCAACGTACAGATTAGAGCAGCAGTATGCTCCCCTTAATGCCCCAAAATATACCACAAATCGCAAACAATTCAAGGGCGCTTTGTCTTTTTCTCGCGATCAACGGCACACGCCCTTGGAAGCCAAGCCAAAGCGGGAGATTGTGAAAAACTCTGAATTCCTCCAAGGCGTCCAGTCTGAACATAGCGTGCTTAATCCTGATTCTTGCGTTGGATGCTCCGAATACGATAAGGCTTTCAAAGAGTTGGAGACGCCTCCGCGCAACCGGAAGCGCTCCCAAACGATTCGGGCATGGAACGGGAAGCGTTCTTTTCCGCGCGAAGTACGCGAATCCTCCGGGTCCAAGACAAATCCACAGATAAGAAAACGACCGCCGGATTAGGTACCTAACCATGCAGAAAGTAGCCCGAGATTGCCGATGTTTTGCTGAGATTGCCGAGGAAACTGCTCAAAAGCGTCCGTACTTCGCCAAAGGAAGCTTTCTCTCGCCCGAGCTGTGCATTCTTCTAGCCCCTAGAACGCCAAAGCTTGCAGTTTAAAGGCGCTTTCCCGTAGTGCCTCTACACAATGCCGGGCTAGACACGACACGCCAGAGCATCGTCCACAAAAGGCCAGTCCGAATTTGTCACCGTGATACCGCGCCATGGCTTACAGAGTGTAGGTCGCATCAAAAACCTCAGAAATCTCAGCCGCTGGTACTGGAGAATTAGAGATGCCGCTGGAGAGACGCTCCGATAACATAGCGGAAGCAGTTGTAGACCGGCCGACTTCACCCCAACCTCACGAACATCAAGACTCGCCTGAAGTCTTCACTTCGGGTGAAATTCCACTGACGGTAAGAGCGGCCGCTCTCTACCTTGGCGTTAGCCCGCAAACGGTGTATCTTTGGGTTGAGCGAAAGCAGATTCCCCACTTCCGTGTAATGGGTCGTAACATTCGATTTCTGAAATCGGAGTTACAACCCTTCCGCGCGCAATTCAAACAAGAGGTGGAGATTGGCAAGGCAAATTAGACATGATGGTGTCGTTTATCGACGTAATGACAGCAAGATCTGGTGGATGCGCTACCGGGACAGCTCCGGGTGCCGCCACTTGGAGTCGACTGGTAGTGAGGACTGGGACGAGGCGCAAGGTCGGCTGCGAGAGCGTCTCCAGGCCCGTGATAATCGCACGTTGGAGGTGGTGCGGAAGGGCGAACAGCTTCTTTTTCAAGACTGGGGGGAGATTTTCATGGCGAACTACTCCAAGCCCCCAATTCGGGCGGAGAAGACGCATGAAGCCAACGAGAGAGCAATGAAGCATCTTCAAAAGGCTTTTGGTTCGTGGCGATTGATCGATGTGACCGCTGACGACATCGAGCAGTACCTCAGGGACCGAATCAAGACGCGAGTCTGCGTTAAGACCCAGACGGGCCAACGAGAGCTTGGATTGGTTAAACCGACAACCGTCCATCAAGAGTTCCGTGTACTGCGGCGGGTATTGAACGTGGCTGTTCGAAAGAAATTGTTACCAGCAAATCCCTGCGCAGGCGTTGAATTTCCCGTTTCAATTCGTGGGTTGTTTCGGCCACACTACGTTACCTGGTCAGAGCAGCAAGTGATCGAGTTTCACGCACCGGAGTATTTGAGGAACGTGGTTCGGATCATTACGGAGACGGGTTTGCGCGTATATAAAGAACTCATGCCCATGAAGAAAGAACAAGTGGACCTGGAAAACGCCATCGCTTGGGTTCCTGATTCCAAGACGCAGAACGGAATTGGGGAGGTTCCACTTAGTCCGATAGCGGTCCAAGCCTTCGAGGAGCTCCGAAGTGCTAGCCGAGGCCCTTTTTTGTTCCCCAGTGCAAGGAATCCATCAGGGCATCAGAAGACCCTCAAAACTGTCTGGAAAAAAACCCTGAAGCGCGCGAAGATTCAGTACTTTCGCATCTACGACCTACGTTCGACGTACGCAACCCGGCTTAGCGCCGGTGGCGTCGCCGATGAATGGGTCACTCAAATGCTTCGACAGGGCGACGCAAAAGTCTTCAAGAAATATTCGCAGATGAAGCTGCAGATGAAACGCGAGGCTTTGGAAAAAATCAATCGTCACGCCAGCGAGGTTAAAGGTTTTGATACGGTCAAGGTGCAGTGAACGCATTTTGATACGGTTTTGATACGTTTTGACACCGAGAACGGGTTCTGGAAATGAATGTTCGGTTCAGAAGTGTTTTAGACTCAATAGAGTGGAAAATGTCGGGGCGTAGCGCAGCCTGGTAGCGCACCTGCCTTGGGCGCAGGGGGTCGGGCGTTCAAATCGCCCCGCCCCGACCAATGTTTTCAATGGTTTGCAGGGCGCTTTGTTGTCGGCCAAGCCACTATGTACGGAAAGATGTACGGAAGGCGCGTGCGGACCCGAATTCCGCGGCAGCTCCTGATTTGACCATTTGACCCATCTACTTCTTCCTTGGTGTCAGCGTGTGGGGTAACGGGACTTCGTTGGCTCCATCCCCGCGAGGCTCTTCTTTCTTTTCCTGATCCAGCTTCGCTCGCGCCGCCGCCCTCTGCTCGGCTCGAATTCGTGACAACTCATCCGTGGCTTTGCGAGCAGCCTTTTCCCGGATGTGCTTGTAGAGGTCCGACATCCGCTTCGAAAGATGACCCGCCTGTGCTTCCAACACCGATTGCGGGGTACCAATTTCAGCGTGCCCGGTGATCCAGTTATGGCGGAGGTCGTGTCCTCGCAGCCCCTTGAGTCCCGCCTTCTTGGTGAGATTGCGCCACGCGGTACGCCAGCCTTTTGTAGGTTTTGCCGGATCATATACCCGCACAACCGAGCGGCCATTGTCGTTCGCCAGGATCCGGTTCAGGCGCGCCGGAATCAAGAAGTGGTCGGGATGCGACGCTCCGAGCTGTCTGGCTCGTTCCACCAGCGCGAGAACCGATGCAAGGGCATCTGCACTCAGGCTGATCGTCCGCACACCACCTTTGGTCTTGCTCTTCTGCAGGTGAATCTCCGCCGCGTCTATGTCGATACGTCTCAACTGTAAATTGCGAATTTCCACTCCGCGCATACCGGTCTCATTCTCCAGAACCGTGGCGTGGTAGGCAACAAACCAGCTTTCGCGTGATCGAGCGGTGTCCAGCAATGTTACTTCTTCCTCCGGGCTGAGTGCGCGCCCTATCTCGGATAAGGGCTCTGGCAGACGCTCATAGCCTTCCTCGAGTTTCCATTGTCCGTGGTGCTTCAGTATCGAACGAAGGAGTTGTCCCTCCATGTTGACGGTGCGCGGGCCCACGCCTTCACGAACGCGGGCCTGCTGGTAGGCACGAACCAGTTCGATGTTGATCCCCCGCAACGTCAAGTTCGAACCGGCGAGTTGCGCCAGCACGCGCGTCAATGCCCGCAGTCGCTCTTTCTCGAGACGTAATGTGCCGTCGGCGGCCGATACTTCGCGGTGTCGAATATACGATTCGGCTGCATCGACGAATTTGATTCGATCATTGCTGGGACTGTATTTGCCTGTTCCCAGATTCTCTGTGAATCGTGCCTTGAATTCTTTGGCGTCGTTGTAGTTGGTCTTCTCGGTCGTCTTGCTCCGCCACTTGCCGGTGTCCGGATCTTTGAAGTCGAAATGCCAGTAACCACGGCGTTTGTAAAGGCCATCCCGGTCCTTCGCTTTGGGCGTGCCGGGTGCCCTTTTCTTAACAGCCACGTCACATCCTCTGGCTCAACATTCACTGCCTCTTCGATCGGAGAAGTGCCGCGGAATAGATTGACCATCCTGCCAGGTAGTCGCGTCATTCATGATCGATTTGCCGCATCGGGCGATGCTCTAGCGAATTTTGGTCATCAGGCGCGGAACGCTAATTTGGGAGCGAAACGAATCAGACGCTCCCGAGGCTAGTTCGCCTAACCACATTTCGACGTCTTCTGGTCGGTAGCGAACTAATGTGCCGACCTTCACAAACAAAGGCCCTCGTCCGTTAATGCGCCATCGTCGGACGGACGCAAGGCTGACGTTAAGTCGTTTCGCAAGTTCTAGTTCAGTTAGTAAGCTATACATTTTTTATCTCCGCTCAGAATCGCGCAGTGCTGCTGCCCCGTTGAACGACGGATCACTGCGCTCGGAAGGCATTTTCCTCCGCTCATAACCGGCGCCATTTGACAAGTGAGCGGATCTGGCGCAGCGAATCTGAAATTTGCGCTCGACATTCTCGAGTCGGTCCAAGGCATCCAGGAGCTGCAAGTTCGCCTCGCGAATCTGGTCGCAAGAAGATGCACTCTTTTCGTTTTGGCTGATCGCAAACCTGATTCGATCAATGGCCACGCGCGCCTGGTACGCCATCTCGAACTCAGCCGGCGTCGGTAATGTGTGCAAGCCAGCCTCAATGGCCGAGACAATCTCGCTAACTTTCTCTAAGCTCATGAATGGTTCCTTTCGCCGTGACGCGCCTCTTTCGTCTCGACCTCAGCTATGCACGTTGTAAGGCAAGACGGACTGGAGAATCAAAATGTCCGGTTCGAGATTGCCTTCAACAGACGCAACAATCTTTGTTCGAGCTCAAGTGACTTTTTGGCGCGTTAATGCGCCAGCTCGCTCCAAGGATGAGTGCCCACCCGCGATACGCACCCTGGCTCGTTAATGAGAGCAGTGGCGCAACGCGCAGAACGGCCCAACCGATTTGGAGAGCGTGGCCGAGCGTACCAGAATAGGCGATTGACGAGACTAGCGGTGGGGTACGCCCACATCACTACGTCCGCCTCGCAGAGAGAGATGATGTTGTGTGCAAAATTTGCGCAAGATCGAGAGGTGCTGGACGTGATCTTGCGGGTTGCTTCAGGGAGTCATGAGCCTAGACCACTCGATCGGCTCCATCCAAAATGCTTGAAACGCATGGAGGCACGGGGTGGATTGGAAGAGGGCGTCGCAGGCAGGCAAACCGAAAGTAAAGCTTTGGTCGTCATAGCCGCCGAGGCCGATGGCGCGGGCATTGGGCGGATTCGGATGCGGATGATTGAAGACGCCTCCGCCGCCAGCCTGCATACCTTCGTCCAGGATTGCGTCGAGCCGGGGAGTACGCTCCACACCGACGGCTGGCAAGGCTACTCGGGCTTGGATAAGAAGGGGGTACGAGCGGGAGATCACGGTGCTGCGAGGACGGAGGCAGGAAGCCTCCACGCTGATGCCGCGCCTTCACCGGATCGCCGGCTTATTGAAGCGCTGGCTACTCGGTACCCACCAAGGCGCCGTGGCGCCCCAACACCTGTCCTACTACCTGGATGAATTCACTTTTCGGTTCAACCGTCGGAAGTCGAAAAGCCGCGGCAAGCTCTTCTTCCGCCTCATGCAACAGGCAGCCAGCACCTCTCGGAAGACCTACGACACCTTAATCGGCCGCGCCAAATCTCCAGAGCAGGCACAATAGGTTGGGGTCGGCTGAGTGAAAGGGATACCCATCTTCGGCCATTTATCTTTCGGTGGTTCGAATTTCTTGGATTCGGTCAAGGGTTCAGTAGCCAGCAAACTCTTCAATACGAATGTCATCGCTATCGATACCGGAATTGATGAGCATCGTTTGAAAATCGCGGACCATCTGTGGCGGTCCGGCGATATAGTAGATCGGCCCTGCGCTGTGCCATTCCGGGGATGCCACTGCCTTTAGATATCGATCCAGCATTTGGTAGTTTATTAACCCGACTTCGCCTTTCCAGGGGCGGTGAGATTTCTCCATCTCCGTCATGGTCGCAACGAGCTTATAATTCGTATTCTGCTGCTGGAGCGCCTGCAACTCGTCGAGGAATGGTGCGTCTTCCGGCCGCCGGTTCGAGTAAAAGAGGAAAATGCGATGCTGTAGCTTCTCCTTGGCTGCATGTAGCAGGATGCTGCGAAACGGCGTGATACCAATTCCTCCGGCGAGGAAAACCGCTGGCCGCGAGACATTATTATGCAAAGTCAAATTCCCGAACGGACCTTCGATCTTCACCTGGGAGTCGATGGGGATGCTCTTTAGAACGCGTTTGAAAGCCGTATTTCGCAGCCGCGTTGTCACCATAATTGCGGGCTCGTGCGGCGCACTCGTGATCGAGAAACCGCGAGTGTTGCCCTCGGCATCAGTTTCTGGTGGATTTAAGAGCGTGATATCGACAAACTGCCCCGCTTTGAAGGCCCAGCCGGCTGGTTTTTCGAACTGAAAGGCCATCGTATTCTCGGCTACTTCGTGGCGCTCCGTGAGTTTTGCCATGAAGGTCGGCCAGGTGGCAACCGTGCTCATGTTTCTCTCCCTTCCGTTTTCAACGGTATCGCGTTTAAGGCCGCTGCCTGGAACGAGCATCCGATTCCAATATCACGTCTGGATCGATTTCTGACAATGGTTCGTTTGTAATGTCGGCAGGAACGGCTATAACGGGACGACTCTCTCTGCGCAGTGCCAGCGAGGCGTAACGTTTATCCTCACCGCCATTACAGAAGCACTATTCCCGGAACCGATCGACGCAACCATACTTGAAGAGGCGAGGGACATGAGAAAGAGAAAACGTGTCGTCCACATCCCGGCATTGTGATCGGCCGTTCGTGAGGCCATCGCAGCGAATGACTCTCACAGCGCCGCGCATCTCCTTCGCAACTATCGTGAACTACACGACCAGGCCTTTCCGGTCTTCTTTTGGGCGCACTATTGAGAAGACTCGTGGGCACAGGGGAGGGAGCTCGGTCTGCTCTGGCACGAACTGGCAGCAAGAAGGGTTCTGAATGGCAGGTAGATGCTCGTTTGGTTTTCGAGCAGATGAGTTGAAGTGCTGGATCTTTATTCCGCCAATCACCAGATTATCGCGTCAGAGCCCTTCGATGGCAGTGCGGGCACACTGTCGGGCCGGGCTGCCGAAACAACTTTCAGAAGATTGCAAAACGCTGGGGAGAGAGGAAAACATGATGCTAGAGAACACAAATACATGCGAGGACGAGATGGAGAAACAAACCATTCTGGCAGACACAGCCGAATTGTCAAAGCATTCGCGATGGGATGATTTCTTTCTCACTCTGAAGTTAGTAGCTGTTGCCTCGGCGATCCTGGGCGCGATCTTGGGAATTGATTATTTACTAGGTCGCTAGAGCCGTGGTTTTTCGTGGTAGGCTGACCAGAACCGGCGTTGCTCAGGTCGGCACAGACATGAGTCAGACCTAGTTTTTGGTGATGCGCTACTTGATTTTGGCAACTGATTATGACGGTACCATCGCTGTCGACGGGCTAATGTCTGTGGAAGCGGTCTCTGCAATCGCGCGTCTTCGGCAGTCCGGTCGGAGGACGATATTGGTGACTGGCAGGCGGCTGGATGACCTGCTGGCCGCCTGCCCGGACATCGATCTGTTCGATTCTGTTGTCGCGGAAAACGGAGCTCTCGTCTATGCACCGCGTACGCGGTCCCAAACACTGCTCGCCAAACCACTCCCCGCGGAGTTTATCAAGCGTCTCAGTAGCCTCGGTGTGGATCGGATCGAAGTGGGGCGGGTGATCGTGTCGACTTGGCTGCCGAATCACATCGCGGTTCTTCAAGCGATTCAGGAGACGGGGCTGGCGCTGCATGTGATCTTCAATAGAGAAGCCGTGATGGTGCTTCCCAATGGCATCAATAAGATGACCGGACTCGACTATGCGCTGCGAAAGCTTGGTCTTTCGTTCCACGAAGCCGTCGGCATCGGTGACGCCCAGAATGATTACTCTTTTCTGGAGCGTTGCGAATGCCCGGTCGCGGTTGCCAACGCCGTGCCTGCCATTCGTCGGCTCGCCGCCCTTGTAACACAGAGGGAAGCCGGAGGAGGCGTGGCGGAGTTGATCGACGAGTTGATCACAGATGACCTGGCGAGGGTCGAGGGCAAACTCGAGCAGCACTTCATCACTGTTGGATTGCGCGCTGACGGGACGGCGATCGCGGTCCCTCCATATGGCGTGAATATTCTGATCGCCGGACCGTCTGGGAGCGGCAAATCCACGGTGGCCGCCGGCATAGTGGAGCGCCTCATAGAGCAGGATTATCAGGTCTGCGTTATTGATCCCGAGGGCGATTACGGACCGTCGCAAGGAATGATCACTCTGGGCAATCGGGATCATGCGGTTAGCATCAATGAAGTACTTGCCATTCTCGAGGATCCGAAGATCAACTTGAACGTCAATCTCCTGGGCATTCAGCTCGCAGATCGGCCAATCTTCTTCGGTCAGTTTTTTCCTGGCCTTCGGATGCTGCGAACCCGTACCGGGCGTCCGCATTGGGTCGTCCTCGATGAAGCCCATCACCTGTTGCCTGTCGAGTGGGGGCACCTGCCCGAAGCCCTGCCGCAGCAACTTGGGGAAACGGTTTTGGTTACCGTGCAGCCGGATCACCTCCCGCCCGCGATCTTATCGCTAGTAGATGTAATCATCGCAGTCGGTCAATCGCCGGACAAGACGTTGGGTAGCTTTAGTAGCGTGAGCGGCAACGCTGTCCTTTGGCCCGAAGGCCTATCGTATGAGGCCGGGCACGCTGTCGTTTGGTTCCCGCGCTTGGGCCACCTTCCGTTCTCGATGACCGTCATTCCCGGGAGCCGTGATCGCATCCGTCATCGCCGTAAATATGCGGAGGGGAATATGCGCTATCACAGCTTTTATTTCCGCGGACCAAGGGGCCGGCAGAACCTGAGAGCTCAAAATCTAATGACATTTTCCCAACTTGCCGAGGGTATTGATGACGAAACGTGGCTGTTTCACCTGTACCGGGGTGATTACTCGCGGTGGTTCCGTGAGGCTGTGAAGGATCCCTATCTCGCGGAGCAGACGGAGCGCATCGAGCAAAGACCGAACCTGCAGCCTGCGGAAACCCGAAACCTAATACGTCGCCTCATCGATGCTCGTTATACGCTGCCCGAGTAGCGACGGAGAATTCGGATGATGGGGGTAGGCCGTTGCGATAGATTCTAAACGTGAAGAATCATCGAGAATGTCGGGAATGTATAAGCATTCTGATAGTTTTTCTAGTCCCACTTGGTACATACTAACGGGACGGATCACGTTTTGCAGGCGCCATTGCTCCTCCAACCCCGTGCGGATTGGAGCATCCTTCCACAAAACTACGAGCCTAGATCCGCTGATCCAGTGATTTCTCAGCTTTGAGTATTAGCCGTTCGCATGAAGTACGAAGGGACGTACCTCGACATGCGAAATTCGGATGAGAAGGAATGACTCAACGAATTTCTTGGGAAAAGTATGCTCTAGATCAGGCCGCGCTTCATGGCATGGAGAACCGCTTCCAGACGATTGTGCGTGCGGAGCTTCAGATTAACGGAGTGGAGGTGGTTCCTCAGAGTTGGCAGTGTGATTCCCAGCTCCTTTGCGACTTGCCCGGAGTTTTTCGCGCTTGCAAAGAGTTTCAAAATCCGTTCTTCCTGCGCGGAGAGCGCTTCAACGGGAGCAAGCCCTGATCGGGTATCTCCCACTGAAAGGATCTCCTTTGATAGATCGATCATTTTCGAGAAAGATTGTTCCGTTTGCTTACGGTCGCTGATGTCGTGAGCGAGATGTGCGATCAGGCGGCGATGGAGCCGCGAATCCTCGAATACAATTGTGGAAACACTGACCCAGATCCGCTGTCCAGAACGCGTTGCAACCTCCAGATCGAAAGCTGAAACTCTTCGCCCCTGGGTGGCGCAGCATTGTACGCTGCACTCTCCCGTGCAGACGGGAGTGCCTAGCGAACTCGTTCCCCGGAACACTTGATGACATCTCTTGTTCAAAACACTCTCCGCCTTATAGCCGAATAACTGCTCGGCGGCGCTATTCCAGAAACAAATCTCGCCTTCGATTGTTACGACAAATGCTGCATCCGCTGTTCCCTCCAGCAGCTTATATGCATCACCCGCAAACATACCTTAGCCCTCCACCGCGGCATTGAGGTGGCGGCTGGTCAGATCTGACGGAAGCGCCTTCAATGTCGTAACAAAGATTCGAGACCAATGAATTGGTTTCCGGTTCGCGACAGTCACAAATCTGCCATAAGTCGGGCATGAGAAAAACGGCGCGATGAAATCGGCCGAAGGCCCATGCTGAGGAACAAACTCTTGTTCAAGACCGCTCCTTGCATTGCTCCGCAGTTCACACAATTGTTCATGAGCGGCGGCGGTCTGATGCGAATACATTTCGTCCACCTGCGCCTCAGATTTGCATCCGCCATTGAGCGAAATCAATGCCTCCGATACGCCCTGAACAAATAGCTTGGTCGCATAATGCCCATCAGTCGAATATGTGCAATCGGACGCTTCGGTCGAACACTCCGAAAAGTCAACCGCACAGAATATCCTCTCGACTCTTAACATTGTTTTCGGCCCCTTTTTCCTGGCAGATAGTGGCCGGCAAGATATAGGCGGGCAGTCTGCTGCACGTCACGGCTTCCCCGACTTGGCGTTTCGCGCCCATTTTGAAAACGGCCATCCATCTAGGCACAGCCTTGCGTTCGACCGCGTAGTGAACCAGGAATTTGGATTTCCGCAAGACGAACCAATATAAAGCAAGCAAAAGTCGGAGAATTACGATGCTTGCGGCCGAGGCTCGCGTGAGTGTACGTTCGAATCGAGAATGTGTCCGGCCAACCGGGCTTGTGCTTTTTTTTCTTCCACTGCCGTTGGGCGTTAAAGCCTCCTCCAGGTCGTCGCCCCACGGCGATGGTACATTCTTGTAATCTGGGCTCTTCACACTAATTCCTGTTGAGTCTTTTTGTTCCATGCTCTATCCGGCCTCGCCTTCCGGACACCGCAGCGGTACGACAGGAGCTATGAGGATGAGATGTACGAGTGTGACCCTGCTTGTAAATGGGGATCTTAAGAACGAGCCGGATACAGATCTCGGACGCACTCCTCGCGACGCTGCCGGCCTATACGTTACGCCGCAAGCGGATCACCCGAGTTCTGCTTATTTTTACCTGCGCTCTCGTTCTCTTGGCAGGTCAGGCAAAAGCCGGCCCACGGAACAGCTTTTAGGCGTCGGTCAGAGATGCGATCCTCGCATCCCTCACATGTGCCATAATCGCCGGATCGGAGGCGACCCAGTGCGGCCTCCACTTCTTTAAGCTTCGCGTACGCCAGGTTGTTCCGGTGGAGAGAAATGAACCGGTCGTGAATGATCGAGGGTTGATCCTCTGCCGCTACTTGAGCAGCATACAGCGCTTCTGGTTTGCGGCCCAGCTCGGATTCTAGGGTGGCCTTCTCCGAAAGCAGACGTTCCATGGATGTAACTGATCCGGTTATTGCCGGTTGCGATCTATCGATGTGTTGTTGGGACACGGTTTTCAATGTTCTTTCCCAGTTGAGTCATTTGAGTTATGTTTAGCAGCGCCGTAGGCATACGACGCAATCGGCTGGCCACTGACCTCGATGCTTACAAAGGCATCGGCCCCATGCGTGTGATCACAGATGCCGCGTAGGACATCGACCGCCATGCGTACATCTTCGACGCTCATCGCTCATACACCTCATGTGCCGTAAGCGGCGGTTGGGCGGCGAGAAGACGGTGGATGTCACCATCGTAGTCATGCCCGCTATCGATGGCTTTCTCAAAGAGAGTCGGGTTACTGGCGACGCGAATCACATGATCCTGTTCGATCGGCCGCTTCGAGTCTCCACTTCGAATTAAGCCCCGGCTGATGAAATCCAGCCAAATCGATTGGCCATACCGCCGTTCCAGTTCGGCCGGCTTCATGTCAGTTCCTCCCGTCTTGAGCTACTTGTCATCCGCATTGGATCGAGGATTCGTCTCTCTCTGATTCGAATCTACGGCAAGCAAGATCAAAACGGTGTCAAGAAACGCTATGGCTCGGTCCGTAGGCGATATCCCACGCCGGGTTCTACTGCGATGTGGCGGGAACGCACGGAATTGGCCTCTAGCTTTTCACGGAGTGTGCCGATCGTCGTCCGGAGTAGTCGCAGCGATTCGTCATCTTGCATCTCTCCCCACAGTTCATGAGTCAACTGACCCTGCGTCAAGAGTCTACCAGCGTTGAGGACGAGTACCTTCAGCAGGTCGTACTCCGTCGCTGTGATCTGGATTT
>JBAUZG010000101.1:0-6914 GCA_049585195.1 Bryobacteraceae bacterium | reverse complement strand
CTCCCGCATGTATTGCCCCACCGGGTTTTGGCCATTCGGATATGCCGGCCAGAATCGGCGGGCAAAGCTTTCGTTGACGATGATCGCCGGCGGCGCGCCCGGAGTGTTGTCGCGCGCGGTAAACTCTCGTCCACGCCTCAGCGGAATTTCCAACGTGCGGAAATAAGTGGGCGTGATGCTCTGAAGTTGAACTGACGGCCACTTATTTGGGTCCTGTTCCCAGGGCTGACCCTCAATCTGTATGTTAGTCCGAATCCAACTTGTAGTCCGAAGAGACATGGCGGCAGCGGCTCCAAGCACGCCCGGTGCCGTTGCCACACGCTGCGATAACTCGTCGAAGAAAGCCTTCTTCTTTAAGCCAGTGTCGTAGCGAACCGGCGGTAGACCGATCTTTGCAGTCAGGAGGTTCGCGGCGTTAAATCCCGGATCGACATTGTGCAAACGCGCAAAGCTCTTCATAAGAAGCGCGGCGCCGATCAGCAAAACAATTGATAACGCGATCTGAGCGACCACCAGCAGGCCGCGCGCGCTTAATAAGAAAACACTCCGCGCCGGCGATCCGCGTCCCGCCATCGTGCCGCTTTCGCGCAACTCATCCGCCAAATCGGGCCGCGAGATTTGTAGCGACGGAAAGAGTCCGAATAGCACGCCGGTTGCGATAGAGACAGCGATCGTGAATCCAAGTACCGTGCTGTCTGTCCTGATTTGCCCGATGCCCGGCAGATTGAGCGCGCTGATATGAGGGACCGCGCGGAGAGCCCACTCTGCCAACGACACCCCCAAAAGGCCGCCCACCAACGACAGTGCGACGCTCTCGGCCAACAGTTGCCGGATGAGCCTTGCCCGCGTCGCTCCTACGGCTGTGCGAACGGCGAACTCACGCGAACGGGAGCTCGACCGCGCAAGTAGCAGACCAGCCACATTCGCGCAGGCGATCAGCAGAACGAAACCTATTGCGCCAAATAAAATCCAGAGTGTTTGGCGCACGTTTTGAACGAGTTGATCCTTTAACCACTCGATGCGTAGCCTGGGCGCGTTGTTCCCGAAGCCAGGAGTCGCGAATTGACTACTCAACACATTCATTTCGGTACGCGCCTGTTCGATGCTTACGCCTGGCTTTAACCGCGCGAATCCGGCGAGGTAAGGAACTATGTTCCAGACTCGCGGCGGAAGGGCAGACCATTCCGCGGGCCTCGCTACCCACACATCTACTCCAGGGACCGGAAATTGAAAACCTTGGGGTAGGACGCCGATGATCGTGTATGGCATCGAATCGAGCGTGACCGCTTTCCCGGATACCGTCGGATCGCCGCTAAAGCGCCGCTGCCACAACTCCGAGCTGATCATGGCTACCGCGGGACCTCCAGGTTTATCTTCGCCGGCCCGAAAGCCGCGGCCCACTACAGGCCGAACGCCAAGAATATTCAAGAAATTGCCAGACACGCGCGCGGCCTTCAGCGCTTCCGGTTCACCGGACCCGGACAGAATCATGCTCGCCGGTGACACGAGGTACGCGCCAAGTCCGCTGAATGATTGCGACGCCGCTATTGTTTGCTCGAATACCGCATTTGTGAAGCTCGAGTTCCATCGGTTCAGCTTTGGGTAGTCGGCCGACACCCGCACTAGCCGGTCGGGATCACTGTACTCGAGCGGTTTCAACAGCACCACTCGGATTATCGTGAACATCGCCGTGTTGCCGCCGATTCCCAAAGCCAGTGTAAGGACAGCCGTCAAAGTAAAGGCGGGATTTTTGCGCATGGTTCTCAGGGCGTAGCGCAGGTCTTGCCAGATGGTCTCGAAAAAACGAATGCTGCTCATTGCAAACTGATCTCCTACCGCTTCGTCATGAATAAGCCTACCGCGCACTGGACATCGGGACCGAAGCCAGAATAACTCACTGCCAACCGGTAGAATTTGAATTGCCTATGGACCACAACATGAAATGGACCGGCGTTATACCGGCAATCACCACGCCTTTTAGGCCAGACCACAGCATAGATCTCGAATTTCTGAAACGGCATTGCCAGTGGCTGGTTGATGGTGGGTGCTCGGGAATCGTTGCGCTAGGGTCGCTCGGCGAGGGCCAAACGCTGCGTGCTATCGAGAAACGCGCCATCCTGAGCGCCTGTGTGGAAGCCGTTGGTGATCGCGTGCCGATTGTGGCGGGCGTTTCCGCTTTGAGCACGGCCGAGGCCGTAGAAGTGGCGCAGCTCGCGCGGGACGAGCACTGCAAGGGTCTGATGGTTCTGCCGCCATACGTGTATGTAGGCGACTGGCGCGAAATGAAGGCGCATGTCGCCACCGTACTGAATGCGACCGAACTATCCTGTATGCTCTACAACAATCCGATCGCATACAAAGTTGATTTCATCCCCGTTCAGGTGAAGGAATTATTGGATGAACACTGCAATCTTCACGCGATTAAGGAATCGAGCGCCGACGTACGAAGGATCGCGGCGCTGCGTGAAATTGTCGAACCCGGCCGCCTTCAGATTCTAGTCGGAGTGGATGACCTGGTTGTAGAAGCCGTGGCGATGGGCGCCGTGGGTTGGATCGCCGGTCTCGCAAATGCCTTCCCGCGCGAGTCGGTTGAATTGTTTGAACTCGCTCGGAACCAGGAACGGGATCGCGCTTTCGCCCTGTATCAATGGTTTTTGCCGCTGCTCCGCATGGATACCGTGCCGAAATTCGTCCAGCTCATCAAAGTCGTGCAGGAGGGGGTCGGAATGGGCAGCAGCCGCGTGCGTGCGCCCAGGCTAGAGTTGAGCGAAAGCGAACGTGCCGAGGTCCAAAATATTGTAGGGCGAGCGCTTCAATCGAGATCGGCGGCGCTCGCGGCCAATGTCTCGTAGAAGCAGGCAGCTCGCGCTCAGGTCAGGTGCTTCAAATCCTTTGCGAGCGAGAAATAGAATGTGCTTCCCTGACCCGGCTCCGAATCCACCCAAATCTTTCCACCGTGCCTTGCGACAATGCGGCGGCAAATAGCAAGGCCGATCCCGGAGCCGTCCGATTGATTGGTTGCGCGGACAAATGGTTTGAAAATCATTTCCCTCTGAGATGAATCGATCCCTATCCCGTTATCGCGCACGCGGACGATCCAGTGGGATTCCGTTGAGTCGGCGGTAATCTCGATTTTTGGAGCCGCGTTACGGCGATATTTCATCGCATTCGACATCAGATTCTGGAAGACTTGTAAGAGCTGTATTTCATCGCCGATTACCGACGGCAGTTGATCGATTCGGGTCTCCGCGCCTGTTTCGCGCACAAGGTCGCTCAGATTCTGCTCCGCCAGCCCGACGACGCTGGCCAAGCAGACGCTTGTAAGATTTTCGCTATCTCTATTTGCGGCCTTCGAATAGTCAAGGAGGTTTCGAATCATTTTGCTGAGCCGTTTTCCAGAGGATGAGATATAGTCGAGCCATTCGCGGCCCTCGCCGCTAAGCGTGTTGGCATATCGGCGCCCCAATAGTTCGGCATAAAGAATCATGGTCCGGAGCGGTTCCTGGAGATCGTGACTGATCATGTGCCCAAAACTAACCAGATCTTCGTTAGAGCGGGCCAGGCTTCGATTGGCGCGAATCAGATCATCCTCTAACTCCTTCCGTTGATCTAATTCCTGTTGAAGGAGGTCATGATCTTCCTTTGCCTGTCGCTCGCTCAGGTTGGCCTTTACAATGGCTTGCAGTCTCTGCTCGTTGAGGATGGCGATCAGAACTGCGAGAGCGATGAACGCCGCTTGCACAATGACGTCGGTTATTCCTCGCATGAAGGAATCGTGCCACCGTATCCACATAAGCTGAGCGAAGATAGCTGAGCCCGCCGTTGTAACGAGACCTGGGCCGAGACCGCCATACCAGGAACTGAACATTACTGCGGGCCAGAAGATGAGATATATTCCTCGATCGCCCAAAGATTTTCCCAACAGTGCATGAGTGAGCGCGGCAGCCGCGATCGACAGAATGGCGACAGCGTAACGTCCTTTCCGGCGCGGTCCTCCGGACGCGCTTGTCGGCTTCATCTCTTCCGATGCCTTCACTACGCCTGACATATACTCCTGTTATCTCTCGGCTGACGGGCGCTTTCATTATCCGTTCCACAAGCCGCTGCGGCCGCGCCCTGAGCCGTTCTTGAAGCAATTGTCAGCGTGGAAGTACTGGGATATACTCTGTCTGGCACCTGGAGGGTATATGAATCTAATTGAAACAATGCTTTCCGCGGCGAACAGCGGCGTCGGCCAGCAGCTCGCCTCGCAGTTCGGCCTTAAAGCGGATCAGGTCGGATCCGTGGTAGCAGCGGCTTCACCGCTTCTCGCTGGAGGTCTCAAGGAAAAACTCGCTTCCGGAAACGCAGGCGGCCTCCTGGATATCCTGAAGAGCGGAAATCTGCAGCGCTATACCGAAGATCCCGCCGCCGTCTCCAGCCCCGCGGCTGCGGAAACCGGTCAAACGATCTTGAGCCACTTATTCGGCGAAGGCAATGCGCTATCGAACGTTGTTTCTACCATTGCCGAGAAGACCGGAATCGGCTCTGGTACCATTCAGAGCATCCTCCCAGTCGTGACCTCTCTTTTCATGGGCTCGCTCGCTAAACATGCCACGGGCGCAGACGGTCAGATTGACACTGGGACTCTGACAAACCTCGTGGGCTCGCTTACCGGTGAGCACCGCGGCGTCTTCGATGCATTAAAAACAGCGGCCGGCAAACTCTTCGGCTAGGTTTCAAGCCGGGTTGAATCCGCCAGCGGAATTCACGCTTTTTCGGTAGCCCTGAGTTCGACAAAATGAGCAGTTGGGACATGTAGCGTTTGTGTGCCCAGCGGTGAGCTCACGCCACAGCCTGCAAAGCTTTGCTAACGACCTGTTGTGTTCCCAAATAAAATGTGCGATGTTATCTGTTGGGAACCAAAAGAACAAACCGATGAAAGAAAAGACCGACGTCCGGCAAGGCACATTGGCGCTCATGGTGCTTAAAACTCTGGAGGTGCTGGGACCGCTGCACGGCTACGGCGTCGCCCGGCGCATCGAGCAGATCAGCGGAGACCTGCTGGCCGTGAATCAAGGCACCTTGTATCCCGTGCTGTTAAAGCTCGAGCAGGAAGGCGCCATCGCATCCGAGTGGGGCGCCTCGGAAAATAACCGCAGGGCGCGCTTCTACCGCCTGACACGGGAGGGACGCAAGCAGCTACAAGCCGAGACTCGCGACTGGGAGCAAACCGCGGCCATTATCGGCAGGTTCTTCACGGTGAAGGCTCAAGATTTGGGATGAGTTGACTTGGATGAGGTGACTTGCGATGAAAGCCTGGAAGCGATTCTGCGCGCGGCTGATTAGCTCCCTCATGCGCCGGCGAGATGAGCAGCGGCTAAGGGAAGAGGTCGAGGAGCATCTTGCCCTCCAAACAGCCGCAAATCTTCGAGCCGGGTTACCGCCAGTCGAGGCGCGTCGCCAAGCGGTGCTGAAGTTTGGAGCGGTCGAGGCGATCAAGGAAGAATATAGAGACCAGCGCGGCTTACCCTTGATTGAAATGCTGCTCCAGCACGTGCGGTACGGTTTTCGGCAATTGCGCAATCGTCCTGCCCTCACCCTAACCGTGCTCCTGACCTTGGCCTTGGGAATTGGGGCCAACACCGCGATCTTTACCGTGGACTACGCAACGTTGCTGGCGCCCTTGCCGTATCCGCAGGCCGGCCAGTTGGTGATGGTCTGGTCGAAGCTTCGAGGGCATCGCAACTCAATTTCGCCGGCGGATTTTCTTGATTGGAAACGGCAGAGCGATGCGTTTCAGGACCTGAATGCTCAGACCGATAACTCCTTCAACGTCGCCACACGCGATCAACCGGAAAACATGGACGGCCGGATGACCACTCCTGGGTTGTACCGTATGCTGGGATATCCCTTTTTCCTTGGCCGCGATTTTCTGCCCGAAGAAGGCCAGCCTGGCAAAGACCACGTCGTCATCCTCACGCACAAACTCTGGCAGCGGCTCGGTAGCGATCCGCATGTTCTCGGCACGAGTATGCAAATCGATGGCGAGCCCTACACAATCGTTGGTGTCTTCGCTCCGGGCCTGACGGACCGCGGCCAGGGAGAATTCGCGGTACCCCTCGCCTTCAAGCCTGAGCAGCTCAGTCGCGACGCTCGCTGGCTCGACGTCATGGGCAGGCTCAAGCCCGGCGTCACCATTAAACAGGCGCAAGGTGATATGGACGCGGTCGCGGCACGGCTTGCCGGCGACTACCCGAATAGCGACAAGGGTTGGGGCGCATTGGTCGAGCCGCTCAAGAACGATTTCATCCCCAGCGAGCGGATCATGACACTCTGGCTGCTGCTGGTAGCCGTGGCCTTCGTGCTGCTAATTGCGTGCGCCAACGTCGCCAACCTGCTGCTGGCCCGAAGTATGACCCGTCAAAAAGAAATGGCTGTTCGCAGTGCATTGGGCGCGCATTCCGCAACGATCTTTGCGCAGCTATTAACCGAGAGCCTGTTGCTTGCCGTCGCCGGCGGCGCGCTCGGCATCGGTTGTGGGTACGCAATGCTACGGGGTTTGGTCGCCGTAATGCCGCCGAATACTTTGCCAAGCGAAGCCGACCTCAGCTTGAATTTTCCAATCCTGCTTTTCACGCTGGCCGCAACCACCCTGGCCGGTCTGCTATTCGGCTGTGCTACAGCATGGTATGGCTCGCGGGTCGATCCCGCCGAAGCGATCAAGGAGGGCGGCCGTTCGGGGACCGGTGCCGGCCATCATCGCCTGCGCCGCTCGCTCGTGATCTCAGAATTCGCGCTGACGCTTCCCTTGCTCGCCGGCGCGGGCTTAGCGATACACAGCTTCTGGAATCTAATGCGAGTCGATCTCGGCGTCCGCACCGATCACACACTTACATTCTCTCTTCGGCCACCCGATTCGCGCCCCAATAATC
>JBAUZG010000100.1:0-11423 GCA_049585195.1 Bryobacteraceae bacterium | reverse complement strand
TTGGGCATGCGCCAGCCCACCGCGATTATCCGCCTCTCCCAGGAAGAAACCAAGACTCTGCAGGATTGGAGCCGACGCGGCACAAGCGAGCATCGGCTAGTGGAGCGTGCACGGATTATCTTGCTGGCCGGCGAGGGGCGAACCAATGAGCAAATTGCCAAAGCTCTCAAGACTCGGGCCGCTCGGGTATCGAAATGGCGCCAGCGTTTTGGGGTCAAACGGTTGGCGGGTTTGGGCGATGCAGACCGTTCCGGCAAACCGGCCAAGTATGACCAGAATACGGAGAAGCGAGTATTGGGACTGCTCGATCAAGCACCTCCGAAAGGCTACGCGCAATGGAATGGTCGGTTGCTGGCCGAAGCGCTACCGGAGATCAGCAAGGATCAGGTCTGGCGCATTCTGCGACGGCATAACATCTGCTTAGAGAGACGGCGCAGTTGGTGCATCAGTACCGATCCGGAGTTCGGTTCCAAGGCGGCCGACATTGTCGGTCTCTACCTAAACCCTCCTGAGAATGCGCTGGTCATTGCAGTGGATGAGAAGCCGTCGATTCAAGCCCTGGAACGAGCCCAGGGATACTTGCGTCTGCCGGATGGAAAAGCCGTGAACGGATTCAGCCACTGCTATAAGCGTCACGGCACCACCACGTTATTTGCCGCGCTCGAGATCACCACCGGACAGGTGAAGACGGCACACTACACCCGTCGACGCCGACGCGAGTTTCTGGATTTCATGAATGAGATTGTGGCCGTACACCCGAACCGCGAAATCCACGTGGTGCTGGACAATCTCAACACCCATAAGCCGAAAGAGGACCGCTGGCTCAAGCGCCACCCCAACGTTCAGTTTCACTTCACTCCTACCTACTCGTCTTGGCTGAACCAAGCCGAATGCTGGTTCAGCATTCTTAGTCGCCAGGCGCTCCGCGGCGCTAGTTTCACTGCGCCTCGCCAACTCCGACAAGCTATCGACGATTTTGTTTCTGTCTACAATGCGACGGCCGCGCCCTTCGAGTGGAAAAAGGCCGTTGTCTTCCCTTCTAAACCTAAATCCAAGTACTCTGATTTATGCAAGTAGACACTAGTGTGATCCACTGATCCAGCCGCTCAAAATCTGTGAACAGAGGAACGAAGGGCGGTCCAAAACTCGCGATAACCTGAGATGCTGATACATTACGACCGCCGGTGTTCAAGAAAGCTACAGCACGCTTTGTTTTTTCTCGGCTTATCCAAATCTGTCCGCTGCTTGTCTGTTTGACGGTTCCGGTCCGCTCCCAAATTGCGATCGATTGGTGGACCGCGGATAACGGGTTGCCGCAAAACATAGTCCGAGCAATCTGTCAAACCCCGGACGGTTATCTCTGGCTCGCCACTTTTGATGGTCTTGTTCGTTTCGACGGGGTCCGGTTCACAACATTCAACAGAAGCAATACTCCTGGAATCAAGGGCAACCGCTTCGGCTCGCTGTTCTGCACTGCCGAAGGAGACTTCTGGGCCGGTACGGAAGGCAGCGGCCTCACGCAATTTCACCAAGGCCGCTTCACCACGTACACTCAGCGAGACGGATTACCGTCCGAGAACATATCTGGCATTTCGGGTGACGACCATGGCAACTTCTGGGGTGCTGGCGCGTGGATATGTCAGCCGCTGGGATGGAGCCAACCGGCGATTCATTCCGCTCATTGGCGATGGATACAAGTACTCTGAGTCGTTGACCCCGGATGGTCGAACCGGATTCTGGCAAATCGATGAAACCGCGTTCCAGCTGTTTGCTCACGGCGAGCAGTCGAGTTATTTTCTTCCAACTGGATGGCCTCGTGCTGTGCCAGCTATCGCAGCGCGAGATCTCAACAATCACATCTGGCTGGCTACTAACAACGGAAAGTTGGCTTAGCTCGTTGACGGTCATCGGCCGAGCATCTTCTGCGATCAAACCGGAGGGCCCGCGTGCAACGGGAGAACCGCTTTCACTGCCGACTATCGCGACACACAGGGGCATGTTTGGCACAGTGAGATCGGATGGAATTCCGGCCCCAGCATTGTGCAATACCTAGACTTGCCGCCGGGCTCCGAACCGGCGAGAATCGCCTTCACCAGTCTCTTCGAAGACCGGGAAGGCAGTATCTGGCTTTGTACTGACGGTCAGGGTTTGTTTCGACTTCGTATCCAACCGATCAATGTTTACTCGAAAGAGCAGGGACTGCCGGATCGCAACGTCTACCCCATCTATCAGAGCCGCGACGGCTCTCTGTGGATTGGAACTTGGTCCGGGGGCCTGTGCCGGTTCAGAAACGGGAAGTGCACGACCTACACTACAGCTGACGGTTTGGCTTCGAACCGGGTGAACGCGATCTATGAGGATCGGGACGGCATGTTGTGGGTCGCCGTGCTGGACGGGCTTCATCGTATGCGAAACGGGCGGTTTGAACCGGTCCGCGGCTATGGGTTGTTCTCCACTGTCAGGGCCATCCATCAGGACCGACGTGGCGTCATGTGGTTCGGGACAGGTGAAGGCCTGATCCGATTCGAAAGTGGCCGCTGGACAACAGTCGCGAGGAAAGACGGCCTCGCGACCGATGATGTCCGCATAATCGTCGATGGACGCGATGGCAATCTCTGGGTTGGCGGTTACGGCGGATTGTCAAACCTACACGATGGACACGTGCGAGCCTGGACGGAAAAGGATGGCTTGGCGAGCAATGCCATTCGGGCTCTGTATGAAGATTCAGATGGAGTCCTATGGATCGGTACCTATGATGGCGGCCTAGATCGTTTCGAAAACGGCCGGTTCACAACCTACACCGTTCGTGAAGGACTGTTCAACAACGGCGTATTTCAGATACTCGAAGACTCGCGCGCAAACTTATGGATGAGCTGCAACCGTGGGATTTATAGAGTCAGCAAGCGGCAACTGAATGATTTCGCCGCCGGCAAAACGAGCACGGTGACTTCCATCGCATACGGAAGGCGCGACGGCATGCGCAATGCCGAATGCAATGGAGGTTTGACGCCAGCTGGTATCAAGGCGCGGGACGGCAGGCTGTGGTTCCCGACGCAGGACGGTGTGGCCGTAATCGATCCCGACAAACTGACCATCAACTCGAAACCGCCGCCGGTGATTGTCGAGTCTTGCCTCATCGATCGTACACCAATGGCGGTCGACCATCCGGTGCGAGTCATGCCCGGACGCGAGAACTTCGAGATCCAATACACAGCGTTAAGCTTCATCAGCTCCGAGCGCATTCGGTTCAAATACAAAATGGAGGGTTTGGATCACGATTGGGTGGATGCCGGTACACGGCGCGTAGCTTTCTACTCGCACGTACCGCCCGGTAGCTATACTTTCAGGCTCACGGCAGCAAACAGTGACGGCGTGTGGAATGAGGCCGGGAGCAGTCTTAGGTTCGTTGTGCTCCGGCCCTTTTACGAAACCTGGTGGTTTGCATTCCTTTTGTCGACACTGGCGGCGACATCGTTGTGGCTCGGCTGGCGATACCGCCTGGGCCAACTGAAACGAGCGCGGACCGCGCAGCAGGCCTTCTCGCGCCAACTCATTGCATCACAGGAAAGCGAACGCAAACGCATAGCCGCCGAGCTGCATGACAGTCTCGGCCAGCGGCTTGTGATCATCAAGAACTTGGCTCTTTTGCTCTTACAAGCCCGCGCGAGCGCTGAGTTGAATGACTCACAACGCGAACGAATTGAGGAGATTTCCACGGAAGCATCTGGAGCCGTGCGGGAAGTGAAGGAGATTTCGTATAACCTCCGACCCTACCGTCTAGATCGGCTCGGCTTGACCAAGGCACTCGAGGCGATGATCGAAGGGGCTTCTGCGGCTTCGGCAACTATCTTCTCGGCTCACATTGACAATATAGACGGCATGTTTCCTCAGGAGGCTGAGATCAACTTCTACCGTATCGTGCAAGAATGCGTGAACAACATCCTCAAGCACTCTCAAGCGGCACGCGCGATCGTACGGATTCAGCGCGCCGAAGCACGGCTGATTCTGACTGCGCGCGATGACGGAAGAGGTTTCGCTCCAGAATCCAACCATTTGGACTCCCTCGGAGGCGGTTTTGGCCTCATCGGCATTTCGGAGCGAGCACAACTGCTCGGAGGGAAAGCTACTATTCAGTCCGCGCCAGGACAGGGCACAACGGTCACCATCGAAATCGATTTGGGAACCCAGCGTGTTTAGCTAATCAGCTCCATTACTGTTTTCCTACGTGGCACCACGTAGATAAAAACTGGGGTCTTACGTAATCGAAATCCGTAGCAGCCTCGATTCCCCACAATCGTCTTCAAGGCTAAAGTTTACTTTAGTGGCAAATCGAGGAACATTTGAAACTCCTGATTGTGGACGACAATGCCGCAGTACGGCGGTTGATCAGCAGCATCGCATTCCCCTTTGCCGACGAGATTTGCGAATGCACCAATGGCGCCGAAGCAGTCTCCGCATACAACGCGGAGCGTCCGGACCTTGTTTTGATGGATATTCGAATGAACGAGGTGGAGGGGATCGCAGCCACGATCCAGATCAAAGCAGCCCATCCGGCAGCGAGGATCGTGATCGTAACCGATTACGACGACACAGCGTTACGCCAGGCTGCGACGAGTGCTGGCGCCTGCGGGTATGTTCTCAAGGAGAACCTGCTCGAATTGCGCCAATGGCTCGAAACATGAACTTTCGCCGGTAGGCTCAACCGCGGAAGAATATTCGGAAGCCGGCCTTGCGAGCGGTCTATCGCCAGCCCCGTTTAAAATGGCGGACTCACGCGCACAAAACCCAAGCGCCCTTGTTAGCGGCTGTGGAGGGTCGCGAGCGCTTTCTGGGCAGGTTGAAACTTCGGATCGATTCGGACCGCGGCTTCAAATTGTGTTTGAGCGTCGGACAAGCGCCCAAGTTGGACGAAAGCCATGCCAAGACTCGTGTGCAATTCCGCGTCGTCGGGGCGATAGGCGAGCGCCTGGCGGTAGCGTAGTTGCGCTTGATCGTAGTTCCCTGCCTTTGCCAGATCGTCTCCCCAGAGATAGAGAACTTCGCCCAAATGTTGACGGGCCTTTTCGTTGTCAGGCCGCTCCGTTATGACTTGCTTGAAATCGTTCGCGGCCGCTTCCCACTCGCCGTTCTCGGCTTCAGCGCTGGCGAGATTGTAACGGGCATCCGTGTATCGCGGGTCCATTTCCAGAACCTTCCGGAATTGCGTTTCCGCGTCGGAAATCTTCGATGCGGTAAACAGCGCAACGCCCAACTCTGTCGCCGCAACCACGCTCTCGGGCGAGGCCTTCCACGCAAGCGTAAAATACCGGATCGCGGAGTCTGTGTCGCCCTTACTCAACGAAAGATCGCCCATGTTGAAGTTGGCTCCAAAATCGTCGGGATATTTTGCGAGCCGCTCTGTCGTCAATGCCTCCTGAAGCACGGCGCGCTGATCGCCCGGCTCAACGGGAAGCACTTGCAGCCACAGGTGACCCATTTCATCGGTGGACCGTATGCCTGCCGTAACGAGCTTCGGCGGATTATTTGGGTTGCGCGCATTGTCCGTTGAATTGTCATAGTGATACCGCATGTGAACAACCGTGCCGCGCGGGAGGAAGACGGGATCTTTGTAGCGGAAGACCCCCTGCCAGTTGAAATCCCAGTCGGGAATTCGAACCAGCCATTTTCGTGTACCGTCGGGCAGCGTCGCGTAGCCTTCCATCAGCTTGCAAAGATAGTGGGCATGCGGGTAAATGGCGAGAACACGCACGTCAAGCGGAACGCGGAAATCGTCGGTATCCAAAAAATCGTGGTCGCCGGGCTTGATGGAAAGCGCGCCGTCGTGCTCGAGTTGAATGAGCATCGGAAACTTCGATTGCGGCTTGTCCGTAAAGTAAATGCCGATTTCCGGATTGACGGTCTCTATTTTCCCGGTAGGGCGGAGGTGCGTGTTCAGCACTAGGTCCATGCCGGGGTCGGCCCGCCACGCCATACCATCGGGTTCAGTCATGGGAGCGCTTCCCGGTTTCCAGGATAGGAAGTGGCCATCGGGATCGAACGTCGATTCTTCCACTGTCAGATCCATACCAGGGAATCCCGCTCCGGGCGTCTGCTCGTGACGGCGTGCCGACCCTGACCGATCGATAATGACGTTGGCGTGATGAAAAACGCGTGGATTACCCGGCCGTACTTCAATCGCCCGTACCCATTTCGTAGTGGTGATGGGCACGGGCATGATGAAATTCCAGAAAACCTCGGGTCCATCGGCGTAAAGCTGGTACGGCTTGGTTACGTGTACAACGAGATCCGGCGGTCCAAGCTGCCACTCGGATGAAAAGTTCGGAGGCGCGGGAGCATGCTTACTCGAACCGGGCAATGCTCCCTGTTCCACCCATTGCTGAATTAACTGAATTTGCAGGTCCGTCAGCCGCCGTTCTTCCAAAAAACTGCCGTAGCCCGCTTGCGGAAGCCACGGTGGCATGAAGCGCCGCTTCGTGACATCGACAATTTGGCTGGCGTGGCTCTTCACGTCTTCATAGGACAGAAGCGAAAACGGACCCGATTCTCCCGGCCGGTGGCAGGGCGCGCAATTTTCGTATATGATCGGCGCAATTTGCTTGTTAAACGTGACTTTCGGGGCTGAACGGCCGTTTGCGGCCCATCCCGGGCACGCCACGAGTATTGCCACGCCGAACGAAAGTGCCCCGTGCCTGAAACCACGCTCCATCGAACTACTGAGTATAAATGGTAGCGCGGTCCGTGGCTCGGATCATAAATCCGTATGTCACACTCGAAGACAAGAGCACTAGGAATCTGGCTGAACAGCCTTGAAACACGCGCAACAATTCTTCAATTTCCTAAATCACGACTTCATACGAGTGGCCGTAGCAACGCCCGTCGTACGTGTGGCCGACCCGGTTTTCAATGCCGCCGAGACGATCGCGCTCATGAAACGGGCCGCAGAAATTAAGGCCACTCTGGTTTTGTTCCCGGAATTAGGATTATCGGCATATTCTTGCGAAGATCTATTTCATCAGAGGGCGCTTCTCGACGGTTCGCTTGAAGCTCTGAGACAAGTGGTCGAGGAAACAGCCGGAGTCCCCACTGTCGCAGTAGTCGGGCTGCCGCTTAGAATCAATCATCTTCTCTTTAATTGCGCGGTCGTAGCCGCGGCCGGACGTATTCTGGGTGTGGTTCCCAAAACTTATCTGCCGAATTATCGCGAATTTTACGAAATGCGGCAATTCGCTCCGGCTGATGCGGCGACTTCCGACAGGATCGAACTTTGCGGCCAGCGAGACATTCCATTTGGTGAACGGCTGCTATTCACTCTCGACGATCAGCCTCTTTCGACGTTCTACGTCGAGATCTGCGAGGATCTATGGGCCCCCATACCACCCTCCTCATATGCCGCTATGGCGGGCGCGACCGTACTGCTGAACTTGTCGGCATCGAACATCACGATTGCAAAAGCGGACTACCGCCGCCAACTGGTTGTAGGCCAATCGGCACGTTGCATGGCAGCGTATCTGTTCGCGGCTGCTGGGTACGGCGAATCGACCACCGATCTGGCGTGGGACGGGCAAGCAATGATCGCCGAAAATGGAAACCTTCTCGCCGAGTCGCGGCGCTTCCATCCGCAGTCGCAGTTGATCGCTTCCGAGATCGATCTCGAGCGCTTGAGCCAGGAGCGCGCCCGCCAAACTACATTTACTCAGAATGTCATCCGCGAAAGAGAACGGCTCAACGCGTATCGCACGATTCGTTGTTCGCTCGAATTGCCCCGGCAAGATGTGTTGCTGCTCGAGAGGGCAGTGGGCCGCTTCCCTTACGTCCCCACCGAAACGGCCGGACGGGAGCAACGCTGCGCTGAGGTATACCAAATTCAGGTTCAAGGGCTGGCGAAACGGCTCGATGCAAGCGGTATCAAACGCCCCGTCATCGGAATATCGGGCGGCCTGGACTCAACTCAGGCCCTGCTAGTCAGCGCGCAAGCCATGGACTTGTTGGGATATCCGCGCAAAAACATCGTGGGTTGCACAATGCCGGGTTTCGCGACATCGCTCAGGACACTCGATCAGGCTCGGCGGTTGATGCGTGCCGTTGGGAGCGAAGCTCATGAAATTGATATCCGCCCGAGCTGCCGGCAGGCGCTTGCCGATATCGGACATCCATTTAGCCGTGGCGAGAACGTTTATGACGTGACATTTGAGAACGTGCAGGCGGGCGAGAGAACCAGCCACCTCTTCCGGCTGGCCAACCTCTACAACGGCATGGTGGTTGGAACAGGCGATTTAAGCGAACTGGCGCTTGGCTGGTGCACGTACGGCGTGGGCGATCACATGTCCCATTACAACGTGAACGCGAGCGTGCCGAAAACGCTAATCGCCCATGTGGTTCGGTGGGTAGCTCAAACCAAGCAGCTTGGTGACGATGCTACCGCCACGCTGTTTGACATCCTGGCGACAAAGATCAGTCCGGAACTGGTGCCTGGCGCGTCTGAAAGTGAAGAGCCGCACCAACACACAGAAGAGTCAATCGGTCCTTACGATCTGCAGGATTTCAACCTCTATCACACGCTTCGATTCGGCTATGCTCCACCGAAGATTGCGTTCCTGGCATATTGCGCGTGGCGTGACGAGAATATCGGCGGATGGCCCGACATCCCAATCGAAGAGCATCGCGCCTACAGCATTTCCCAAATCAAAAAGAATCTGCGCATCTTCACTTATCGGTTCTTTAAATTCAGCCAGTTTAAGCGAAGCTGCATTCCCAACGCGCCAAAAGTGGGATCGGGCGGCTCGCTCTCGCCCCGCGGGGATTATCGTGCGCCGAGCGATAGCGAAGCGGCTCCCTGGCTCGCATCTCTGGAATTGATTCCGGAGCAAGAGCCCAATCCGCTTCGTTAATTAGTCAAAAAAATGCCGCTCATGCGAGACGGCTAAGCATGAGCGGCTGAGGGAAATCGAAATCGAGTTTGCGAATCAGCGGTGATGTCCGCCGCCTCCCGAGTGGCCCCCGCCGCCTGAATGTCCGCCACCACCGGAATGCCCACCGCCGCTGGAATGCCCGCCGCCCGAAGGGGCTTTGTAATGCGGTGCGCTCGAGTGGGACTGAACACGGGGCGCGGAGTAGCTTGGCCTCTGAACAATCGGAGGATTGATGCGCATGGGTTGCGCGAAGCGCGACCCTCCAGGCTGCGAGTAACGTGGGCCTCCGCCAAAACTGTTTTGATACCGGCTTGCATCCTGGTTGCGCGGCCCGCCTATTCCGCCCGGCGACCCGAAGCTGCCCCATCCCCCTCCTCCCTGGACAGGCCGTTCGTTCGGCCTCAGGTAGGAACTGGCGCCCGGGTCGCCAAAACGATGCCAGGCGTTATCGGACGGGGCTTGGCGGCCGCCGGAGCTGGCTGGATTGCTGCCTCTTTGCATAGCGCCGTACGAGGCGCCGTTAGGCGTGGAGAACTGCCGGAATCCCTGACCGGTGCCGCCCGCCCGGCTCTGCTCGTTCGCTAAATTGGGCCGGACCCCGAGCGCTCGTTCCTGGAATTGCGCCATTTGCTGTTGCTGCCGCTCAAACGGAACGCGCTGAAGCTGAGACGGCTGCTGGTGGCTGAAGAAACGCTGATTCTGTGAAGCGGCAAACCGCGGAGAGACGCCGATTGGGGCTCGATTCGAAAACGCCAGGCTGCTCCGGGTGGGAGCGATCGGAACCTGCCCTTGGACAAGCGACCCACTTCTAATTTGGGCGCCGCCTGCCCGGTAAAACGCTTGAGAGGCGCGTCCAAAGTCGTTAATACCTGTGTACGCAATGGCGTTGTTGATTCTCGCATTACGAAATGCGCTATAAATATTCGCGTTGTTAACGAAAGCGTGATTATAAAAACCCCCCCACCCGGGGCCGCCAAACCAACTATGTCCATACCATGGATGGAAAAGCTCAAACGGAGCTAGCGCTATCCATGCGAGGTTTGCAAAACCTAACCCAATATTGAGGCCAAGCCCTCCACCGAAGCCAAAGAACCCAACCAAAGCCGGAGCCCAGGAATAAGCTTGGCGAAGAGCGCCCGGCCACCAGCACCATCCGTAGCCGCCATTCCAAAACCAGCGCCCGTAATGAAACGGAGCCCAGCCCCACGGATCGTAGTCCAGCCAAGTCCAACCATAGTAGTCTTCCCACACCCAGCGTCCATACTGATAAGGAGCCCAGCCGGGCGCAACTTGCGGCGCCCATACGTTGCCATAGCTAGAGGGAACCCAGCTTCCGTACGGATCGAGATCTTCAGTTCCATAAATGTCGGGCGAGACGTACTGTGGGCTGCGCGCTGAAAGCATCTGCCCGTCGCGATTGTTAGACCAGTCGTCGAACTGGTCGGGCGCGATCTCGCTCTCCATTTGGAATTCCGGGTCGGAGCTTGGACCCCTCACGAGCATCGTTTGCCTTGCGCGGACAGACTGTGAGCCGCGGGGACTATAGATTACCGCCTCGCCTGCTCGTACGGTGACCGCGGTCGTGCCGTCACCGTAGACGGAGATTCGATACACGCCGATTCCGCTGGGGCGAACGGAAATACTCGGAGTATCGATCTCGACGTCTGCGCGAGAGTCCCGGATCACCCGATAAATGATCGTCCCCGTCCCCAGTTGCATCTGATAGCGGCCACGTTCCACATCCGCGAGACCTAATTCTGTATTCGGAGCCAAACGAACTAGGTTGCCCGCATCGAACTCCATCTCGGACCGCGAGCCGTCGCCCGTTTCGAGATGGTCCTGGGTCATCAGCGGAGCATTTTGCGCGGCTGCCACAACTTCTCCCGAATCTCCCCGCTTTACGTTGACGACGCCTTGGACAATGCTGATGCGCGCGACACCCCGGGTTGGATCCTCGCCAGTGGGCTCGTTCGGTTGCTGAGCGTGAAGCGCGAACGAAACGCCTAGCAGGACCGCAATAGCGGTCCAGAAGGTTTTTTGCTCTGAGCGCCTCATCGCCATCAGGTCCCGAGCCTACAAAAGCACGTGCGATGCCAAATACACGGCGTTTATTTACAATGGCTTAGCAGCTTACTGGACACCCCTGAGGGTGGTTGTAATCAGCCGCTCCGGTGATTCTCGATCAAGCGCTTCCGCGCGGAATCGGGCTGCCGGAAGCTAACCGATATAGTCGAATAAGGTCTTGGTGGGAAGCGAGGCTTGGGCTTGCAGAGCCGCTTGTTCCTCGGTCTCGTCCTGCTGCAAGGTGGTCGCCGCGGAAACAACGTCGGCATCCTGTAGCGAGCTCATCTGGCTCTGCAACTGTGTGTCGAGCTGTCCCTGATAGGTAAGCGCGTTCGAGACTTGGTCCTGGAAATCGCCGTATTGCGCCTGCTGAGCGTCCAAGTAATTAGACGCGGTTTGAATATTTGTGGAGTCTGTGCTAAGCGCGGATACATTGTTGCTGGTCAGATC
>JBAUZG010000099.1:0-4791 GCA_049585195.1 Bryobacteraceae bacterium | reverse complement strand
CGTACAGCCACACAGAAAAAAGGCGAGCGACCTGTTCCGAGCACTGCTCGCCGGTTCGAGCGCCGAATTCATTGAATGCCAGAGCAACGACTTGCTGCTTTCCTCGATGCTTTACGAATTCTCGTCTTCAATCAGCGCTGATGTCGTGCTTTTCACGGACCACGCCGTTACTGAGCATGCCGTTCCAGGCACGCTGTTCCGTCCACGACGCAACAACGATCAGATCTTTGAGCACAAAACTGAACCGGTTGGAGACTATGTGGTGGAGCTGCGCGGAGAGGTTGTCGCAACCGGCGGGTTCCTCCTCCACTACAACAAGCCGTTCGCCGATTTGTACATGGAAGTTCGCGAGGATTGCCGGCGCCGCGGAATCGGGAGCTTTCTGTTGCAAGAGGTAAAGAAGGAATGCTATCTCGCCGGCAGAGTTCCCGCAGCCCGCACGAGCGTTCAGAACATCGCTTCGCGAGCGGCATTGACCAAAGCCGGGTTGAGAGTCTGCGGCTTCATGTTGATGGGCAAGGTTGATGTGGCACGGCTATAGGGCTCGCTTTCCTTAATGAAGCGGCAAAATGGAAGCGTAATGTTACAGGATATTCGTTTCGGGCTGCGGATGTTGGGCAAGCATCCTGGCTCGACCGTGATTGCGGTTCTGACGGTAGCGCTGGCGATTGGCATCAACACGGCGATTTTCAGCGTGTTGAATGCCGCGTTGTTGAAGTCCCTGCCTGTGCGCAGTCCCGATGAGCTGGTGATGCTGACCGATCCGAACGCTTCGATGGTGTTGGGCGGAATGCAAACCGGAACCCGCAGCCTGCTCAGCTACCCCGAGTTTGTCGAACTGCGCGATCGCGCGACAACCATGTTTGGCCTGTGCGCCTCCGGGTTGCGGCTCGAGCGGTGGCCGGTTCGAATATCAGGCGGCACGCAGGAAGAAGCGCGTGGACGGTTGGTGAGTGAAAATTACTTCTCCGTCTTTGGCGTCCACCCCGCCATCGGACGCTTCTTCAACGAACGCGATGCAACAGGGGCCGGCAAAGATCCCTACGCGGTTATCAGCTACAACTACTGGCAGCGGCGATTCGGCGGGAATCGCGCAGTACTTGGCACGCCCGTTCGGCTTTACCGCGCCACGCTTCCGGTGATTGGTGTCGCGGCAAAGGGTTTTCGCGGCGAGACCGTAGGCCAGGATCCCGACGTGTGGCTGCCAATGATGATGCAGCCACTGGTGATGCCAAGCGGAGACGGATTGCACGACCAGTCGTTAATGTGGCTGCACGCTTTCGGCCGGCGGAAAGCCGGTGTGACGATCGCGAAGGTTCAGGCCGAAGTGAACGTCTTGTTCCAGGAAATGCTCGAGGCCAGGTATCCCACTACGATGGCAGCACAGGATCGAAGAGAGGCGCTCGACCAGCATATCGTCGTGAAGCCTGTGCGGACGCGCGCATTTCACGGCCGCGACGAGTTCTCTGAACAGTGGACCATGCTGTTGGCGCTCGCGACCTTGGTTTTGTTGGTCGGATGCGCGAATGTCGCAACCCTGCTGCTCGCTCGAGCGACCGCGCGTTCCCGTGAAGTGGCCATTCGCCTCTCGATTGGCGCTTCGAAAGGGCGCCTGGTACTGCAACTTTTGACCGAGAGCTTACTCGTAGCGGCCATGGGCGGTATCGGGGGCATACTCGTAGCCGCCACGGCGTCGCGAGCCTTGCTAGTGCTCCTCTCTGAGGCCGATGAGGGGTTCAAACTGTACGCGGGCATCGACCTGCGCGTGCTTGCATTTACCGTCTGTGCAACTCTCCTGACCGGCATTCTGTTCTGGCTTGCTCCCGCATTTCGCGCCACGCGCACGGCCGTAAACCAGAGCCTCAAGGAAACCGGCCGAAGCGCAACGGGTTCGCGCCAGCGGGCAATCATCGCGAAGGCCCTTGTGGTCGCGCAAGTGGCGCTCTCAGTCCTGATTGTTATGGGAGCCGGACTGTTCCTGCGAACGCTGTGGAATCTGCAATCGGTTGCGCTCGGGTACCCGCGAGCAAATCTGTTGCTTATCAATGTCGATAGCTCGACTGCCGGCTACAAAGGCACTCGCGCAGTAAATCTGTATCATGAGCTGGCGGCGCGCATTCGCGAGATCCCAGGTGTGCGCGCCGTCAGCTATTCCGATCGCGGCTTGCTCAGCGGATTCGACGGAGCGTTCCCGGTTACGGTGGAGGGATTTACGCACCAAAACGAGGACGATCGCGGATCGACCGGCGGTTTTGTTGGTCCGGGTTATTTTTCAACGCTTGAGATTCCGATGCTGCTGGGACGGGAAATCGGTCCGCAGGATACGGCTAATTCGCTGCGCGTTTGCGTCATCAACGAGGCGTTTGCCAACCACTTCTTTGCCGGCGATAATCCGATAGGCAAACACGTTACCAGCACGCTCCCCGACGAACAAGGGAACGAGGTGAGGCGCTCCATGCAGGTGGTGGGCGTCGCAAGAGACGCTCGGGTTAGTTCAGTGCGCGGCGCGATCGATCCCAAATTTTACGCGCCTGCGGATCAGACCGTAGGCGCGTCATGGTTTGAAATCCGCACGGCCGGCGATCCGAAGCGCATGTTCAATGCTGTGACACGGACGATTCTTGCAGTCGATGGCGATTTGCACATTGAGAGCGCGCGAACTCTCAATGAATTGATTGACGCGCAGAACGCGCAGCCGAGGTTGATCGCCCAGCTTTCGACGATTTTCGCGATGCTCGCAGTGATCCTCGCGGCAGCGGGAATTTATGGCGTTTTATCGTACAGCGTGGCGCGTCGGACAAATGAGATCGGCATTCGCATGGCTCTTGGCGCAGATAAAAGCAGCGTGATCCGAATGATCCTCAAAGAGACGGCGTTCGTGGTCGCTACCGGCGTGATCGCCGGTTTGGGCGCGACGGCCTTGAGTACGCAGCTGATTGCGACGCAATTATATGGATTCAATGCCGCTGGGCCGCGCTGGTCGCTCGCCCGGTATCAACACGTGGACAGCGCCACGCAACTATACGGAGTCGGCGCCATGGACCCGCTAACCGTGGGAGCGGCGATTGGCGTGCTCATTGCAGTCGCGTTGATTGCGGCCTATTTTCCCGCCTCTCGCGCCGCCCGAGTAGATCCGGTCAATGCATTGCGGCACGAGTGACGAGGCGGTTGTCGGGACGCACAGCCGACTGTTATTCCGCCCACTAATATGGATATCGTGTACGTTCCCGATACCTGAAGCATGTATGATCGAATACAGGCCTCCTACAGGCCGAAGTTTGCCGTGAAGCATCTTCTCAACATCCATTGCGCGGGTGTTTGGCTCGTGGTTGGACTCTGGTGTTCCGCTCCTATCGCCTCACATGGAGCGACCGTCGATTACAGCAAAGACATTGCGCCGGTCCTCCAACAATCGTGCGGTAAGTGTCACTCAGGCAGTGCGGCCATGGGTCAGCTACGGCTCGATTCTCAAGCTGCCGTACTGCGCGGTGGAAAGTCAGGTCCGGCCATCATTCCCGGCAAGAGCAGCGACAGCCTTCTGATTAAGCGAGTCCTCGGCCTGACTGATGGTCCGCGGATGCCAATGGGTGGCGATCCGCTGCCAGCCCGGAAAGTGCAACTACTACGGGCCTGGGTCGATAAAGGCGATTTTTCAGAGGCGAAAGCTGAGGCAGCTAAGGGTGAAGCAGTTCAGGCGGGCGGGGGCGGCTCCTCGCCTCTGTTTGCGACGAAGGTCCGGCCGATTCTGTCGGCGCGCTGCTATCAGTGCCACGGACCCGAGACTCAGCAAGCGGGCTTGCGGCTCGATTCGCTGAACGCGATTCTGAAGGGCAGCGATTCCGGAAAGATTGTGGTTCCTGGTCACAGCAGCGACAGCCGCATCATTCGACGCTTGCTCGCCAAAGAACGGCCTCAGATGCCTTATGGCGGCCCACCGCTGAGCCCGGACGAAATCTCGACCATTCAGGAATGGATCGATAAGGGCGCGCCGGGGCCGGATTCAACCCAGCCAACCGCCTCCACGAAACCACTAAAGCATTGGGCTTATATCAAACCGGTAACGCCGCCGATTCCGAACGTTAGCAACCCGTCGTGGGTCCGCAATCCCATCGATAATTTCATTCTGGCGAAGCTCGATAAGGAGGGATTGAAGCCTTCACCGGAAGCCGACAAAGCGACGTTGATCCGACGCGTATATCTCGATCTGATCGGGCTACCACCAAGTCCGAGGGAAGTCGACGAATTTTTGTCCGACCGCAGTTCGGATGCCTACGAGAAAGTCGTCGACCATCTGCTTGCTTCACCCCACTATGGCGAACGCTGGGCCAGGCAATGGCTCGATATGGCGCGTTATGCCGATACGAATGGATACGAGAAGGACAACCGGCGCACTGCCTGGGAATACCGCGATTGGGTAATTCGCGCTCTGAACCAGGACATGTCGTTCAAAGACTTCACCATCGACCAGATTGCGGGCGATATGCTGCCCAATCCCACTAAGGACCAACTGATTGCAACGGGATTCAATCGCAACACCATGTTGAATCAGGAAGGCGGCGTCGACCCTGAAGAATATTACTGGTACGAACTGGTGGACCGCGTGAACACAACCGCATCCGTGTGGCTTGGCTCAACACTTGGCTGCGCGCAATGCCACAACCATAAGTTCGATCCATTCACGCAGAAAGATTACTACCGATTTCTAGCTTTTTTCAGCAACAGCGAATACCAGGTGGTGGGCGGGCACTCCGAGCAATATGCATTAGAGCCGGACCTCGAACTGCCGACGGC
>JBAUZG010000098.1:0-2108 GCA_049585195.1 Bryobacteraceae bacterium | reverse complement strand
CACTTACACTGCGGCCTGCCCTACGTTTGGGGGGTTGTTTGGGAGCTCGAATGCATCGGCGTGTTTCGGTGCAACCCTTAGCCTAGCCGGAAATGTATCACACGCTGGCGCGTATTATTTTCCCAGTGGCGTTGTCAGCTTCTATTTTAATTTCGGAATTGGTGCTCCCTACACCTATCTCGTGGCCAAGGACGTTACTTGGTTCGCTAACTTTCAATTCAATACGAATTACGCCTCTCTGCCCACGTCGTTTCCTCTTCGTCAAGGAGCAGCGGTTCTGGTTCAATGAGGGCCATCACAATGCGACAGGATAAGAACATGACTTGTGTCGACGGTCAGCGCCGAGCGCTAGTCACGCGGTCTTCGAGATCGCGTGAGCGCGGATCGAGCCTCGTGGAAGCCAGCCTGGTTGCGTTATTGGTTTTGATTCCTCTTCTTCTGGGAGCGATTAATTTCGGAAGGGGCTACTACTACGGCGTTGAAGTAACCAACGCGGCCAAAGCGGGAGCGCAGTTTGGCGCCACCAGCACAGGCTTACTAAATGCGGCCGGCTTGACAGGAATGGTAACCGCTGCGCAAAAGGAAGCGATGGACATCAGCACCAGCTGCGGCGGATCTCATAACGCTTGCTGGGCCTCTGGCTATCCCCAGGCGCAGTGGGGTTGCGAGTGCTCCGGCACTTCGACTGCCGGAGGCGGAACAAACTCCTGCGGTTTGTCGCAGTCCGCCTGCACTCACCTGGTGGATTTCGTGGTCGTCACAACCAAAGCAACATACACACCCATGTTTAGCATGGGCGGGCTTTTCCCGCCCATCACTTTGAATGGTCAGGCCAAAATACGGCTGGCAGTCCAATAGGAGTTCCGTGCAAAAGCGATCGATAAAACCACCGAGCCAAAAACGCACCGAACGAGGTACCGCCTTACTTGAGAGTGCTTTTGTACTAACGGCGGTCGTGCTTCCCCTGATGTTTGGTATTTTGGATTTCAGCCGCGCAATGTATACGTATCACTTTGTGGCTTATGCGGCGCGTGAGGGTTCGCGCTGGGCAAGCGTGCGCGGCGCTGATTGTCTTTCGCCCATGACGCCTTGCAACATCACGACCTCAGCTCCGATTCAAACGTTCGTTCAGGGTATTGTCCCGCCGGGCATGTACGTCACATCGTGCGGCGGGACGAGTGGCGGTTCGTTCTGCGCTGTCGCATCATGGAGTGGGCTGGAGGCCGACAACGCGACCGATTGTACGAGCGGCGGGACGTTTCCGACAAACACCCCCGGCTGTGTGGTGCAGGTACAAGTCACGTACTATTATGGATTTTCGTTGCCCTTTCTCTCACAGATCCCCGCAGTTAAAATGGTTAGTACTTCACAGGCCACCATCACGCAATAACGGACTTCTGCTCCGACCGAATCGAATCGGGTCCGGCTCTTCTTTTGGCGGTATGAGGGTTTGCACCTTCGAGAAGCCGTACCTCGCACGTCACACAGACCCATTTTTTCCAGTCACAGCGAGTTGCGCTGATGATAAAAGATCAACAGGAGGATTTTCCCAGTGAAGAAGATCGTTCTCGGCGTGCTGCTACTGACAATCCCTGTTTTGGCGGCGGACGACAACAAGCCCCTGCCCCAAGACTCGCAGCTAAAGATTTTGAAGGCCGTGCGCCAGTTGCAACAAATCCAAATGCAGATGGCCGATCTGCAACAGCAGGCACGGCAACTCCAGGTATACATGGAGAATGAATGCGTGGCTGCGGCCAAGACCTCGGACGTCGATTTGACCAAGTTCAATTGCGACGTCGACAAGTTGACTTTCGTCCCCAAGCCTCCCAAGGATGCGAAGAAGGACGAGAAAAAGCCCCAGTAGGCGTTTTTCAAATGCAGATTGGCCGATGGTTCTGCCGCGGCACTATGCCTGTTCCTTCCCCTGAAAAACTTTGGGACGGAGAACGGTTTCAAATTTACTTGCCGCGCTCCCGGAATGAGAATAAATCTGCGGTTCGGCACCCGGGCGGTCTCGATGACAAGCTTGGGTCGCTCACGAATCTCGGACACACCGGAGTCTAGGAACCAAGTGTGAGGAGGAATGCATCGGTCCTGTGGCTTTTATG
>JBAUZG010000097.1:0-13906 GCA_049585195.1 Bryobacteraceae bacterium | reverse complement strand
CGAAACAATCGATCGGATCGACGCATGAATAAGCTCCATCGCCGTGGTTTGTGGCTACTTCTTTTCTTGTGCCGTCGTGCCTGGCAAGCAATAGGCGCTCGCGGCCCACCTCGGCGTCGAGCGCGAGCATGCCCTTGGCGCCAAAGATCTGCATATCCAACTGGAAAGAAAACCCATCAGGCAACGTTGCGGCGCCAGAGATTGTGCCAATCGCCCCGCTGGTGAATTCGGCGATAGCAGAGTCGTACATATCCACTCTTGAATCCGGTGCGGTCATTAAACAAGCAATCCGTTTTGGGCGTAAGGGAGTTAGCCAGAACAGCAGAGCGGCGGCATGGGTAATCTGTCCATGCCCATATCCGCCGCCACGGCGCGCGCACTGCCAGGTGTCCGGCTCAGGAGAAGACAGCGTCGGAGTCCACGCCGCTGGTACTGTTGGGACGCCGGCGAAAAAGCTCTTGGTCGGAGAGGCCATGCGGCTTTGTATGTATTCGATTTCACCTACAGCGTCGTCATCTATCATTTCCTTGGCCGTCTGCACGAAGGGCTTGTAATTCCAGCCGTAGGGCACGAGCAAATGGCAACTGTTCGCTTGCGCCAATCTCACCAGATCCCATGCCTGTGCCGGATCGAGCGCCATCGGCTTTTCGCAGACGACATGCAATCCCTGCCGCAAGGCTGCGCTCGCGTGTTCATAGTGCAAATCGTGCGGGGATGACACGACCACTCCATCCAGATCCTGCTCGAGAAGCTCCCGGTAATCTTCAGTCGCAAAACGGAATCCAAAGGCGTCCTGGATCCCCTGCAATGCCTCTCGACCCGGACGGCACACAGCCGTCAGCTCGACATCCGTTCTGCGTGCCAGAACCGGTATGTGATTTGTCGTAGCAAACCAGCCTGCGCCAATCACGCCAATGCGAATTCGGCTCACTTTCGCGGTCCTCCGGATACAGAACTCCACGTCACAAAAGCTTTGTCTCGGTGCGCCTCGATGAGACCTGATTTCTCGAGACTCTCCAGATGTCCGATCAGCGGGTAGATCAAACATTGCGCTGCAGAGGGCGGCCAGTCGCCCAAGCGAGGCGACAGACGCTCGATTAAATCTCGCGCCGAAAGAGCGGAGCAAGATTCAGCAATTTCTCGGTAGACCCGTTCTTCGAAACGATCCACAAAATCCAGGCTCTCCGCGAAGAATGTATCAACCTGCGCGCCGCTCTTGACGGGATAATGCGAGGTCAGCAGATGTGCTGGCTTTAGCTCTCGCAGGCGCGTAATGGTTTGCCGATACGGTCTCACATAGCGATAGGTCGGCGGAAAAGCAGGCTTTCCGTCTCGTGTGGGTAAATAGCGCCACAAGACCGCATCAGCAATAATAGCGGTCTGGCTTCGCTGATCCCAAATAGAAAGGTGCCCCAGCGAGTGACCTGGCGTATGCAGCAGTTCAACCATCCAGCCTGCACCTAATCGGATGTGCGCTTTGTCTTTAAGCGCAATGTCGATCGGCGTCTCCGAGCGGCTTACGCTCCGAATCCAAGCCGACGTTTCTGGAGCATCCTCAATGCCATGCTCAACTCTGAATTCGCCATAACGCTCTTCGATAAGAAGATCAGTGCTCTCTATTAGCGTTCGGTCAAGATCATGGCAAAGAAAGAGTGCGCGCGGAAAGAGCTTACGCGCGGCAATGTTTCCGCCCTGATGATCGAAATCAGAATGGCTCGTCAAAACATAGCGGACTTCAGAGGGATCGAGGCCAATGCTTTCCACATACGGAACAATGTGCTCGAAGGGAGTGGAATGCAAACCTGTGTCGACAAGAAGCGCCCCACAGTCGCCTGCCAGAAGAAATTGCCGCATGATGCGGTCACCCAGCGCAGACTCAATGATATGTATCCCTTCAGCGAAACAGAAAGCTTTGGCGTGTTCCTGTTCCTGAATTATCTGGCCGGACATCGGTGGTGTCTTCCTCGCGTCGAATAAAGCTAACGTCCTTTGAACTCAGGCCGCCGTTTCTCTTTGAAAGCGGCTATGCCCTCTTCGTGATCTTTGGTAGTGAAGCAATACGTGAACAGGTCGTTTTCGTACTCGAATCCAACGCTCAGAGCCGTGCTTGCCGATACACGGACGAGATGCTTAATAAGCTGTACCGCTATCGGAGGATTGCAAGCAATCTTTGCCGCCAGATCGTTCACAACGGTTTCCAACAGGCCGTCTTCCACCACTTCTTGGACGAGGCCCAACCGGTGCGCCTCTTCCGCTGAAATCAGGTCACCCGTCAAAAGCAACTGTAAAGCTTTGCCGTAGCCGACGAGCCTTGGCAAGAGCTGAGTATTACCTGCACCCCCGACCCAACCCAATTTCACTTCGCCCGCCCCAAAACTTGCCGTCTTCGATGCGATCCGGATATCCGCGCTCAGCGCCAGTTCAAGGCCGCCTCCAATGGCGTAGCCGCGAATTGAAGCGAGGACGGGTTTTCTGATTGACCAAATCGCCCGGTTGTAGTCTTTACGATTTCGCAACTGCCAATTCGTTCCGTAAGTGTCCAGCGCTTTAATATCACTGCCGGCAGAAAAGGCTCTTTCGCCGGTACCGCTAAGAACAACAACGCGAATGTCGTCGTTCTCATCGATCGCGTCGGCGATCTCGAAAAGCGCGTTGCCCATTTCGGGAGTGACCGTATTGAGCTTAGCCGGGCGGTTCAGGGTGATTCTCGCAATCGGTCCGTCCTCAACGAATACCAGATCATCTTGAATCGAATCGATCATCACCTAGATGGCTCCAGATGTTCGAAGTGCCTGTAATTTCCCCGCATCATAGTTAAGCAGATCGCGCAGAAGCGCATCTGTATGCTCGCCGAGCAGCGGCGGCGCAGTTCGAACTGCTGTTGGAGTATCCGACATTCGCAACGGAACGTTTGGCATGCGAAGCGGCCCGATTTTTGGATGAATCGTTTCGGCAATCATGCTCGTTGCGATTACGTGCTCGTCGTGGACGAGATCTCGATATGTGTATACGGGCCCGGCCCAAAGGCCGTGCTCGTCGAGGATCCGCAGCCATTGTTTTGAAGTTCGCTGCGGCAGAATACTTCGAACGATACGATAGACCTCGTCACGATACGTCACACCGTCAGACCATTTCGTCATCTCGCGAAGACGATTGTTTTCGAGCGCCTCTCCCAACACATGTAACGGCGACATGGCAATCGCGATCCACCCGTCGGCAGTCGGATAGACCCCGTACGGCGCATTGTTCCAGGCGTGCGCCAGCGGCTCTTCTGTCCGCGTGGGGAGCACATCGAGATTGAGATGTGTTGTGATCTCCTGAATCTGAACATCCATCACGCTGGCAAGGAGATTGACGTCGATTTTCTGTCCTTTTCCTGTTCGCTGGCGAGCATATAGAGCTGCGAGCGCTCCGATAGCCGCTTGATAGGCAGCGGCTGCATCGGCTACAAACATGGCTCCCGGAATCGGCGGATCGCTTTCTGAACCCACCGAGAACATTGAGCCACTGTAAGCCTGCACCACTAAGTCTTGCCCCGGCCGTCCCTTGTACGGACCCTCCTCGCCATATCCTGAAATCGAGCAATAAATGAGCCGCGGATTCATCTGGCTAAGCTTCTCGAAACCGATACCAATGCGATCCGCTGTTCCCACTCGAAAATTCTGTATGAAGATATCGCTTTGCTCGACAAGCCGGTAGAGAATTTCCAGTCCCTCGGGCGATTTCAGGTTGATCGTTACGCTTTTCTTGTTGCGGTTCAATCCGAGAAGCGCGGTGGTCTCGCCGTTGAGCTCGGCATTCGCGAATCCGTGAGTTCGCACCCACTCCCCTTTGCCGGGCGGTTCCACTTTGATAACCTCAGCCCCGAGATCGCCCAGCCGCATCGCACAAAGAGGGCCTGCCATCATCTGAGAGGCATCCAGAACCCGAATTCCGTCTAGAGGACCTTCTTGCAACCTTCCTCCTTCTAGGGCAGCCCCGCGCGAATCCGTTCAGCGGCGAAGCGGAGTGCGGCGCCTTGTCCCCAGACGTTCACATCCGTAGGCAAGGTTCTGTACAAGGCAACATCATCTCCGGGATCGACAGCTACGTGCGTGCATGCGGAAACACCGAAAAAACCGCCGTCCTCATCGATATTGTTCAGCATGGCGTGCCATGCCCGTTCGGCTGCTTCCTCGAATTCGTGTCCGAGCAGCCCTAACCGAATCCCCTTGACAAATGCAGCTCCAAAGAAGGCCGCTGTCGACGCTTCCAGATAGACTTCCCGTTCGGGCAACAGCGTTCTCCAAAATCCGCTCGGGTCCTGCGCATTCCGCACAGCCTCAGCCAGGCGCACAAAATCCTCAGTTGCTCCCGCGCACCCGGCCTGGTCTTCCGGCAACAGTTCCAACGTGTCTGCCATTCCTAGCAACGCCCAACCGTTACCGCGGCCCCAACCATAGCCGCGCAGCCTTCGGGCTCCGGTATCGAAAGCATGTGCCAGGAACGGCCCCCGAGTGCTGCTCAGCGAGGTGACATGGCTGTTCCAGATAGCAAGACCGTATTGGTCATACTCCCCTGCGCCCGTGACCCGGGCGAGTAAGCTGAAAAACGGCGGTTCGTGATACAGCGTATCTACCCAAACCGTATGGCGATAGGCCGGAAGATCCGGCCGATAGAGCTGTACATCCAGGCCTGGCGCTTTCGGAACATGAGCAATCCACTCCGCCAGGCGTATTGCCGCATCGAGCAGCGACCGATGATGAGTGCGTTCATATAGTCTCAGAAGCGCCGCCCCCGGAGTCAGATGATCGGGCCAACTGAGTACCCGCTGAGACCAACGCTGAAAATATTTCAAACAGAAGTCGCTGTATGAGGTATCGCCAAGCAGTTCAGCAGCCTCGAGTAATCCGTCCATCGCGATCGCGTCACCCCAAAACCAGACTGAGAAATCGTATTGCAGGGTTCGGCGCGCAACAGCCTTCAGAACTCCGCCCGGTTGATTGGCGAGTTGATGAGCGGAAAGCGCACCTGTAGGTATCTGCGCCGTCATTGTTCCTCGAGTTTGGGATGCTGAACTTGATAGATATCTCGAGTGGCGCCTGTCACCACAAGGATCATCGCTGCACGGGCTGCATCTGGGTCCCGGTCTCGAATCGCGTCTGCCACATTTCGGTGTAACGGCATCGACGCTTCCGAAGATCCTGGTCTGCGCACGGTGATGGATCGGCTAGCCCGTAACGCGGCATCAATTGCATCCGCAATGTGCCGCAGAAGGTCGTTGCGTGAAGCCAAAAAAATGGTTCCGTGGAACTTCATGTCCGCCGCGATAAAGCTGTCGTCATTGTGAACATTGACCTGCATCTCGTCGAGATGCCAGTAAAGCTGTTCAATCTCTTCGGATGTCGCCCGCTCGGCCGCCAGCGCGGCTACGGCTGGCTCTAGAAACCGCCGTACTTCGCACAAATTTCTAATGAACAATTCGTCATTCAAGCCAGCGGCAACCTGCCATTCCATTACCTTCGAGTCGAGCAGATTCCACTTCTCGCGCGGTCTGACCGTCGTACCTCGCTTCGGGCTCACCTCCACCAGGCCTTTCGCCGAAAGCGTCTTGATGGCTTCGCGAATAACGGTCCGGCTCACGCTCAAACTGCGGCAGAGCTCGGATTCGATCGGAAGATTGGTTGCGTTCTCGGTGATGACATGCAACGCGATCTCTCGAGCGACTTGTTCATACATGGGACCCTTTTGCCTATTCATATGATGATCTACGCGTTCCATCTTATGAAAAGCCGAAGCGGTCTGCAATCTGAGAATGTTTCTCTTGGCGTCGGACCACTCGAGTTTGCCATTGTTTTCATTCGATTACAACAGATTAAGGGGTTCAAAAATCTTTTGTGAATCTCGGTTGACACCGATGGCGCTCAGGAATATAATCACACCAATTTGTGGACGGAATCCATAAAAGTAGTATGAAACGGCCGTTTTTGTGACGAGGGGGGTTCCATGTTGAAGCGTTCCATTTTGCGGCTATGGCGATGCCGTGCCTTGAAGGTCCCGGCTGCCGTTTTCGTATTTTTCTACTGCTTCTTTTCCATAGCGCGGGGGCAGGACGCCAACGGCACCATTACCGGAGTCGTGACCGACAGCTCGGGGGCGACAATTGCCGGAGCGGAACTGACGCTGAAATCCGAGCAAACTGCGGGGGTATCGAAGGCGACGAGCGGCGCGGAAGGCTTGTTCTCGTTCCCCAATTTGCCGCAGGGGAATTACGAGCTTCGTGTCTCCGCCAAGGGCTTTCGCGATTTTGTACAGAGTGGCATCGTTCTTCACCTAAACGATTCGGTTCGCATTCCGGTGAGCCTGGAACTCGGCACTGCTTCCCAAACTGTCGAGGTGAACGCGAACGCATCGCCACTCAACTTCGAAACAGCCGAAGTAAAGGGAACTTTGAGCAAGCAAGAAATAGAGGCGTTGCCATTGCAGGTTGCCGGCGGCCAACGCTCGTCCGCGCAATTCGTCATGCTGCTGCCAGGTGTCAATACGGCCGGAAACACGAACTCGTTCTATGCACGATTCAACGGCGGCCAGCAGTGGTCCGACGAGGCCACACTCGATGGCGTGACGATGGAAGAAGGGCTGTTGAGCCAAAGCGGAATGGTGGCCATCCAGAACGATTTCCCGATTTCGCCCGAGGCGGTGGGCGAAATCAGCGTGTTGACTTCGAATTTCGACGTCCAATATGGTGCATCCTCAGCGGCTGTGATTGTCGCCAGCACGAAGGAAGGCACCAATCAACTCCATGGCGGCGCGTACGGATTTAACCGCAACAATTTCTTTAACGCCAAACCCTGGGGCTCGATCACTACGCCACGGGATAACGAAAATGACTATGGCGGCTATCTTGGCGGTGCGGCTCGATTGAAGGGCCTCTGGACCAGCTTTAACAAGACTTATTTCTTTATGAATTATGAGCAGTATCGTTCGGTGGGCGCCACCACGCAGCCTGTTCTAACCGTTCCAACGGCGCAAATGCGCTCCGGAGATTTTAGTCAGTGGCCTTACCCGATATACGATCCAACCACCACCCAAGTAAATCCGAACTATAATCCCAATCAACCGACAGGTCCGAATAATCTTCCTTACACGCGCCAGCAGTTCATGGGTTGTGACGGCGGCCAACCGAATGTGATTTGTCCAAACAATCCGTTGTTGGCGAGTTCCTTGGCGCAGGATTGGCTGAAATACGTTCCACTTCCAAACCGTCCTGGGCTGACAAATAATTACGTATCGCCGAATGGCTTGGCCAGCAGTTTAAACGCTAACACGGACCAGATTGACGTACGAGGAGATGAGTATTTTGGAGACAACGATCATCTCTTCGGAACTTACCATTACCGTGGTAGTCTCCCCTTTACACAAGCAGCGTTTCCGGCCGTGATCGACACAAATAATACTCGCATCCCGAATTACAGCAATGTCGCGCGTGTTAATTACGACCATATTTTCTCGCCGACGTTAGTCAACCACATGGCGTGGGGGTATCTCGATCTCCGGACGCAAGTATATAACTCGAGCGACTGTTGTGTGAGTCAAGTGCCGGAAATTGCAGGCGTCTATAACCACAAACACGAACCATCTATTAACTTCAACTCCAGTGAATTCAGTCCCTACGGAGGAAACTCCGATTTCTTAACGACTCGGCCGACCTACGTTTTCAACGATACAATTACTTGGGTTAAGGGCACACATACGCTCCATTTTGGAGGAGAGTACCGTGGGCTGCACTATCCCACGAATCAGCAACCTAACGGTTCGGGTACCTTTAACTTCACTGACGCGAACACGGGACTCAACGGAATTGTAAGCGGCAATGCGATGGCCAGCTTCCTACTTGGCGAAGTAGGTTCCGGTAGCGCAGCTTTCTATTCGCTTCCCCAGTTTTCTCCCGTGGCGAAAGCGTTCGGCCTCTTTGCAGGCGACACGTGGAAGGCGAAGTCAAATCTCAGCGTAACGATGGGTCTTCGTTGGGACGTTTTTACACCGTCCCGCGAAGCCAACAACCAGACCTCGTTCTTCGATCCCACCGGGCCGAACCCTGATGCCGGTAACCTCCCCGGGCGTCTTGCGTTTGCAGGAACCAAATGGGGAGCTGCAAGCTATGGCGCCGATGCTCCGGAAGAGACGTTCTATAAAGCATTCGGGCCACGCGTCGGTATTGCCTATTCGCTCGATCCGAAGACGGTCATCCGGACCGGTTATGGAATCTTCTACGAACAGGCCTTTTACCCTGGCTGGAACGCAGGAATTGCAACCGACGGCTTCAACGAAACGGTCACGTTCAACAGCACACTAGGAGGCATCCAACCAGCATTCCTGCTCCAAAACGGTTTCCCACAAAACTTTACACCGCCGCCCGTCATCAACTCCGGGTTCCTGAATGGGCAGAACGCTCCGAACTACCGGCCCGTGGATGCCAATCGCCTGCCGTACGCTCAGCAGTGGAACTTTACGATCGAGCGGCAGGTTGGCAAAGATACGCATGTGGCAATTGCGTATGTCGGAAACAAGGGGACCAGGTTACTGTCGCAGATCGATCCGATTAATGTACTGAATCCTAAGCTGCTTTCCCTCGGTAATAAACTGAACGATCAATTCAGCGCAGGACAGACGGTGCTCGACGGAGTGTCGATTCCCTATACGGGATGGGTGCAGCAGATGACTGGGTGCCCTCCAACGGTGGCCCAGGCGCTACTGCCATATCCGCAGTACTGCGGCAACATTTTCGGTCAGAATGAGAACGATGGTAATTCCACTTATCATTCTTTGCAATTGAGCGCCGAGAAGCGGTTTTCCGCTGGACTTTATTTTTTGGCAGCTTATACTTTCTCTAAAACACTAACCGATGCCGATAGCGCGCAATCCTCGGCCGCCAGTGCTATCTACTCAATTTCTCCGTTTGAGCAGAACCGTGATAAGGCCTTGTCTACAGCGGATACTCCTAACGTCTTTAACTTCTCGTGGACTTACGAACTGCCTTTCGGGCGAGGCAAGACGTTCCTCAACTCTCCTGGGACATTCTTTAACTACCTGCTGTCGGGGTGGCAAGTAAATGGCATCTTCCATGTGAACTCGGGGCAGCCACTGGCCTTCCGATCCAGCTATTGCAACGTCCCTTCAGAATTTGCCGCCGCTTGCATTCCAGGGATTCTAATCGGTCAGAACCCTTACGCGCAGAGCATGGGCAACTTTAACCCATCCCTACCCTTGTTCAATGTAAATGCATTCCAACCGGCCAGCATCTTCAACTTTTATTACGGCGATGGTCCAAGGGTCTCGAATTTGCGAGGATTTGGCTATACCAACCTCGACCTAGGCATTACCAAAAATTTCGTTATCAGAGAACGATTTGTGATTCAGATCCGTGGCGAGGCGTTCAATGCTCTGAATCTGCACTCGTTCCAGGCGAACTTCGTTACGGATGTCGCCAGTCCTAGTTTTGGAATGTGGAACGGGACTGTGACATCTCCACGAAATCTCCAGTTAGGCGGGAAGATCACTTTTTAGGAAATGTATCGGACTGTTATCGTGACGGCCTTCCTGATGGGAAGCGCTGTGCTGTTGCGAGCTCTTAATCCTCCCAGTCCGGAAGAGGTCCAGCCGGATAGTCAGTTGCCCGCCCAGATTTCCGAGGACGTCGCAAACGTTCTTCGGATTCATGATTATCAAGCAGCAGAAGAGTTGTTGATAGCCAAGATCAAAGCGAGCCCGCGCCGATCCGCACTGCTCGCGACATTGGGCGGCGTGTTCTTTCTGGATGGTCAATACCTGAACTGTGCCAGCGCTTTAGAGAAGGCGAAAGCCGCTCACGTACTTGATGAGTCATCTCAATTCACGTTGGCGATGGCGTATGTCAAACTCGGCCACAACGATTGGGCTCTGATGGAACTTGACGCGCTGACGAAAGCCAATCCGAAACAGGCTCTGTATCAGTATTGGTCCGGTCGTCTCGACTTCGTGAAGCAGCGATTTCAGGATGCCATCCAAAAGCTGAAGGTGGCGATCGGACTCGACCCTGAGCTCGTCAAGGCTTACGATTCGCTGGCGCTTTCTTATGAAGCACTGGGCCAGCCGGACGAGGCTGTTCGCGCGTTCGACGAGGCAATCCCGCGCAATCGGAACAGCGCTCGTCCTTCGCCGTGGCCGGCTCTCGATTTTGGAGAACTACTCTTGAAGCTAGGGCGATATGAGGAAGCAAAGTCGTATTTCAAAGAATCGCTTCGCTACACCCCTGAGTTACCTCAGGCGCACTACAAATTAGGCCTGGCTTATGAGAAGCTCGGAACCAATCAAGCTGCCATTGCGGAATTGGAGAAGGCCGTCTCGCTCAATCATTCCTATCCAGAGCCGTACTATGCGCTTTCCCGAATCTATCGACGGCAGGGCGAAGACCAGTTGGCGGAGCAGGCCGCCAATCGCTTTGAACTATTGAACAAGCGGCAGTGATCCTTATCTGGTACTTTCCTCTTTGATGTGTCGCGTGCTCACGGTCGGGCTGTTTTGCGCTCTTGCGGTCGAGATAGCCGCCCCGGTGGACACATCCGATAAGACCATCTCGGAAATCCAACAACTTCTGTCGAAAAACGATTTTCCGGCCGCTGCGACCGCCCTGGCGGCGGCACTAAAGCGTGACCCCGGAAACGCCGGTCTTTACGACTTGCGAGGCATTTTAGAGGCCCAGCAGCAAGACTACGGAGCCGCGGAGGTCGACTTCACTAAAGCGATTCGCCTCAACCAGCAACTGACGGGGGCCTATCTGAATCTTGGCAAGCTCTATCTGATGCGGATCGACAATGATGCCACGGCCATGGGAAAAGCGACAAATGTTTATAGTCAGCTTCTCAGAATCCATCCCGAGTTGGTCGACGCAAGGTATCAGTTGGCAGCGCTGTTGGAATGGCAGGGTGAATTTCGGCGATCGTTCCAGGAATTGACGCGATTACCGGAATCGGAACAGGCCAAATCGCGCGTTCTGGCATTTCGGTGCGCCGATCTGGCAGGCATGGGCGAACAGGCGAACGCAACGAAGGCCGGAGAGGATCTATTGGGCGCCTCTGATCTCTCAGAGCATGACGTGCTTGAGACTTTGCCGGTTTTAACCCGAACCGGAAAACAAGAGATTATCTGCAACTTACTCGAGGGGCTCGCTAAACGTCAATTGGCATCGGCAGAAACTCTGCTACATCTTGCTGAGACTTATGAATCATTGCGGCGCTTCGCTCAGGCCCGGCAGACCCTCGAAAAGGCTTCGCAAATGGAGCCGCAATCGACCGCGCCCTTGCTTGCGCTTGCCAGAGTTGCGGAAAAGCAGCACGATCTCGAGGGTGCACTTGGTTACCTCGCGCACGCCAGGGATCTCGAGCCGAATAATTCAGCGGTTCTTTTCTTTTTCGGCATTGTCTCCATCGAACTCGATCTGCCCGTCGAGGCTAAGCGGTCATTGGAGCGCGCGCTCAAAATCAATCCCGAGAATGCCTATTATCACTACGCGCTCGGATCGGTCGAACTGGAAGAAAAAGTCCCAGGCGATGCGATCCCACACTTCCAGAAGTATGTCGCTGCACAGCCGAACGATCCCCGCGGTCATCTGGCATTGGGAATTGCAGAATTCGCCTCCGGAGACTACGAGCAGGCAAGGCGAGAGATGAACACTGTAGCTGCCAACCGTGAAACAGCGGCTGGCGCCGAGTATTTTCTCGGCCGCATTGCCAAGCTCGATTGGAAATTGGATGAAGCAGCCGAGCATCTAACCCGATCGATTCATGAAGATCCGAACTATGCGGAATCTCGTGCTGAACTTGGTAAAGTCAAGCTGTTGCAGGGCAACTACGATGAGGCTAGGCTCGAACTGGAGGGGGCTCTGAAGGTGGATCCTGAAAGTTATTTGGCAAATCTTAATCTGCTCGAACTATATCGGAAGACTAAAGACTCTCGAGCAGAAGCGCAAGCACGACGCGTCCAGGAATTGGAGCAGCGGCGTTCTCAAAAACGAGAGTTGATGCTGCGCACCATTCAAGTCCGACCTAATTGACGCGGTCCCCGAGACGAGACAATCCTAAACATCACACTATGGCTTCTACCATGCGCGGGTTTCTAGTTATCTCCGCTGCCCTCAGTCTCTCGATACCAAGCTTCTCTGCTGATTGGACCACTTTTGGCCACGACCCGCAGCGTACGGGTTGGGCCTTTGAAGAGACCACCATCAATCGCGAAAATGCCTCCGCGATAGTCCTTAAGTGGAAGACGAAACTCCCAAACGAGTCTTATAGCCTCTTCGCGCTGACTGCGCCAGTGGTGGCATCGGGAGTTTCCACCGGACATGGCGTCCGCACAGTTGTCTACGTCGCTGGCATCCGCGGGACTGTCTTTGCACTCGATTCGGAAACGGGTGAACAGGTCTGGACGCGCACTTTCAGATACCGCATCCAGCCCGGTAAGGGCGGCTATCAGGGAACGTTCCTCTGTCCCAATGGCATCACTGCCACGCCGGTGATCGATAAATCCACACAAATTCTCTATGTCATCACTGGTGACGGAGCGCTTTATGGCCTCGATCTTGGTAGCGGCGCCATCCGCTATGGCCCTGTGCAATTCGTCGCACCTTATGCCAAAGCCTGGAGCTTGAACTTTGCCAACGGCTTTGTTTACACGACCCTTTCACAAGGCTGTGGCTCCGGGCTCTCTGGCTTCTACGGCATAGATGTGCGCAACCGACATCATCCCGTTGTTCATCAACTACTGCTTTCCAATTCCGACACGGCCGGCATCTGGGGTCGAGGAGGGCCGATTATCGGCGACAATGGCCGCGTTTACGGGTCTACCGCAGACGGCCACTTCGATCCAGCCGCCGGAGACTATTCGAACACTGTTATCGCGGCCTCTCTCCCAAATCTGGACCTGCTCGATTACTATCTGCCGCTGAACTGGGATTACTTGCGCCGGAAAGACCTCGATCTCGGCTCCGCCAGCCCTGTTTATTTTGGTTGGAAAGACCGTCGTCTCCTGGCCACAGGGACGAAAGAAGGCGTCGTTAAACTGCTTAATGCGGAGTCACTAGGCAGCGCAGATCACCAAACAACGCTGTTTAGCTCTGCGAGGCTCGGTAACGACAAGGGCGTCTGTTGTGAAGGCCTCGGTATCTGGGGCGGACTCTCGACGGCCCGCGATCTCGAAGGGCAGACGTGGCTGTACGTCCCAATGGGAGGACCACCTGCCCCGAGCGCTTCCGCCTTTCCTTCAACCAACGGCGACACTCAGCACGGCAGCATCATGGCTTTCAAAATAGTGGCAGCCACCGAGACGCAAAACCCGAAGTTGGAGCCAGCCTGGATCTCTGGAGGCTTTAACATGCCCGACCCGCCTGTAATTGCGAACGGTGTACTCTTCGCTCTATCGACCGGCGAGAATGCCATCCAACATGGCGATGAAAAAACTCGGCTACTGAACACCCACCCAGCGGTGCTCCGCGCTCTCGACGCCTCGACCGGTAAAGAGCTCTTCAATAGCAGGGACGCGATTGCGTCGTGGGTTCATTTCAGCGGGCTTGCCGTAGCTAACGGGCAAGTTTATGTAGTAGATCACGACTCCAACGTCTACGCGTTTGGAGCACCTCCGAAACGGTAGATGAGCAAGCAAATCTCAAGCGGCCGTGTTGACGCTTGAACGCGTCAGAAAACCAGCTTCATAGCGAATTGCAGGATGCGAGGATCGTATGCGCCGGTGACTTGCCCGAAGTTCGAGGAACTGAGATTAGTGCTCAAAGTGCCGTAGCTTGCCCCGGCCTCCTGCCCTGCCGGCGCGAACGCTCCCACAAAATTAGTGTGGTTGAGGATGTTGAAGGCCTCTCCGCGGGCTTGCAAAGTGAGCC